>JBAXMQ010000047.1:0-22269 GCA_037134215.1 Betaproteobacteria bacterium
GGCTGTTTGATGGACGACAGCGTGGAGGCGCGGCACAGTTGCAACAATTCATCGGCGGTAGCCGACTGCCCGGGCTTGAGCGCCACGACCGCCAGCACGGCCTCGCCCCACTTGTCATCAGGGATGCCCACCACTGCGGCATCCAGCACCGCCGGATGCGTGTACAGCACGGTTTCTACCTCGCTGGGCGCTAGGTTGTAGCCGCCCCGGATGATCAGGTCCTTGATGCGGTCGACGATGTAGCAGTAGCCCTCGTCATCGATGCGGCCCACGTCGCCCGAATGCAGCCAGCCATCGATCAGCGCCTTGCCCGTGCGTTCCGGCTCGCGGTAGTAGCCCTGCATGGTGTGCGGGCCGCCAAAAATGATTTCACCGGCTTCGCCGGCCGGCACATCCGCACCGTCCGGGCCGACCAACCGGACCGTGGTGGCAAATGAAGGCCGGCCGCAGGAGGCCAGCAATTGCGGCTTGTCGGTGAGCGCATGCACATGGTCCTGCTTGCGCAGCAGCGTGCCGATGGAGGCGATCTCTGCCATGCCATAGAGTTGAATGAAGATGGGGCCGTATTTCGCGATCAAGGTGCGCAGCCGCTCCGCTGGAATCGGTGAGGAACCGTAGCCCAGGGTGGTGATCGAGGCCAGGCGGCGCGGAAAGTCGCCCGGGTCCTGCTCCAGCAGCGTCGCCAACATGGTCGGCACCAGGAAGGTGTGGGTCACCTGGTGGCGTTCAACCGTCTCGCACAGTTTGGGGCCGCTGAAGCCGCGGCTTTCGGCAAAACCCACCGCAGCACCGGCGAGCAGGGTCGGCACGATGGTGATGTTGACGCATGAATTGTGGGGGATCTGGATCAGGTAACGCGTGCTGGCTGTGATCTCGTACTCCAGGGAGGCCACCGTGCCGTGCTGCATCGCCGCTGCATGATCGAACAAAATGCCCTTGGGCAGGCCGGTGGTGCCGCTTGTGTAGACGATGGCAAAGTGGTCTTGCGGGAAGGCGGTGTAGGCCCAGGGCGCGAAGGCCCCACTGGCTGCAGCCAGCGCGGCCTCATAACTGCCGCCCGGCGCCAGCACCAGCACCGGTATGTGGCGGGCAGCCGCCAGTCGCCGCGCCATGGCCTCAAACTCCGGCTCGGTGATCAGCATGCGGGGCTCGGCATTGGCCAGCACCGAGACCAGCTCGGTCTCGGTCATGCGAAAGTTCAGACCCACATAGACCATGGCCGCCTTGCTGACGCCCACCATCACCTCGACCACTTCCATGCAGTTGTGCACCAACAGCGCGACGCGCTCACCCTTGGCAAACTGGCAGCCTGTGCGCAGCATATGGGCCAAACGGTTGCTGCGATGGTCCAGGGTGGCGTAGTCCATGGTCCGCTCGCCATCGAACAGCGCCAGGCTGCTCGGCGCGCGTTGGGCAATGCGGGTGGCGGTGAGTCCGATGTTCATGGTGAGCCGGCAGGGTGAAGGTTGAGGGCTGGCTGTCAGGCCAGCGCAATGACCGCGATGATACGAAAGACAAACAAAAAAGCCGTCTTGCGACGGCTCTTTTGCTTTTGCTGACAGCGCACCCCGTTCAAACGGCGAAGCCCCGGTCAGGGGGATTCGTGCGAAGCGCCCGGTTTCAGGCGGCTTGGGTGGCCAAGGCTTTCACCTTGGTCGACAGGCGGCTCTTGTCGCGAGCGGCCTTGTTTTTGTGGAAGATGCCCTTGTCAGCCACAGTGTCTACCACGGCTTGCATCTTGCCAAAGGCTTCGGTGGCCTTGGTTTTGTCGCCAGTCAGCACGGCTTTCTCGACGTTCTTGACCGCAGTGCGGTACTGTGAACGCAGCGAGGTATTGGCAGCGTTGATCTTGATGTCCTGACGGACACGTTTACGGCCCGACGCCAGGCGCGGGTTCTTTTTCTTGGGTTTTCCAGATGCCATATAAGTAGTTCCTTGTGTTTGAGGATGATGCCAGCAAAGCCCGCGATTCTAGCAGGGGCTACACTGAGCGCGTGAGCTTGTTCAAATCTGCGTCCATCGTTTCGCTGCTGACCCTGGCCTCCCGCATCACCGGCCTGGCGCGCGAGCTGCTCATGGCCTCGATGTTTGGCGCCAGCGCCATGACCGACGCCTTCAACGTCGCCTTCCGCATCCCCAACCTGTTCCGGCGCCTGTTTGCCGAGGGCGCCTTCAGCCAGGCCTTTGTGCCCGTGCTGGCCGCCAGCAAACAACAGCATGGCGATGCCGCCACCCACTTGCTGGTGGACCGGGTGGCCACTGTGCTCACTTGGGCTCTGCTGCTGACCTGTGTGTTGGGGGTGGCCGGCGCCCCGATCCTGGTGTGGGCCATGGCCAGCGGCCTGCAACAGTCGCCGCGCGGCTTTGAGGCGGCAGTGTTCATGACCCGCTGGATGTTCCCCTACATCGCCTTTATGTCGCTGGTGGCCTTGGCCGCTGGCGTGCTCAACACCTGGCGGCGCTTTGCCCTGCCTGCCGCCACACCGGTTTTGCTGAATCTGGCCATGATCGCCGCCATGGTCTGGGGCTCTCCTTGGTTGGCCCGACAGGGGCTGGAGCCCATCTATGCCCTGACGGCCGGCGTGATGCTGGGTGGTCTGCTCCAGTTGGGCGCGCAAATCTGGGGCCTGCACCGACTCGGCATGCTGCCCCGCATCGGGCTGGGCTGGTCGGCGCTGCGCCTGGCCTGGTCAGACCCCGGCACCCGGCGCATCGCCAGCCTGATGGCGCCCGCCCTGCTGGGGGTGAGCGTGGCGCAGGTGTCGCTGCTGATCAACACCCAGATCGCCTCGCACCTGACGCCTGGCAGCGTGAGCTGGCTCAGCTACGCCGACCGGCTGATGGAGTTCCCCACTGCACTGTTGGGCGTGGCTCTGGGCGTGGTGCTGACGCCACAGTTGGCGGCAGCCCGGGCGGCGCAAGACACCCAGGCCTACACCGCCATGCTGGACTGGGGTTTGCGCCTGGTGCTGCTGCTGGCCTTGCCCTGCGCGGTGGCCCTGCTGACCTTTTCCAAGCCGCTGGTGGCGGTGCTTTACCACTACGGTGCGTTCACCGATCGCGATGTCGCCCAAACCACCGCAGCCCTGATGGGCTATGGCGTGGGCCTGGTGGGCTTGGTGGCGATCAAAGTGCTGGCGCCCGGTTTTTATGCGAGTCAGGACATCCGCACGCCGGTCAAGATTGCCGTGGTGGTGTTGGTGGTGACCCAGTTGCTCAATATGGTGTTGGTGCCGTCGCTGCAGCACGCGGGCTTGGCCCTGTCCATTGGGCTGGGGGCCTGCCTCAATGCGCTGTGGCTGCTGGTCGGCCTGATGCGGCGCGGCAGCTACCGGCCCGCGCCCGGCTGGGGTCTGTTCTCTGCCCGCATTCTGGCCGCCTGCAGCCTGTTGGCGGTGTTTTTGCTGTCGGCTTCTCAGGGCGTCGACTGGACCGCCCTGCGCGCCCATAGTTTGGAGCGAATTGGGCTGATGGCCCTCGTGCTGCTTGGCTCAGGCGCTCTTTATTTCATAGCGCTCAGGCTGCTGGGCCTGCCGTTGCGGCAACTCTTCCGGCGCTAGACTGTCGCTTCACACCACTGCCGCACAAAACCAGTTGACGCCGACGCTCGGCGCCGTTACAAAGTCCCATGTCCATCCGATTCGATGTTCCCACCCCGCTGACCTACTTTGCGACCCTGGTGCACAGCGACACCAATTTTCCGCTGCTGGAAGCTGCCGCGTCGCTGGCCCAGGACGAGTACCCCGAGCTGGACATCCAGCAGGTGCTGGGCGAGTTGGACCAGTTACTTGAACGCGTGAAACGACGGGTGCCGCCCGACGCGCCGGCTTTGCAACGACTGCGGGCGCTGAACCGGTTTTTTTACCAGGATCTGGGCTTTGGCGGCAACCTGAACAACTACTACGACCCCGACAACAGTTGTTTGAATGTGGTGTTGCGCACCCGGCGTGGTATCCCGATTTCGCTGGCGGTGCTGTGGCTGGAGCTGGCCATCGGGCTGGGCCTGAACGCCAGCGGCGTGGCTTTTCCAGGGCATTTCATGCTCAAGGTCAACCTGCCGCGTGGCCAGGTGGTGATGGACCCCATGAGCGGTCAGTCGCTGAGCCGAGAAGACCTGAACGAGCGGCTGGAGCCCTACCGCCGCCGCAGCAGCCTCTCCGAGGACTTTGAGGCGCCTATCGGCTTGTACCTGCAGGCCGCGCCGCCGCGTGACATCATCGCCCGCATGCTGCGCAACCTGAAAGAAATTCACCGCACCCAAGAAGACTGGCCGCGCTTCATCCTGGTGCAGGACCGCTTGATTGCGCTGCTGCCCCAGGCCTGGAGCGAGTACCGCGACCGCGGCTTGGCGCAGGCCGAGCGGGGCCAAACCGCGCTGGCGCTGGCCGATTTGGAGGTTTATCTGTCGCGCGCCGATGACAGCATGGACCTGCACGCCATCAGTGAGCGGGTGCAAGCCCTGCGCCAGGCCCGCCACTGAGGGCGGGTCAGCTGACCCGCACAGCCGGGCCGTCGCCCCGGGCCGCAATGGCGCCGATGCGGTAAACCTGCTCGCCCGAGGCGCGCAGGCTGGCCGCACAGGCTTCGGCCTGGTCAGCGGCAATCACCACCACCATGCCAATGCCGTTGTTGAAGGTGCGGTTCATCTCCAGGTCGTCGATGGCGGCTGTGTGTTGCAGCCAGACAAACAGCTCGCTTTGCGGCCAGCTGCCCTTGGCCAGCTGCGCTGCCAGGCCGTCTGGCAGCACCCGCGGGATGTTTTCCAGGAGGCCGCCGCCGGTGATGTGGGCCAGCGCTTTGATGGGGTGCGCAGCCAGCGCCGCCAGGACGCTTTTCACGTAGAGCCGGGTCGGCGCCATCACCGCCTGCCGGAAGGGCTGGCCGTCCAGCATGGCCGGCAGCGCTTCGCCAGCGCGCTCGATGCACTTGCGCACCAGGCTGAAGCCATTGGAATGAACGCCGCTGGAACCCAGACCCAGCACCACATCGCCGGTCTGAACGCCTTGCCCGGTCAGGATGTTGGCCTTTTCGACCACGCCCACGGCAAAACCGGCCAGGTCGTACTCGCCGGCTGGGTACATGCCTGGCATTTCGGCGGTTTCACCGCCGATCAGGGCACAGCCGGACAGCTCGCAGCCCCGCGCAATGCCGCCCACCACGGCGGCGGCGGTGTCCACATCGAGCTTGCCGCAGGCGAAATAGTCCAGAAAAAACAGCGGCTCGGCGCCTTGCACCAGCACGTCGTTCACGCTCATGGCCACCAGGTCGATGCCCACGGTGTCGTGCATACCCCACTCAAACGCCAGCTTGAGCTTGGTCCCCACGCCGTCTGTGCCGCTGACCAGCACTGGCTCCCGGTAGCGCTTGGGCACCTCAAAGAGTGCGCCAAAGCCGCCAATGCCTGCCAGCACGCCTTCGCGCATGGTTTTGCGCGCCAGCGGTTTGATGCGCTCGACCAGCGCGTCGCCCGCGTCGATGTCAACGCCGGCGTCCTTGTAAGACAGGGGGGAGGGGGTAGGGGAGGTCGTCATGTCGGTGGCGCGGGCTGAGGTGGGGAAGCAGCCCGATAGAATTGGGACGGATTTTACGGGTTCGCCCCCGCTGCCCTCGACCATGATCTTCACCCCCACCCAAAAAAGAGTTGCCGCCTGGGCCGGTATCGGACTGGCGCTGGTCTTGGCCCTGTGGCTGCTGGCCCCGGTGCTCACCCCCTTTGTGGTCGCCGCTGTGCTGGCCTATGCGCTCACCCCTTTGGTGGATTGGCTTGACAAGCTGGGCCGGGGTTGGCTGCCGCGCATCGTGGCGGTGGTGCTGGTGGAGTTGCTCTTCATCGTGGCCTTGCTGGGCATGGTGCTGCTGATCGTGCCCATTTTGGCCAAGGAGCTGCCCCTGCTACGGGAACAGGTGCCGGTGTTGCTGGAGCGCCTGAACAGCACGCTCAAACCGGCGCTAGCCCAGTTCAACGTCAAATTTTCGATGGACGTGGCCAGCATCAAGGTCTATGTCATGGAGTACCTCAGCGGCAACTACGAGGACGCGCTGCGCTCGGTGATGGCCTCGGTCAAGCTGGGTGGCAGCCTGGCCTTTGCCTTGATCGGCAACGCGGTGCTGGTGCCGGTTGCGCTGTTTTACCTGTTGATGGACTGGCACCATTTTGTGGCACGGGCGCTGGAGTTTGTGCCGCCGCGCTTGCGCGGCGGCGTGGACGGCTTCACCAGCGAGGCCGACGAGGTGCTGGGCCAGTACCTGCGCGGGCAGTTGTTGGTGATGGTGCTGCTGGCGGCCTTCTACAGTGTGGGGCTGGCGCTGTTTGGGCTGGATCTGGCCTTGCCCATCGGCGTGTTCACCGGCCTGGCCATCTTTGTGCCTTACCTGGGCTTTGGCCTGGGCCTGGTGCTGGCCACCCTGGCCGGCCTGCTGGAATTTGCCGGCACCCATGGCCCGTCTTATGCCCTGCTGATGGTGGCGGTGGTGTATGGCCTGGGTCAGCTGATCGAGAGCCTGTTCCTCACGCCCCGGCTGGTGGGCGAGCGCATCGGCCTGCACCCCTTGGCGGTCATCTTTGCCCTGCTGGCCTTTGGCCAGTTGTTCGGCTTTGTCGGTGTGCTGGTGGCCCTGCCGGCCAGCGCCGTGCTGTTGGTGGCTATGCGGCGGGCCCGTGCCGGTTATCTGGCGAGTAAGCTCTACCAAGCGTGAACCGGGGATGCAGCAAATTGCGCTCGATATCGGCCTGGCCAGCGGCCCGACGCTGAACAATTTTTTTGCCGGCCCCAATGAGACCGTGCTGCGGCACCTGCAACTGTGGCTGGGTCCGTTCGATCTTCAAACCCCACGCTCGCCGGTGCCCACTTACCTTTGGGGTGTGGGCGGCAGCGGCAAAACCCACCTGCTGCGGGCTGTCAAACACGCCCTGAGCGAACAGGGGGCCGAGGTGGGCTGGCTCGATGCCAGCGTGCACAACCCCGTCGGATTCAGTGAGCATTGGGCAGTCGTGCTGCTCGACGATGTGCACCTGTACACCGCCGCCCAGCAGCAGGCCGCCTTCAACTGGTTTGTCAATGCCCAGACCCACCAGCGCTGGGTATTGGCCGCCGGCGATGTGGCCCCGGGCGAGCTGCGCCTGCGCGAAGACCTGCGCACCCGGCTGGGCTGGGGGCATTTGTTCGGCCTGCAACTGCTGGGCGAGCCCGACCGGCGCGCCGTGCTGCGCCAGGCGGCCGACGAGCGCGGCGTGTTTTTGAGTGACGAGGTGATGGACTTCATGCTGACCCGCTTCGCCCGCGACCTGGGCAGCCTGATGGAACTGCTGGACCTGATGGACGGCTACTCGCTGCAAACCAAACGGGCCATCACCATCCCGCTGATCAAAGCCATGATGGACGAGGCTTGACGCCGTGAAGCTGACCCTGTTCGACCTGGACCACACGCTGCTGCCGATCGACTCGGATTACGCCTGGGGCGTGTTCACCACCGCCATCGGCTGGACCGACCCGGTCGACTTCAATCGGCGCAATGACGAGTTTTACGCCCATTACAAGGCCGGCACGCTGGACATCCACGACTATGTGCGCTTCGCCACCGACGCCGTGCGCCGCCAAGGTGCTCTCAAAGCCGAGGCCGCCCATGCCCAGTTCATGCGCAGCGTGATCGAGCCTGCCATCCGGCCCGAGGCGCTGGCCCTGGTGCGCTCCCATCAGCAGGCCGGCGACACCGTGCTGATCGTCACCGCCACCAATGAGTTTGTCACCCGCCCAATTGCGCAGGCCTTTGGCGTGGCTGAATTGATTGCGGTGGAATTGGCGCGTGATGTGCGCGATGCGGCAGCCGGCGGCAGTGGCTGGATCACTGGCGAAATTGCCGGGGTGCCGTCTGCCCGCGAAGGCAAGGTGACCCGTGTGCAGCAATGGCTGCAGCTGCGCGGGCTGACCTGGGCTGACGTGGAAAGCACCTTCTACACCGATTCCATCAACGACCTGAGTCTGATGGACACCGTGACCCACCCTGTGGCCACCAACCCCGATGCCCGCCTGCGCGCCATCGCCGAGGCGCGCCGATGGCGCATACTCGATCTGTTCCCCCTTTCCTTCACATGATCAAAAAATTCATCGACAAACTGCTGGGCAAAGTCTCTGGCGCGCCCAAAGCCAAAAAATTGCCCTTTGGCAAACGTGAAGAGGTGACCGTGGACCGCCACGGCATCGACCCCACGCTGGTGGACGAGCGGGCGCGCAACGTGGTCAGCACCCTGCAGGGCGCCGGTTTTGAGGCCTACATCGTGGGCGGTGCGGTGCGCGACCTGATGGTGGGGCTGGCGCCCAAGGACTTTGACGTGGCCACCAATGCCACCCCCGAGCAGGTCAAGGGTCTGTTTCGTCGCGCCTTCATCATTGGGCGGCGTTTTCGCATCGTGCACGTGGTCTACGGCCGGGGTCGCGAGCATGAGGTGATCGAGGTGTCCACCTTTCGCGCCTACATGGACAACGCCGCCGCCGAAGCCGTGGCCGGCAATGAGCGCACCAGCAAGAACGAGCTGGCCGGCATGAAGCATGCGGTGGACGCCTCGGGCCGGGTGCTGCGCGACAACGTCTGGGGCCCGCAGGAAGAAGACGCGGTGCGGCGGGATTTCACCATCAACGCCATGTACTACGACCCGCAGACGCAGATCGTGGTCGACTACCACCACGGCATCGAAGACGCCAAAAAGCGCATCATCCGCATGATCGGCGACCCGGCCACGCGTTACCGCGAAGATCCGGTGCGCATCATCCGCGCCGTGCGCTTTGCGGCCAAGCTCAGCGGCCTGGGCTTCAAGCTTGAGCCCAAAACTTCGGCACCGCTGGTCAAAAGCCACGAACTGCTGGCCGACGTGCCGCAAAGCCGGCTGTTTGACGAGATGCTCAAGCTGCTGCAGACCGGGCACGCGCTGGCCTCCATCGACCAGCTCAAGCTGCTGGGGCTGGCGCGCGGCATCTACCCGCTGCTGGACGTGGTGGTGGAGCGGGTGGGGCAGCCCTTTGTGAGTGCCGCGCTCAAAGACACCGACCGCCGGGTGGGCGAGGGCAAACCGGTAGCACCCAGCTTTTTGCTGGCCTGCGTGCTCTGGGCCGACGTGCGCGACGGCTGGGCCCAACGCCTTGCGCAAGGCCAGCATGCGCACCCGGCCTTGCAGGACGCCATTGACGATGCCTTCAACGCCCGCATCGGCGATGTGTCGGGCCGCGGCAAGCTGGCCGCCGACATGCGCGAGATTTGGATGATGCAGCCGCGCTTTGACAAGCGCATCGGCAGCGCGCCCTTCGGCCTGGTGGAGCAGCCGCGTTTTCGGGCGGCCTTTGACTTCATGCGCCTGCGCGCCGACGTGGGCGAGATTGACGAGCTGCTGGCCGACTGGTGGCAGGAGTTCAGCCTGGCCGACGACACCCTGCGCCAGGACATGGTGGACCAGGTGCGCGAAGAGCAGCAACAGCGCCCGCGTGCGCCCCGCGTGCACCGGGTACCCCGCGCTGCCGCACCTCACGCCGCACCTGACTCTGAAATTGCCAGCCCAGCCGGCCCGCAGCCGGATGACGGCTCGCCCCAAGACGGCGCCGCGCCCAAACGCCGGCGCCGGCGCCGTTCTGGCGCGCGCCGAGACGCGGGGGATGGCGGCACGGGTGAGGGCGGTGCTGGCGAGGGCAACCAGGGCCAGGTGGGCCAGTAAGCGGGTGGATCGAGCCGCAGTCACCGCCTATGTGGCTCTGGGCGCCAACCTGGGTGATGCCCAGGCCACGCTGCGTTGGGCCCTGGCCGCCATCGGGCGCCTGGAAGGCTGCCAGCTGAGCGCCAGTTCATCGCTGTACCGCACGGCGCCGGTTGACTCGTCCGGCCCCGATTACCTCAATGCGGTCGCAGCCGTCCAAACCACCTGCACGGCCCCTGGTCTGCTCGCCCTGCTGCAACAGCTAGAGCAACAGGCCGGGCGCGAACGCCCCTACCGTAACGCGCCGCGCACGCTGGACCTGGACATCCTGCTCTACGGTGATGCCCAGGTGCACAGCGCGCAGCTGACCATTCCGCACCCGCGCATGGGGCAACGCGCTTTTGTGCTGGTGCCGCTGGCCGAGATTGCGCCGGACCAGGTGCCCGCCGAACAACTGCAGGCCGTGGCGGCGCAAGCATGTCAGCGCCTCTGAACCCCGCCCCGCCGCAGGCGGTGCCGCCCAGAAGCTTTGCCGTCAACCTGGCGGCCATGATGGGCATCTGTCTGGCCTTTATGCTGACCGCGCTCAACACCTCGGTGGTGGGTACCGCCATGCCGCGCATCGTGGCTGATCTGCAGGGCTACGACCTCTACCCCTGGGCGGCGTCGTCTTACCTGGTGGGCAACACGGTGATGATTCCGCTCGCCGGCCGGCTGGGCGACCTGTATGGCCGTAAACCCTTCTTGCTGGTGGCGGTGGCCCTGTTCGCGCTGGCCTCACTGGCCTGTGGGCTGTCGCAGAGCATGGTGCAGCTCATCCTGGCGCGTGGCGTGCAGGGCCTGGCTGGCGGTATTTTTTTGGGGGTCGCCTCGGCCAGCGTGGCAGATCTGTTTCCCCAGAGTGCCGAGCGCCTGCGCTGGCAGGTCTACATGTCGGCCGCTTACGGGCTGGCCATGGCGGTGGGGCCGTCGTTTGGCGGCTGGGTGTCCGAGCACGCCAGCTGGCGCTATGTGTTCCACGCCAACCTGCCCGTGGCGCTGGCCGCCTTTGCCATGGTCTGGGCCTACCTGCCGCCAGTGCGCCACGGCGATGGCGACCGCCGCCTGGATGGCTGGGGCGCCGCTCTGTTGACCACGGCGGTGTGTGGCCTGCTGTTCAGCGCCGAGCAAAGCCAGGCCCATGGCCTGTTCAACGCGCTGTCGGCCGGTCTGTGGATCGCCACCGCGCTGCTGACCTGGGCCTTTTTGCGGCACCAGTACCGCACCCCTGCGCCGGTGATCCCGCCCGACGTGATGGACAACGCCGTGGCCCGTCGCCTGATGCTGCTCAGCGCCGGCTCGGGCATGACCATGTTTTTGCTGGTGTTTTACACGCCGCTGTTGCTGCAGGGCAGTTTTCATCTGTCGCCCAAGGAGGCTGGTTATGTGATGACGCCGCTGCTGGTGTTTATCACCGTGGGCAGCATTGCCAACGCCCGCATCCTGCCCCGGCTGCGCCGCGCCGAGCGCCTGATCACCATGGGCCAGGCCGGCATGGTGCTGGGCTGCTTGCTGCTGACCCAACTGAGCGCGCAGACGCCATTGGTCTGGATGATGCTGGTGTTTGCGCTGTGTGGGATCAGTCTGGGTTTTCAGCTGCCCAATTTGACGCTGCAGATGATGGAGGCGGTGGGCCGACAGCATTTTGGCGTGGCCGGCGGCCTGTCGCAGTTCACCCGCACCGTGGGCAGCATGGTGGGTATCGGGCTGGCCAGTGCGGTGGTCAATTCGGTTTACCAGGGGCGCATTGCCGCCACGGTGGCCGCCGCGCACATCGGCCACCCCCGGCTGCTGGAACTGCTGGCCACCCCGCAACTGCTGATCCGGCAGCAGGACGAACTGGAGATGCGCGCCCTGGCCCAGACCCTGAGCCTGGACCCGTTCAGCCTGCTCGACGCTGCCCGCCAAGGACTGGCGCAGGGCACGCAGGCGGCGTTTTGGTTCTGCGCCGGCGTGGCTGCTTTGAGCACCATGGTCAGCCTGGGGCTGCCCAGGTACTCTATTCGTCAGGGTGAGGCTGGGTGAAAAGCACCTTGTTTTGGTATGACCATTGCGCGGCTCTTGGCCGGGAGGCGTAGACTTTCGGGTCCAATTGTCACAAAAACGAAACTGCATTGTGTGATCCTTTTGACGCTATCAAATTTAAGAAAATGATGCTCAAACCAGAACCAGGCGTTACGGCATTGTTCAGCGTTCCGCCAGTGGCTGTAACGTTGACACACGCCCAGCCAGCCAAGTCAGGTGTGACAAAAACCACCTACTTGAACGTCAAAGCGATGCAGGACTCCCCCTCTGTCAGGCAATTGCACCAAATGCTGAAGCCGGTGACCGGGAAAATGCTTTGCAGTGATGTTTTGAGGCAGTTTCAAGAAAACGAAGACCTCGCAGTCCTCCCAGTGGTAGACCAGAACGGCAGGGCCTACGCCCTGATTGAACGATACGCCTATATCGAGTATTTCAGCCGGCAGTACTCAAACGAACTTTTCGGAAAAAAACGACTTGATCAGCTGGGTGAGCATGTGGCATTCATCAACATGCAGCCGATTTTGGTCGACGCGGCCACCACGATTGACGATGTGGCGGCGATCATCATCAATGCCGGTATGCGGCACATGGTCACTGGCTTCGTCGTCACAGAGAATGGAAAATATTTGGGCGTGGGCAATGGCCATGATCTGCTTAACCACATCACGCAACGCAAGCAAGCCGAACTTTACTACTTGGCGCACTACGATCAGTTGACCCAAATCCCCAACCGTATGCTGATGAACGACCGCCTTCACATGGCCTGTCGCGACGCTGATCGACACAAGACCTTGGTGGCCGTCATGTTCATCGATGTGGACCGTTTCAAACTCATCAACGACACGATGGGGCATCGGTTTGGCGACCTTCTCCTGCAGGCCATCGCCGAGCGCTTAGCGACTTGCGTCCGTGATAACGACACCGTTGCCCGGCTGGGTGGTGATGAGTTTGCTGTTTTACTCCATGATCTGGAGCTCGCAAGCGACGCCAACATCACTGCGCAAAGAATCATCGAGTCCTTCTGCTCGCCCATTCATATTCTCGACCGCGAAGTGTTCATTACCGTCAGCCTGGGGCTTGCGATTTACCCGACTGATGAGCGAGACAGCAGCAACATACTCGCCAAAGCTGACGCAGCCATGTACGAGGCCAAGGTCAGCGGATGCAATGCCTACCGTGTGTACCAGCCCGGACTGTCAATGCACACCAGCGATCAACTGTCGCTCGAAGCAGACCTCAGGTATGCCATCGAGCGGGAGGAACTGGTTTTGCACTACCAGCCCCAGTTGAACACGGCGAACGGCGGCATTGTCGGTGTCGAAGCACTGGTGCGCTGGAAGCACCCCCAACTGGGGCTGCTCCAGCCCTCTTCCTTCATCGAAATCGCTGAAAGCAGTGGGATGATCGTTGACATCGGCAAATGGGTCCTGCGGGAAGCCTGTCAGCAGCAACGTGAATGGTCCTTATGCCAGCCTCATCGGCTGCGGATGGCAGTCAATATCTCGGCCGTGCAGTTCCGACGCGAAGACTTCGTTGACGTTGTGCGTACGGTGATTGAGGAAACGGGGGTCGATCCGAGTTACATCGAACTTGAATTGACTGAGAACGTCGCGATGCACAACGCAGACAATGTCATGAACATACTGTGCGAGCTGAAGTTGATTGGCGTTCAGCTCGCCATCGATGACTTTGGCACGGGCTTCTCCAATCTCAGCTATTTGCGGCGATTCCCCTTTGACCGACTGAAAATTGATCAGTCCTTTGTGCGTGACATTGACAAGTTGCCGGCCAACCGGGCCATCGTGCATGCGATTGTTTCTCTGGCCAGGAGCCTGTCCTTGGAGGTGGTTGCCGAAGGCGTCGAAACGCACGCCGAGTTGGCGCACATGAATTCCTGTGATGAAGTGCAAGGCTACCTTCACGCCAGACCCATGTCTGCCATTGACACGCGCGCTTGGTTGGCAAAGCGGTAAAGTCAACCCACCTCGGCAATCATCTCGATTTCAACGCAGGCCCCCAGCGGGATTTGCGCCACGCCAAAAGCGCTGCGGGCATGGGCGCCGCGTGCGCCGAACAGCTGGCCAATGAGTTCGCTGGCGCCGTTGGTCACCAGGTGCTGCTCGGTAAAGTCAGCGGTGGAGTTGACCAGCGACATCAGCTTGACGATGCGGGTGACGCGGTTGAGGTCGCCCACGGCGGCGTGGAGCGTGCCCAGCAGGTCGATGGCCACGGCGCGGGCGGCGGCCTGGCCCTCGACCGTGCTCATGGTCTTGCCGAACTGACCGACCCAGACCTTGCCGTCTTGTTTGGCAATGTGGCCGCTCAAGAAAACCAGGTTACCGGTTTGCACAAAGGGCACATAGGCGGCGGCCGGCGCGGCCACCGGTGGCAGGGTGATGTTGAGTTCAGCCAGTTTGTCGTAAATGCTCATGGTGGGGTCTCCAAAAAAATACAGGTTAAATAGGGCTGTAGGCCTTGTGCTGACTCAGGGTTTAGCTATGGTTACTGTAGCACTCTGGCTTTGCGACTGAGTCTGCGAATGATGCTGTGTCTGGCTTTGCGATTGGCTTCCGCTCGATGGCTGGTTGAGCGCCGGCTCCACGGTGACGCCCACGGTCAGGGTGTGGCTGGCGCCGCCGTGGATCACGCCGCGCATGGGGGACACATCACCAAAGTCGCGCCCGGTGGCTAGGGTCACATAGTCTTCGCCGGGTGAGTGCCAGCCGGCGCGACGGTTGGTGGGGTCCAGGTCGCACCAGCGCTGGCCCGGCGGCAGGTCGGGCACGTACACGGCCGCCCAGGCGTGGGATGCGTCGCTGCCGCGCAGCCGCTGTGTGCCGGGCGCCGGCTGGGTGAGCAAATAGCCGCTCACGTAGCGTGCCGGCAGGCCCAGGCTGCGCAGGCAGGCCACCAGGATGTGGGCAAAGTCCTGACACACGCCGGTGCGCTGCGCCAGGGCTTGCAGCGCCGGGGTGTTGATCTGGGTGCTTTGGCTCTGGTAGCGAAAATCCGCGTGCATGCGCTGCATCAGCTCGGTGGCCGCCGCCAGCAGGCTCCGGCCGGGCGCAAAGCTGGGCCGGGCATAGGCGGCAAAGGTGGCGTCGCGCGGTGCGAAGGGCGAGGCAAACACAAATTCGGCAGCGGCGTCAAAAGGGCCGCCTGAGCGGTAGCGAAACAGCTCGCGCGCGGCCTCCCAGCCGATGTTGGAAGCAGGTGCGCTGCTGGGCTGGGTGCTGACCACGCTGCGCGCCACCATGTCCAGCACCCGGTGCGGCGTTTGCAAAGAGAAAAAGCAGCGGGTATTGCCGTACACGTCGGTCGTGCGCGACAGGCTGGCCGGCGCCGGCTGGATGTCGAGCTGGTGGCTCAGCACCTGCTGCTGCGCCGTGTGCAGTGGCTGCAGGTAGGCCATGTGCTGGGCCGTCTCGACCGCCGGCTGGTAGTCGTAGCGGGTGCTGTGGGTGACCTGCAGCTTCATGGCGTGCCCACACTGCGTTTATGGTCGCCAGCGTGGGTGAAGTAGGTGGCGCTGACCTCGTCCGACACCTGGCGTGCAGCGCTTTGGCAGCTTTGAAGCAGGGTTTGCAGGGCCGGTGCCACGCCGGGCGTCAGGCCAGGGTTGGCGGGGTCTGCCGTCCCTGGCTCGCAGAGTTGGGCCAGTCGCCAGTCGGCCGGCTTGGGCACCAAGCTGGCCAGCGGGCCGGAGGCCTCAGGCGCGCCACCGGCCAGTTTGGCCAGCCGGCCGCGCAGGGTGTGCGCCACCCAGGCCAGCGAGCGCGGGTTGTCGCCGTCCAGCACCAGCAGGTCCACCAGGGCGGCCAGGTCGCGGCTTTGCTGGTATTGGGCGTGGAAGGTGATGGTGCTGTCAAACAGCGCGATCAGCGCCTCAAAGCCGCCGTCGGTGTGCACTGAGCCGGTGTCCAGCGCACTGCCCAGCGCCGCTGCCAGGAAGCCCAGGCGCTCGATGTGCCGGCCGATGCTGAGCAGGCGCCAGCCGTCGTCGCGCGTCATGCGGTCAGTCTGCGCGCCGGTGATGGCAGCCATGTGGTCGCTGCAGTTTTTGAGAGCGCGGAGCGCGTCCTGCACGGCATAGATGCCGCTGCGGGCCTGCGCGGCGCAGCTGCTGGCCAACTCTTCCTCGGCCCGCACCATCACCCGCCAGTGCTCTTGCGACAGGCGCTCGCGCACCGCCGAGCCGGCCATCTTGAGGGCCCGCAGGCTGTAGCCAACGCTGGTGGCGCCTTCGGTGCTGCCCAGGCTGGCAATCAGCGAGCGCTCAAACACCCGGCGCGCCTGCGCCGGCGAGGGCACGCCCGGTAACACCAGGGTATTGGCCAGCGCCATGCGGCCCAGCCAGGCCAGCAGGGGGGCCGAGGCCTGCTCTTCGCCGTTCAGGCACTCCAGCGTCAGCCGGGCCAAGCGGATGGCGTTTTCGGCGCGTTCGGTGTAGCGGCCCAGCCAGTACAGGTTTTCTGCGGCGCGGCTGGTGACCAGGCGTTTGCGCTGGGCCAGCAGGGCAGGTGTGATGGCCGGCTGCAGCAGGGTGGTGCTGTCCACCTCGCCGCAGGTCAGGGCCCAGACGTCGGCGCTGCTGCCGCCGTGCTGCATGGAGGCAATGTCGGCCCCGGCGCCAGCCACCCGCGCCAGCCCGCCAGGCAGCACCCGCCAGCCACGCACCGGGTCGGACACGGCAAACACGCGCAGCATGGCCGAGCGCGGCAGCATCCGCCCGCCAGCGCCGCCAGCGCCGCCAGCGCCGCCAGCGCCGCCAGCGCTGTTGGCACCTGCAGTACCAGGCTGCCAGGTGGGCATTTGCGACAGCGGCATGTAGGCCTGCACGGTGTGCGCCTCGCTGTTGCGCAAGATGCGGCCGGCCCATTCGTCCAGCTCGCGCGGGGCCAGCGAGCGGCCCAGTACCGCGTCAAAGCCAGGGTGGATGTCAGAGCCGGGGTAGCTGGCCTTGAGGACGCACTGGCCCAGGCGCGGCAACACGTCCTCCATGGCCGAGCGCTCGCCGCACCACCAGCTGGGCAGGGCGGGCAGGCTCAGTGGCTGGCCCAGCACGGCTTGCGCCAGTGCCGGCATGAAACCCATCAGCGCGGGCGACTCCAGAAACGCCGTGCCCGGTGCGTTGGCCACCAGCACCGTGCCGGCGCGGATGGCCTGCAGCAGCCCGGGCACGCCCAGGGTGGAATCGGGCCGCAGTTCCAGCGGGTCCAGGTACTGGTCGTCCACGCGCTTGAGCAGGCCGTGCACTGGCACCAGGCCTTTGAGGGTCTTCAGGTACAGGCATTGGTCGCGCACCATCAGGTCGCTGCCTTCCACCAGGCTCAGGCCCAGGTAGCGGGCCAGGTAGGCGTGCTCAAAATAGGTTTCGTTGTAGGGACCGGGTGTGAGCAGGGCCAGGTGCGCGTCCTCACCCGCCGGGCTGCGGCTTTTCAGGCTGTCCATCAGCGCCCGGTAGGTGCTGGCCAGGCGTTGCACCCGCAGCGCCTGGAAGGCCTGCGGAAACTGGCCCGAAATGGCCAGCCGGTTCTCCAGCAGGTAGCCCAGGCCGGACGGGGCCTGGCAGCGTTGGCCCACCAGCCACCAGTTGCCGTCAGGGCCGTGCGCCAGGTCAAAAGCGGCAATGTGCAGCCGCACGCCGCCCACCGGCGCCACCCCGTGCATGGCGCGCAGGTAGCCCGGGTGGCCCTGCACCAGCGCCGGCGGCAGCATGCCGCGCGCCAGCAAGTGCTGCGGCCCGTAGACATCGGCCAGCAGGTGCTCCAAGAGTTGCATGCGCTGCAGCACGCCCGCTTCGATGCGCTGCCACTGCTCGGGCTCAACCAGCAGCGGAAACAGGTCAAGCGACCAGGGGCGTTGCGGACCGTCCTGGTCGGCATAGACGTTGTAGGTGACGCCGTTATCGCGAATCTGGCGCTGCAGGCTGGCATAGCGCTGGTCCAGGTCGGCGCTGGTCCGAGTCTCCGCTTGGGAAAAGAATTGGGCCCAAACCCCCGTCAAACCTCGCTGGTCAGCTACTGATTCAGTAGCAACCACGCCGCGCAGCTCGTCCAGATGGCCGACGCTGGCGGCACAGGCTGCGGCTTGGGCGGCGACATCAGACGCGGCGGGTGCAGCGGCAGGCTCGGTGGGTGGAGACGCGGTTGGCAAAGGGTGGTCGGAGCTGGCGGTCACAGCGTCTGAGTATGCCAGCCGGGCGGGCTGTTGAAATCAGTACCATCCGACCGTCTACCGACTGGAATTGACATGACAGAAGACATTCGCTGGTTGCGACGGTTCGCCAACTACACCCGGGCGCTGCAGAGCTTGTCTGACGCGGTGTCCTTGGCTGGCGAACGCCCGCTGTCCAAGCTGGAGCAGCAGGGTCTGATCCAGGCTTTTGAGTTCACCCACGAACTGGCCTGGAACGTCTTGAAGGACTATCTGGAGCAGCAGGGCATCTTTGGCCTGATTGGCTCGCGCGATGCAAGCCGATCGGCGTTCCAAAATGGGCTGATCTTTGCTGCTCTGCGTCAACGCCTGGACTCGTTGGCCCTGCCTGGGTCTGCCCCATGAGCTTGGTCGCGCCGGGCGCTGCCAGCATGGGGCTGAGTGCCGCCACACTGGAACAAATTCGCACCACACTGGCGCGATTTCCACAAGTGGAAAAGGGCGTGCTGTACGGCTCGCGGGCCAAAGGCAATTTCAAACCCGGCTCGGACATCGATCTGACTTTGCGCGGCGATGGCCTCACGCTGTCATTGCTGGGCGACATCGACGCGGCGCTGGGTGACCTGTTGCTGCCGTATGAGATCGACTTGTCAATCTATGAACAGTTCGACCATGCCGAGCTGGTGGCCCATATCGACCGGGTTGGGCGGGTGATTTACCAAAAATCGCAAAGTTCTCAAATTTAGCTGCATAGCGCCAGCAATCCGCGTTCACTTCTGCTCTTGAAAAACTGCTTGTCTTGCCCTCTTTATGCTTATACGATGAGCAGAATTTTGTTGAGGACTTGACCATGGGACCACTTGATCGAATCACCCAGCAGCCCGGTGTGATGGGGGGCAAAGCCTGCATTAGAGGTATGCGCGTCACCGTCGGCATGGTCGTCAGCCAAATCGGTGCTGGGCGTGCCGTGGAAGAGGTTCTTAGCGACTACCCTTACCTCCAAAAAGAAGACATCATGCAGGCGCTTCAATACGCCGCCTGGCGTGCTGAGGAACGAGAGGTGGTATTGACTGCCGCATGAGACTTCTCATCGACATGAACCTATCCCCGCGCTGGGTTGAAGCCTTCAAAGATGCGGGGATTGATGCTGTTCATTGGTCAATGCTTGGGGCTTTCAACGCGCCCGATGCTGCGTTCATGGCCTACGCCAGACAAAATGACTGAGTGGTTATAACACACGATCTGGACTTTGGCGCCATACTGGCCGCGACGCAGGGCGAAAAGCCCAGTGTTGTGCAAATTCGGGCTGATGATGTGAGCTCGACTGCTATTGGTTCCCAGGTGATCAATGCCTTGAAACAAATGTCCATGGAGTTGGACAGCGGTGCACTGCTCATCGTCGATCCAAGTCGCACCCGTCTAAGGGTGCTTCCTTTACAGCTGAGACATTGACGCGGCGTCGTCATTGGTTTTGATGTCGTCCACTTGCCGCTACCTGGGGCCATTCAAAAAGTCCGCTAAGGTGGTCTGGGTTGAGGGGTGCCGCAGGAGCGTGCGGTGGTTGGTGTCTGGCACCACGGTGATGCTGACCAGTCCCTGCAAGCGGGCAGCCAGTGCCAGACTGTTCTGGTGTGAAATGCGGGTGTCGTGTTCGGCAAGCAAAAGGGCGGTTCTTGTTTGAAGCTGGGCGGCGTCACCGCGGCAGTCAAACTTCTGGTGCAAGGTCCAACGCATGGCGTAGAGAAAATGTCGCCCGCGCACCAGCTGCAACATGCTTTCAAAAGGCGACAGCAGCACCAAGCGGCTCACTGGACGGCGGGCGGCCACCGCCAAAGCCATGGCGGTTCCCAAGCTGCGCCCGACCAACACCATCTCGTCGCATGGGTTGCCCTCCAGCCGACAAACCTCATCAAAGATTTTCAAGGCGTCAGCCTTGGCGGTGGCCTCCGACGGGCGTCCGCCGGATTGGCCAAAGCCGCGGTAATTGAACGCATAAATGGTCCAAGGCCCGAGATAAGTGGGCATGCCACAGGCCCAGCCCACATGCTCGTTGCGGCCGCCAAAGTAAATCAGGACCTTGCGCTGCTGCGCTTCCAGCGGCCGGCTCGCCCAGCCTTCTAGTTGCACCATGCGGTTTACCGCAAGTCGCAGGGGCTGCACGGTGTGCTGGCTTTCAATCGGACCAGGTAACAGTGAGCGCAATTGCGTCGGCTTACCAAAAATAATCCGCTGCTGCGCGACCCACAAAAACAAGGCTACGGCGGCGTAGCCAAACAAGGCGGCCAGCGTCAGGTCGATAAAACTGAACTCCATGTCGATTCGGTTTGGATTGAAGCCCCTCCCACCCGCTATGCCAAACGCTGAACCTGCCGCAAATCCAGCGTGAACGGAAACTCCCGGCTGCCCGCCACATGCACCGTGGGTGCCGTGGCGGCGATGGTGCCAGGGGTGTGGCCCATGGCGGCGAAGCGGGACAGGCGGCGGCTTTCGGCCTCAAAAGCGTTGACCGGCAGTGTCTCGTAGCTCAGGCCGCCCGGATGGGTGACGTGGTAGCAGCAGCCGCCGACCGAGCGCTTCATCCAGGTGTCGACGATGTCAAAGGTCAGCGGCGCGTGGATGCCGATGCTGGGGTGCAGGCTTGACGGCGGGTTCCAGGCCTTGTAGCGCACGCCGGCCACAAACTCACCCGTGGTGCCGGTAGGTTGCAGTGGCAGGGCGTGGCCGTTGCAGCTGACGGTGTAGCGGCTGGGGTTGAGGCCGCTGACGCGCACCTCGATGCGCTCCAACGACGAGTCCACATAGCGCGCGGTGCCGCCGGCGCTGCCTTCCTCGCCCATCACATGCCAGGGCTCCAGCGCGCTGCGCAGGCTCAGCGTCATGCCGGTGCTGCTCACACTGCCGACGAGTGGAAAACGGAACTCATGGTGCGGCGCAAACCAGCTGTCGTCAAAGGCAAAGCCGGCCTGGCGCATCTCAGTCAGCACGTCGGCAAAGTCGGCGGCGATGAAGGTGGGCAGCATGAAGCGGTCATGCAGCTCGGTGCCCCAGCGCGTTACCGGCGCCTGGTAGGGCGTGTGCCAGAAGCGCGCCACCAACGCCCGCAGCAAGAGCTGCTGCACGATGCTCATGCGCGGGTGGGGCGGCATCTCAAAAGCGCGCAGTTCCAGCAGGCCCAGGCGGCCGGTGGCCGAATCGGGCGAGAACATCTTGTCAATGGAAAACTCGCTGCGGTGGGTGTTGCCGGTGATATCCACCAAAATATTGCGCAGGGTGCGGTCAAGTAGCCAGGGCGCCATGTAGTTGTGGCCCCAACGCTCCCCTGCTGCTTTGTGGATTTCCTTCAGCGCAATCTCCAGCTCAAACAGCTGGTCGTTGCGCGCCTCGTCAACCCGTGGCGCCTGGCTGGTGGGGCCGATGAACATGCCGCTGAACAGGTAGCTCAGCGAGGGGTGGTTGTGCCAGTACAGCAACAGGCTGGCCAACAGCGTGGGCCGGCGCAAAAACGGGCTGTCGGCCGGAGTAGCGCCGCCCATGACAAAGTGGTTGCCGCCGCCGGTGCCGGTGTGGCGGCCGTCGGTCATGAACTTTTCTGCGCTCAGGCGGGACTCAAAGGCGGCCTGGTACAAAAACTCGGTGTTGTGCACCAGCTCGTCCCAATGCGCCACCGGGTGGATGTTGACCTCGATCACGCCGGGGTCGGGCGTGACTTGCAGCAGCTTCAGACGCGGGTCGCGTGGCGGCGGGTAGCCCTCCAGCACGATCTGCATGCCCAGCTGTTCGGCCGTGGCCTCCACGGCGGTGAGCAGGCGCAGGTAGTCTTCCAGCTGCTCCAGCGGCGGCATGAAAACGTACAACACCCCTGATTTGACGCCGACGGCCTCGGCCTTGGGCCCGCTGGCGCGGCGCGGGTCACGCACCTCGACGCACAGCGCGGTGCGGGTCAGCCAGTGGGCCGATTCTTTGGCGGCCGGAGCCCGGTCGGCGGCGCTGGCGTGCCAGGCGCTTTGCCGGGTGACGGGTGGCAAGTGGGCCGGCGCCGGGGCAATGGCCAACGCGTCGCGGGCCGGCAGGGCGGCTTTGGGCACCGAGGGGTCGGCCTCGTTCAGGTAGGGAAAATCGGCCTCGCTGACCCAGGGCAGAGAATCCAGCGGCAGCCGCAGGCCCATGGGCGAGTCGCCGGGCATCAGGTACAGGCGCTCGTCGCGCACAAACCAGGGGCCGGTGCGCCAGTGCGGGCCGGCTTTGTCCGCGCCCTCAATCGCCTTGATCGGCAGCACATAGCCAATTTCGCTGTCGAGCTTTTGCTCAAACACCCGGCGCAGGCGCATGCGCTCCATCTCGTCGCCCAGTTTGGAATCAAACGGGTCCAC
>JBAXMQ010000048.1:0-22110 GCA_037134215.1 Betaproteobacteria bacterium
CCAGTGCCGCCGCCAAAAAGGTCGCCAAGGGCAGCCACCAGCGCACATAGAAGGGAGGGGTCATCGCACGATTATCATGCGCGACACGTCAGAATTCCAACAATGATCGATCGGGATGGCTCATGAAAACCAGAAATGTGTCACCAAATGGAGTGAAAGCGGCAGCTTTGCGCGGCAACGCGCCCGTGACACTCGACATGGTGGCCGCCGCCGCCGGGGTCTCGCCCAGCACGGTGTCGCGTATCCTCAATGGCACGGCGATCGTCAGCTCGATCAAAAAGAAGGCGGTCGATGATGCGATCGCGCAACTCGGTTTCGTGCCCAATCCAATGGCCCGCGGTTTGGCCGGCGGCCGTACCCTGAGCATTGGGGTGGTCACCCAGGCCATTGACAGCCCGTTCTATGGCGTCGCTTTGAGCGGCATCGAGGACGCCTTGGATCCGGCGGGTTACAGCCCGCTGTTTGTCAGCGGCCACTGGGATGCGGCGGCGGAAGCACGATGTATCGAGGTGCTGCGGTCCCGGCGTGTCGATGGCATCATCGTCCTGACCGGCCGTCTCAGTGACCAGGCCTTGAAGACCTGCGCCAAGTCGCTGCCGGTGGTCGTCACCGGTCGATCACTCAAGGCGCCGGGTTTGTTTGCCTTGAATTTTGACAATTTCACCGGCGGTCTGTTGGCGACCCAGCACCTCATCAAACTTGGGCACCGGCGCATCGCCTTCATCACCGGCAACCCGGCCCATCCTGATGCCAACGAACGTTTGCGCGCTTACCGAGCCGCACTGGAGGAGGCTGGTATTCCTTTTGATCCGGCGCTGGTGGTGCCGGGCGAATACCACGAGGTCAGCGGCTCGCAGGCGGTAGATCAGTTGTTGGCCACAGGACAAACCTTCACAGCCATCTTTGCCGCGAACGACCAGATGGCGTTGGGTGCGGCGCTCGGCTTGCATCGCCACGCACTCAGGGTGCCGCAGGATGTGTCACTGGTGGGCTTTGACGACTTGCCAACGGCACTGTATGCGGTGCCGCCCCTGAGCACCATTCGCCATCCCGCCTACGAGTTGGGCCGATTGGCCGCACTGGCGATGCTGCAACTGATCGCGGGTGACAAGCCGACCGTCACGGTTCCTCAGCCGCAACTGATCGAGCGTCAGTCCAGCGCCAGGATCGAGCCGACCGTCGCCTAGGTTTCTCCGGGATTTCCCTTGGTTGACACCGGGAGACCGAACTCTATAATTCTTGAAAGCGCTTTCAAGTTGGTCCAAAGCGCTGCCGGAATTGGAGATCACCATGCGTTCAGCGACACAAAAGTTCAAGACGGCAGCCCGGAGCTGGGCGGGCCTACTGCTGGCCGGCGGTTGCATCACTTTTGCCCAGGCTCAGCAGAGCATCACGGTCGCTGCTTACCCGGCGGTGGACGAGATCGCCAAGGCGGCCGTGGCGCAATGGAAGAAAAAATATCCGACGGTTGAGGTCAAGGTGGTGAGCCGGGCCTTTGCCGATCACCATACCGCCATGACCACGGCCCTGTCCACGTCGTCTAACCTGCCTGATGTGATGGTGGTGGAGTTTGGCTATGTGGCCCGCTTCGCTGAGGGTGGTGGCCTGGAAGACCTGGGTATCGCGCCTTACGGCATCAAGGCGCAGCAGGCTCGGTTTGTGCCCTTTGCGTTCCTGCAGGCCACGGCTGCATCAGGTGCTGTGGTCGCAGTGCCCGCCGACATCGGGCCCGGCACCTTGTTGTACCGCACCGACATCCTTAAAAAAGCTGGGGTCAGCGAAGCTGAGCTGGCCCAGTCCTGGGACGCCTATGTGGCGGCTGGCGTCAAGATCAAAGCGGCCACCGGTGCCTATCTGGTCGCACACGCCCGGGACGTCAAAGACATCGTCATCCGATCAGACATCAAACCCGGCGAAGGCCTCTACATCGACGCCAAGGGCCGTGTGCTGGTGGATTCGCCGCGCTTTGTGCGTGCCTTCGAGTTGGCCAAAAAAGTGCGCGACGGCAAGCTCGACGGCAAGATCAATGCCTGGTCCAACGAATGGTCCGAGGGCTTCAAGCGCGGCACCATTGCCACCCAGATGTCTGGCGCCTGGCTGGCCGGCCACCTCAATAATTGGTTGGCGCCGGACACCAAAGGCTTGTGGCGCGCGTCGCAACTGCCTGAAAAGGCCTGGGGCTCCTGGGGCGGCAGTTTTTATGCCATCCCCAAGGGTGCCAAAAACAAGGCGCTAGCCTGGGACTTCATTCAGATGATGACGCTGGATCCGCAAATGCAGCTGAGCGCCTTCAAGTCGCAGGACGCCTTTCCAGCCCTGGTCGATGTGCACAACGATGCCTTTTTTGACCAGCCGATCGAATTCCTTGGTGGCCAAAAGGCGCGGCTGCTGTGGCGCGAGGCCTCGCGCAAGATCAATGCGGTCGATGTGCACAAGCTCGATCCGATTGCCGAGGAAATCATCAACACGGAAATGGACAAGGTGCTGGATCAGGGCAAGGACGTGCGAACAGCGCTTGCCGATGCCAAGGCCTTACTCGAGCGGCGTGTTAAGCGCTGAGCCAAGGCCGACTTTACGCCGATTTCTGTCCCGCCTGCGCCTTCGCCTCCCTGGGTCATGAGCTCTCGCCCTGTCTTCCGGCTCTCGCCCACCAGCGTGCCTTACGTGCTGTTGAGCCCGTTTGTGCTGTTGTTTCTGGTGTTCGGGGTGTTTCCACTGTGCTTTTCGTTTTACCTGGCATTCCAGACCTGGGAGCCCACAGCTGGACTGGCCTCGATGAAGTTTGTCGGGCTCGACAACTTTGCTTTCGCCATTACCGATGAGTGGTTCTGGAAGTCGCTGAAAAACACGGCCTGGCTGGCACTGGCGTCCGGTGTGCCCCAGCACCTCATCGCCATACCGCTGGCCTATTTCATCCACACCTCGTTCAAGCGCACGCGCAACGCGGTGATCGGTGCCTACTTTCTCCCTTACATCACGTCCACCGTGGCGATTGCCATGATGTTCAGCACCCTGTTCTCCACCGATTACGGGCTGATCAATCTGAGCCTGCGCAGTCTGTCCAACCTGCCAGTGCTGGGCGGGCTATTTCCGGTGGACCCGATTGACTGGCTGAACCGGGCCGAGAACGTCAAGCCGGCTGTCGCGCTGGTGGTGTTTTGGCGCTATGTCGGCTTCAACACCGTGCTGTACCTGGCCGCTTTGCAGACCATTCCAAAAGACATTTACGAGGCTGCCACCATGGATGGCGCCGGGCGCTGGCAGCAGTTCTGGTTCATCACCTTGCCCAGCCTCAAGCCCATGATTTATTTTGGCGTGACGCTGAGCGTGGTTGGTGGCTTGCAACTGTTTGAGGAACCCTTCATCCTGACCGGTGGCCGCGGCGGCACCGACCAGGCGGGCATGACCACCGCCATGTACATGTACCGCACTGCCTTTGAGTTCAACGACTTCGGCGCCGCCAGCGCCTTGTCGTGGCTGCTGTTTGTCTTTGTCGCACTGCTGACCTGGCTCACCAACCGCGCCTTCAAGCCGCGAGGACCATCGGCATGATTGCCTTGGCCAGGCAAGGTGACCGGCTGGCGCCGCTTGCGGCCTATGTTCTGGTGGCCGTCGGTGGCCTGATCATGCTGGCGCCGTTTTATTTCATGTTTGTTTTTGCCAGCCATTCACGCACCGAGATCTTCAGCCTGCCGCCGCCGCTTTTTTTTGGTGACGACTTCCTGCTGAATGTGAAGCTTCTGACAGCGCGCATCCCATTTTGGCGCAGCTTGGGCTGGAGTCTGTATGTGGCCCTGGCCTCCACAGCGCTCACCCTGCTGTTTTGCTCCATGGGAGGCTATGCGTTTGCCATGTTTGAGTTCCGCTTTAAACAGGTGCTGTTTTTGCTGGTGATGGGCACCATGCTGATTCCCTCGTTTCTGGGGATGATTCCCACCTTCATGATCATGGATGCCATCGGCTGGATCGACCAGCCACGGGCGCTCTACATCCCGGGCGCGGCCAGTGCATTTGGTATCTTTCTGATGCGCCAGTTCATCAGCAGCTCGATCCCGAAAGACCTGGTGGAAGCGGCACGTATGGACGGCTGTAGCGAATTGGGCATCTATTGGCGCATCGTGCTGCCCTTGCTCAAGCCGGCACTGGGCACCCTTGGGCTGATCACCTTCATTGCCTCTTGGAACAACTTTATCGGGCCGCTGATTGTGATGCGTTCGCCCGACATGTACACCCTGCCTTTGGCGCTGCGCAGCATGCAAAGCCCGGTCAACACTGAGTGGGGTGCAGTGATGGCCGGTTCGGCCATTGCAACCCTTCCGTTGCTGGTGTTGTTTGCCATTTCTTCACGCCGTCTGATCGACGGTCTGACAGCGGGAGCGGTCAAGTGATCGACTTCGCCGCTACACACTTTCTCTGTTTCTGTCTTTGGTATCCCGCATGCTGACAAGTACCTCCCCCTCTGCGCCACCGCTGCTGCAAGCCTTGGCCGCCAGTTTCCCGCCCGATTTCGTCTGGGGCGTGGCCACCAGCGCGTTCCAGATCGAAGGCGCTGCCAGCGAGGACGGCAAAGGCCCATCGATATGGGACCGGTTTTGCCGCCTGTCCGGCGTGATCGCCGACGGAAGCGACGGTAACGTGGCGTGCGACCATTACCACCGGTGGGCCGACGATCTGGACCTCATCGCCAGCCTGGGTGTGGGAGCCTATCGGTTTTCGGTGTCCTGGCCCCGGGTGCGCCCTGGTGGCAGCGGCGCCTGGAACAGCAAGGGACTGGACTTTTATGACCGACTGGTGGATGGCCTGCTGGCCCGTGGCGTCACGCCCTATCTGACACTGAACCACTGGGACCTGCCCGACGAACTCCAGGCCAAGGGTGGTTGGGCAGACCGGGACACGGTCTATCGATTTGTTGAATACGCACGTGGCATGGCGGCGCGCCTGGGGGACCGGGTGGCGTCCATCACCACCCACAATGAACCCTGGGTGATGGCCATGCTCGGGCACGAGAACGGTATTTTTGCCCCTGGTGTGAAGAACCGCGCCACCGCCATGCAGGTCTCGCACCACCTGCTGCTGAGCCATGGCCTGGCGCTGCAATCCATCCGGGCCCAGGGTTGTCGGGCCAAGCTTGGCATCGTGCTCAACCTGGCGCCCCTGCAACCTGCGACCGATTCCGCTGAGGACAAGGTCAAGACCCATCTGGAAGACGGGTTGCTGTTGCGCTGGTACATGGACCCGCTGTTCAAGGGGCGCTACCCGCAGGACGTACTGACCCACTTGGGTGCGGATGCCCCCCAGGTGCAGGCCGGTGACCTGGCGGCGATTGCCACACCGATGGACTACTTGGGGGTCAACTACTACTCGCGCGGCGTGGTCAGTGCGGCGGGTCCTTGGGACACCAAAAGCAGCGGCCTTGCGCTGACCGATATGGGCTGGGAGATCTACCCTGAGGGCCTGACCGAGTTGCTGCTGCGGCTGCACCGTGACTACGCTGTTCCCCCGATCTACGTCACTGAAAACGGTTGCGCCATGGCGGATCAACTGGTGGCGGGACAGGTGAAGGACAGCGGCCGCATCGACTACATTCACCGGCATATTGACGCCATGGCCGAGGCCATGCGCCAGGGCGTTCGTTTGGACGGTTATATGGTCTGGAGCCTGCTGGACAACTTTGAATGGGCCTTTGGCTACGAAAAGCGTTTTGGCATCGTCCATGTCGATTACGCCAGTCAGGTGCGCACGCTCAAAGACAGCGCGCTGTGGTACCGGGACTTTGTGCAGCAGCACCAGCGTGTTCACGCCAAGCTTGTGGCGGCAGAGGCCTGACATGGGCAGCGTCGTCCTGCGCGGCATTCGCAAAAGCTACGGTGCGGTCGAGGTGATCCGGGGAGTGGACCTGGAGGTCATCGACGGCGAGTTCTTGGTGTTTGTCGGCCCCTCGGGCTGCGGCAAGTCGACCACGCTGCGCATGATCGCCGGACTGGAGTCGGTGACGGCGGGCGATATTTTGATTGACGGCCAGCGCGCCAATGATTTGCACCCCTCGGACCGTGGTGCGGCTATGGTGTTTCAGAGCTACGCCCTCTATCCCCACATGACGGTGGCGGAAAACATGGGCTTTTCGCTGCGCATGGCCGGTGTGTCCAAACAGGAGCGTCAGCAGCAGGTAGGCCGCATTGCCGAGGTGCTGCGCATGAGCGAGCTGCTGGACCGCTTTCCCAAAGAGTTGTCAGGCGGGCAGCGCCAACGCGTGGCCATCGGCCGGGCCATTGTGCGCAAGCCCAAGGTGTTCCTGTTTGATGAGCCCCTGTCCAATCTGGATGCGGCGCTGCGGGTCAACATGCGCATCGAGCTGTCCCGCTTGCACAAGGAGCTGGGCACCACCATGATCTATGTCACTCACGATCAGGTGGAGGCCATGACCATGGGCAACCGGATCGCGGTGTTCAACAAGGGCCAGGTCGAGCAACTCGGCGCTCCCATGGCGCTCTACAACCAGCCGGCCAACGAATTTGTCGCCACCTTCCTGGGCGCCCCGCGCATCAATCTGATTGACCGGCCTGCTGCAGGCGCGGCTGCGGCGCACCAAGGCCTGTGGGATGTGCTGTCGGCTGCGGCACCTGCCCTGGCGCAACGGGTGGCGCTGCGGCCCGAGCACCTCACACTAGCGCCAGCCGGGCAGGGCATCCCGGCCACTGTGGTGCTGGCAGAGCACCTGGGGGATGTCTCCATTCTGTACCTGCGCGTGGAGGGCGTGAGTGAAATGCTCAATGCCAAAGTGGCTGCTGGGCATCAGGCTCAACGCGTGGCGGGTCAGGTGGTCGGGCTGGCGCCGGACGCCAGCTGGGCGCTGGCTTTTGGCTCGGACGGGCACTTGCTTACGCGCTGACCAGGTAGGTGGCAATGGAACGGGCAGGCAGCGTGCTGGCCACCGTGTCGCCCAGCCCGCGCAGACCAAAGCGAATCGCGGTCTCAGAGCGGTTCAACACCACCACCACGGTGGATTGATCGGGATTGACAAAGGCCGTGCATTCCAGGTCCTGCCGGGTGGCTGCGCAGAGAACGCGGCGGGCGCCAGGCTTGATGAAGCGCGCAAAGTGCCCGATGTAGTGGTACGAACTTTGCACCAGCAGTTCGCCATTGTGGGTGTCGGCCATCAGCGGGGCGCTGCACAGGTTGCCCACATGGTTGGGGCCGCCGGTGGCATCGAGCAGCAGGTTCCAGTCAATCCAGCCCACCGTCCAGCGGTTCAGGTCGTTGATCATGGCGCGCGCGTAGCGTTCTCCCAGCGCCCAGGAGCCCAAATGCGGACCGCCTTCTTGACAGCCCTCGGTAAACAGCAGGTGTTTGTCGGGCCAAGCGTCATGCGTCAGTTGCACCTGCTCAAAATGTTCCTCGCCGTACCAGTGAAAGCCAGCCCCCCACACATACTTGGCTGCTGCCTGGTCCGAGTACACCGCGCTGGCGCGCTCAACCAGGTGGTCGCGGTTATGGTCCCAGACCACGATTTTGACGTGGCCCAGGCCAGCCCGGGCTAACACTGGCCCCAGGTGGTCGCGCACGAAATCCCGTTCCTCTTCAGCACTGTAGATACAACTGTCCCAGGTCTGGGTGGCTTCTGGCTCGTTTTGGACTGATACCCCCCAAACTGGCACACCCTCTTGCGCGTAGGCCTGGATAAAGCGCACAAAACACCGGGCCCAGGCGTCCCGGTACTGCGGCAGCAGGTGGCCGCCCCCATTCATCGCGCCGTTGCTTTTCATCCAGGCTGGCGGGCTCCAGGGCGACACCAGCAACTGAATGGGCGCGCCAGCCACCTGCAGCGCGGCCTTGATGAAGGGCAGCAGCGCCTGCCGGTCCCGTTCGATCGAGAAGCCAGCCAACTCGACGTCACCCGGCGTGGGTACATGGGCATAGTTGCCCAGTGAGAAGTCGCAGCTGTTCATGTGCACCCGGCACAGGCGGTAGCCGTGGCCCCGCGTCGCATCAAAGTAGGCCTTGAGCACCTGCTTTCGTTGTGCAAGGCCAAGAGCCAGCCAGGTGACGGCGGCGGCCTCGGTGAAGGCACCGCCAAAGCCCAAAACGGTCTGGAACACACGCTCGGTGTTGGCGAACACCGAGGGCAGCTGTTCGCCGCCTGTCTGGTACTCAAGCGGCGGCTGCTCAGCGAGTTGCGCCGTCGCGTCGCGAGCGCTGAGAAATTGCCGGATCATGCGGTTTTGCCCCGGCGCCTTAGGGTTGATGGCGCGCGGCGTCGGCTCACCTGGTCCAGTAGATGTTGTCAACAAAAATCTTGGTGTTGGTGGCGCCAGCCTGGTTATTGCCGGTCTTGCCGAAGCGATCCGCGACGACGAACGGGTTGGTGACCTTGGTGAGGTCAAAAACCGATGTGGCTGAACCCTCATTGCCTGAGGCTTTGTTGCCAAAGGGTTTGATGTCCCTTATGGGTATCGTCACCGTGTGCCAAACCCCATCATTGGCGTAGCCGTACTGACCGGAAGAAACAGGTATGTAGACGTCATATGTCGTGGCACCGCTACCTGTGGCGAACCCAATCTCAATCTTGCCAGGGTAAGTGGTCTTGATGCTGAAAACCAGATTGCCTGTCGCTTCGAATGCGCTCAGATCAGCCGTGACAGTGCCATTGCCGGGCGCCACCAAAATACCCCAGCCCCAGACCTTGGGAACCGGTTTGACCACGACGCCGTGGGCGCTGTCGCCGGGCGCGCCGGCGACCGGCGCGCCGGAGTCTTCCTCGCCGGCATAGGCCGTTGGCGGGTTATCCCAACCAAACCAGTTGCTACCGGTGGCCACGGCCGCGGATGCACCCGCCGGGACGCTGTCGGCATACACCGTGAAGCGGGAACCCGTAACGACCGCGTCAGTCACATCAGGGGCAAACAGGGCGTCAGCCTGCGTGTAAGTGCCGGTCGCATGGGTATAGCCTTGCGCTGTCGGGTAGAGCGACTGCACCACGTAGCGCGCCTGACGGTCCTTGTTGAAGAGGCCCCATTTGTCGTCAGAGCCTTTCCACTGCTCGTCAAAGGCCGCAAAATAAAAGATGGATTTGGGGCCGCTCTTGCCAGCGCGCATCTCGTTAGTCCAGGTTTGAAGCCGGTCGAAATACATTTTCTGGTTGACCGGATGGGCCCGGTTGGACTCCCCATTGGAGACAGCGGCCTTCCAACCCGTTTCGCCGATCACGATCGGCATATTCGGAAAGCCGACGCTGTCAATGTGCGCCCGCACCGCTGCGTACTGCTGGCGTGCAGCGGCAATCGATGCATCCATCATGGCCGTGGCCCGCAACGGACCCGCAGTCACGCCCAACTGCTGCCAGTCCCAGGTGGCCGGTGGATGAATGGTTTCGGCCAGCGAGTAGGTGTGCATGGCCACGAAGTCGATGACATCCAGCACGGCGCGCGGGTTCTTTTCATTGCTGCTGGACTGCGCAAAAAACGCCCAGTTGTCGTCGGTCGTGACTGGCTGGGTTACCTGGTTGCGCACGCTTTTGATGTATGCCGCCATTTGCGCGACAGTCAGCGGGTTAAAGGACCAACTGACCATGGTCTCGTTGCCCACGCTGAGGGCGACCACGCTGTCGCTGTACTGTTTGGCCAGAGCAACACCGCGTGCGATCTCGGCCTGGTTTTCGGTATCGTTGCCGCTCGCGATCCACACGCCCAGCATCACCTTGATGTCCAGGCTGTTGTCGCGAATCACCTTCAGGGTCTGTTTGGCCACCTTGTCAGAGCTGTCAAACAAGCGAATCAACCTAAAGTTGCCAGCCACCAGCAAGTCCAGATCCTGCTTGATCATGGCTTCGGTGATAACTTCCTTGACCCTGTCGGGCTCGGTGAGGGATGTTCGATAGGGTGCATAGTTGACGGCGTTGCGCGAAGCCATCTCTGCACTGAGCGCTCGTGGCGCGGAGACGCCCGTCACCACAGCGCCACCACCACCACAGGACACAAGGACGATTGTTGTTGCTAAAGCCAGCGCAGCACGGCCAAACAGTTTAGACACCGAAAGTAGTCGAGAGAGTTTCATCAGATTGACCTTTGCCCTGGGCCTCAAAACGTGTAGATCAAGCCGGCTGATACCCAGTTACCTTGGTCGGTAACACGTGAGTCGACGGTGGTAAAAGACGCGTTGTCAGCGGCAGACATGGCCGACAGGCCGATACGGCGGTAATGCACCATGCCAGCCTGCACGTTGAACTCCAGGCCCTGGCCATAGTCATACCGCAAGCCGACCGTGTTGATGAGTGTCGAGTTGCTTTGGCCGCGCTCGCTCGGATTGGCGGTTTCCGCCGTGCCCAGATAAACCAGCCCGGTTGAAGCTATCCAGCGACCAGTTCGGTAGCGCGCGCCCAGAGACAGATCAATCGAAGTGGCTGCGTAGCCCGGATTGGCAATGCCATTGAGGCTGCCATTCCAGTCGACGTTGAACATCTCGTTCCACTGATTGCCCTGTGTCAATACCGCATTGGCGCCGCTCCACTGGTTGCGGCGGATGCCCCCTGACAATTCGAGTTTTGAGTCCACTTGGTAGCGCGCCATCAACATGGCGATCCCCTGGCTTGAGCTTTTCAACAGCGCATCGTCAGCAGGGAAGGGCGTCAATCCAGTAAAGGGACCATGGGCCCAGGCATTGGGCGTGCCGTTTTTGGCTTCCTGGACGATCACATCGACGACCAGATCGCCCTTGTGGTACTGCCCGTAGAGCTCCCAGAACTCGGGCTTGTTGATCTTGAAGGCGGTGTTGCCGCCGTCGTAGGTGGCCTCCAGCACCAAGTCACCCTCGGCCACATCAATGACGCGGGATGTGTAGCGCACCGCATTGGCCAACATCCCATAACCGGCACCGCTCGATGGCCAAGAACGTGCGATGCCAATGAATGTGCCGTAGGGATAGTCCGCCACGCTCCAAGCGCGCGTGGTCATGGCACCAATGCGCACACTGCCGTAATCTTCATGGCTGAGCGCAATGCTTTTGTCGTACCAGAATCCTTCCACGTCGACGCTGCCGTCTCGCCAACGCTGACTAAGCAGGCCGGATACTTTGTAGCCGCGCCCCAGGTCATACTTGAAGCCAAGGTAAGGCTGGATTTGGGTGAAGGTATTGCCGGTGGTGTTGAATGCCGCGCCCTGAACCAACTCATCCGCCCAGACGCGTTGCTTGCGCTCGGTCGGAAAGCGTTGACAGCTCTCGCACGTATTGCTAAATCGGCCTGCCGACACCTCGGCAAAACCGGTCAGGCTGAACATACCATCCGGTCCGAAGTCAAGGGCTAATGCGCTCAGCGGGTTGCAGAGGGCCAGCAACAGGCTGCTGGCCGCGAGCAAAACCCGGCGGGGTCGTTCAGGTTTGTCTTGTTTCAGGCTCATGGTGTTGGTATCAGGGTCGTTCATGAAAGCGCTTTCAAAATTTTAATTTGCGTTCGCCAGAGTTGTCAATGCGCCTGGCTACGTGTTTTCCCTTAGCCTGATCATGCTGGCGCGGTGCGGGAAAACCCCGGGCTGCGTTTTGAAAGCGCTTTCATTATGATTCGATGTTGTGCTGCAACAGCTGAATATTGGAATACGCATGAATTATCTTGGTCGATGGGTGTCGTCGCTTGTGCTGCTGGCAGCTGGCGCCTCCATGGCACTGGCCCAATCGGTTCAACTCGGCGCCGGTGCCTACCAGACCGTACCCAAAGGGCGTGACCCGGCAGCGCCTCCGGCACCGTACCGAACCGCCGCCATGCAGGCCTTGGCTGCGCCCACTAACCAGTGGTATTCGGCGCTGATCTTCGCGCCGCAGCCCGAGGTGCTGTTTGCCCATCCGTTGACCGTCAAGGCCGGAAGCGCCGGCTTTGAACTGGCGCTTCCGGCCAAAGAGGTGGTGCCAACCGAGCGTCGTGACGTCGAAATCCATTACCCGCACAAAGACCCTCTCGTCATCTCCGCCGTGGCCTTTGAGCCCGAAAGGGCCAAGTTGGCCAAAACCAGCGATTGGGCCATCGACATCGCCATGGCGCGCGGCGCCGACCAATTGCTGGCAACGGTCGGCCACGGCAGCCCTTATGTGTATTTTCAGATCTCGCGTGGTGATTTGCGTCTGCGTCTGCCGGTGGCGGCCGAGCGCATGCCCTCAAGCGACACGCGGGTGTTGGCGCTGCGAGTCAAGGGCATCACCTACGCCCTGTTTGGCCCCACGGGCGTGCGATGGGAGGCGGTGTCACCTACCGAGTGGATCGCGCGCCTGCCCGAGGGCAAAGGGTATCTGTCGGCAGCCCCCCTGCCGGACGACAAGCCCGACACCTTGGGTTTGTTCAAGCGCCATGCCTATGCCTTTGTGCAGGACACACGGGTGGCCTGGTCGGTCGATGCAGACACGGGCCGTGTCCAAACCACCTTCAGCGCCAATACCCGTGCCATGGAAGGCACAGAGCAAAGCACCCTGCTTGGCCTGTACCCGCACCATTGGCACAACAACGCATCAGTCACAGGCAAGCTCGGGCCAGCGTTTGACAGTTTGCGCGGCCCCATTCGCCTGCTGCCGGCCAACCAATTCACGGTTGCCAGCATCTACCAGGGCTTTGTACCCTACTGGCCTGCCGTGGCCGACTCGCCGCGCAGCGCCGAACTGCAAGACCTGCTGAAAACCGACAAGCGCAATGCCAGGCGCATGATGCTGGAGCTGGGTAACGGCTCGTACTGGCAGGGCAAGGGCCTGCAGCGCATCACCAAATTGCTGGACGTGGTGGAGCAGCAGGGCGACCTGGAAGGGCGTGACCAGCTGCTAAAGCTGATCAAGACGCGCATCGAGTCCTGGTTCTCGGGCAAGGACAGCAAGACCTACTTTGCCTACGACAAGGGGCTGGGCACTGTACTGGCCTACCCGGAGGAGTACTTCAGCATCGAGCAGATGAACGACCATCACTTCCACTACGGCTACTGGATCCGCGCGATGGCCGATATCGCATTGCGCAACCCAGTTTGGGCATCCAAGGCGCAATGGGGCGGCATGGTGGATCTGCTGATCGCCGACATTGCCACCGCAGAGCGAGGCCGGGGAGACTTCCCGTTTTTGCGCAACTTTGATTCCTACGAGGGCCATTCCTGGGCTTCGGGCATCGGCCTGGGGCCCTATGGCAACAACCAGGAGTCGTCGTCTGAAGCCATCAACGCCTGGGCAGGTTTGATCATGTGGGGCGAGATCACTGGAAATTTGCAATTGCGGCAGCTGGGCCAGTACCTGTACACCACCGAGATCGAGGCCATCAACCATTACTGGTTTGACATCCACCGCGTGGTGTTTCCACCTGAGTACAAAAACGTCGAAACCAGCATGCTGTTTGGCGGCAAGTACGCGCACAACACCTGGTGGATCGACGAGCCGCGCCAGATCAAGGGCATCAACCTGCTGCCGATCACCACCTCCTCCACCTACCTGGGTCGTGACCCGGACTTTGTCAAGCGCAGTCTGGCCACGCTCAAGCCTGAAACCGCGGTGTTTAACGCGCGTGGCAAACGCGCCGATCCGCCTGACATCTGGCAAGATATTTTTGCCAAATACATGGGGCTGGCCGACCCCGCATTGGGCCTGCAGCAGTGGGACCGCTGGGGCTCGTTTGAGCTGGGCGACACCCGCTCGCACGCCCTGCACTGGTTGCTCAGCCTCAACGAGATGGGCACGCCTGATTTGAGCGTGACCGCCAACACCACGTTCTATTCGGTGTTTCGACGTGCGGACGGCCGCAAGACCTATCTGGCCTACAACGCTGGCAAGGCGCCGCTCAGCGTGTTGTTCAGTGATGGAAAGACGCTGCGTGTTGACGCTAACAGCCTCGGCCGTTCCAACTAAGACCAGCAAATCCAAGCAAGCCTCTAGCAAACGACTCAGCGCACATGAACCAGCCTTTTACAAACATGATCAAGACGGTAAATGCCGGCATGCTCTCCCTGCTGCTTGTGGCTTGTGGTGGTGGTAGCGATGGCAAAGTTGATACCCTGGCGCCTACCGTGGTGATCTCGCACAACGCGGACAGCACGACCGTCACCGGGCCCATAACCTTCAGTTTCATGTTCAGTGAGGATGTGGGTAGCTCTTTTGCAGCGGAGTCGATATTGGCCACTGGCGGCACGGCAGCGCCCCTGACCAAGGTGGATGCCACCCACTATTCACTTGTGCTGAGCCCAACGCCCAATTCCACGGGGACGGCAATGGTGAGCGTGCCGGCCAACCGGTTCAAGGACCTGGCCAATAACTGGAACACTGCCGCGGCAAGCTTGCAACTGAACTATGACACCACACCTGCGGTAACGGCCACCTCAGGCAACACGGGCACCTGCGTGATCACCAGCACGCTGAGCTGCCTGGACCTAGAGCCCAATGCCACCACCGCCATCGTGCCCTTTGGTGGCCTTACTGCTGCATTTGCTACAGACCCGGCCAATGCCGCCAACCGCGTTGCACAGCTGATCAAAAAACCTGGCAATGAAGTGTGGGCAGGGGTCACATTGGGTGCGCCAACGACGCTGACCGTTAGTCCGGTCAAGATGGGTGCGAGCAAGGTGCTGACCTTGCGGGTCTATGCCCCGGCGGCTGGCGAGACCCTGATGCTGAAACTGGAAAACAAGGCCAGTAACAACACGGTGTTCGTCACGGCCGAAGCCAAAACCACCAAGGCCGGCGCTTGGGAAACCCTGAGCTTTGACTTTGACAAGCCCACGGAGGGCACCAGCTACAACTTCGACACCAGCTACGACAAGGTCAGCGTCTTTCCGCATTACGGCCAGACCGTGGCCGGCAACACCACGTTTTACATTGATGAACTCAAGCTCAAGACCGAGGATCGCTTGACCGGTTGGAACCTGGTGTGGTCCGACGAATTTGCCACCGCTGGCCTGCCCGATGCGTCCAAATGGGGCTACGACACAGCCTTCAACAAGACCGGCTGGTTCAATGGCGAGCAGCAGTATTACGCCAACGCGCGTACCCAAAACTCTGTGGTGAGCGGCGGTACGCTCAAAATCATTGCCCGCAAAGAAGCGCCGCCGGCAGTGGGCGATGCAGGCGGGCAACAGTACACCTCGGCACGCCTGATCACCCGCGACAAGCAGCAATTCACCTATGGCTTTTTTGAGGTCAGGGCCAAGCTGCCCTGCGGTCTGGGCACCTGGCCTGCCATCTGGATGCTGGGCACTCCGGACAGCCAATGGCCCAAGTACGGCGAGATTGACATCATGGAGCAAAAAGGGTTCAGCGCCGCAGACAAAAAAGTCGTGTCTGGCTACCTGCATCACCCCGGCGGCGACCCGGGCAATGAAACCACCGTGGTAGACGCCTGCACCAGCTTTCACAACTACCAGCTGACCTGGACCGCCGACAAAATTGTGATCGGTGTCGACAACGTCAAGTACTTTGAGTATGTCAACCCCAAGGACGGCAACTTCAGCAACTGGCCGTATAGCGGCCCACAGTACCTGATCCTCAACTTGGCCATGGGTGGCACCTTGGGCGGTTCAGTCCCATCGGGCTTTGTGTCGGACCAAATGGAGGTGGACTATGTCCGCGTCTACCAGAAATAGAACGGCTCAACCATAGCGGCCCTGTCGCATCCACTTGGTGGCGACCCACTTTTCTCCCGCTGTGACGGGTGCGCCGCCGTGCAGGGTGCGCGCGTCCACCTGGCCTTGCCGGTTGCAGTATTCAAAATAGACCGCCGCTCCTTTTTGCGGCGTGACTGACAGCTTGAGTTCGGGGAACACGGTGGATCCGCCAGCCTCCACGTCATTCAGGTAGATGACCAAGGTACTAACCCGTTGCCCACCTCGCGCCAGATGCGGGCGGCTGCCCGGGTCGGATGGTGGGAAATAGTCATAGTGCGGTTTGTACTCGCCGCCCACCCGGTAGTGCAGGATTTGCAAGCCTTCGCCGTTCTCAACTGGCCAGTGCATCGCCTCGGCAATGCGCCGGTCCAGGCGCGCAATAAAAGGGTTTTCGTTGAGAGTAAAAAAAGTGCCGTCACTGCTACGGTCGGGGATCACGGCCTCTTGGCCGGTACGCGGATCAACGATGGTGGAGCGCTTGAGTTTAATACGCGACAAACGCACCAGCTCATCGCACTCTTCGGCCGACAACACATTCTCAAACAAGGCCAACACCGGTTGCGCTACCCGCATGGCCACCCGTACCAGGCGATCGTTCGTCCGGATTTGGTGCAGTTGCTCCGGCAGCCGGGGTGGTTCGTCGGCGTAGCCCGGCAGACTTGGTGCCGCTGGAGATTGCGCGCCCACGGAGGCCCTGGCAAGACCATACACGCACTGCATGGCAAAAGACGGTTCAAAGTTCTCACGAACCATGGCCTCGATCAGCGACGCTGGCGTGCAGCCCCGCGCCAGATTGTCTGCAATCCATTGCGGCCAAGTGCCGCTCAATCGGGTGATCTTAGCCATGGAAACCCTTGTGTTTGGCCGATCTACGGGTAAGCCCTAGGCCCGCCACTAGGGAAACCCCTAGTGCCAGACCATTGCAAAGCAAATTGAGGCCTTTTACATTACATGAAAGCGCTTTCATGAATGCGCTTTCTTGCTTAGCGAAATTACCATAATTTGAGTCGACAGACTTCACTTTCAGCCAGGAGCCCCCGCCATGATGTCTTTTTCCACCTCTTTCAAGCTGGCGGCATGTGCCCTGGCTACCTCGGTGTTGATCAGTGCTTGCGGGGGGGGCGCGGAGTCCACCGACAAGGTGCCACCGACCGTTGTCATCACAGACAACATTCCTGATGCCACAGCGACTGGGCCGGTGATTTTCACCTTCACCTTCAGCGAAGAAGTAAAGGACTTCATTTCTGAAGATGTGGTCGTCACTGGTGGCAACAAGGGTGCAACGGTGACCAAGGTCAGCCCAACCGTTTACACGCTGGTGGTAACGCCGACGGCTGGAACAACCGGCACGATCAGCGTCTCGATCCCAGCTGCCAAATTCACTGATCTTGCAAACAATCCAAATGCTGCTGTAACCGCTGTCGAGCAGGCTTACAACACGGTATTGGCAAACGCCCCGACCACGGCACCGACTGCACCGACTGCTTTGGCTGCCAACGTCAAGTCTCTGTACAGTGACGCCTACCCCACGGTGGGTGGATTTGACCTCCCCAATTGGGGGCAGGGCCAGATGTTGAGTGATGTCACGGTAGCTGGCAACAAGGTCTTGAAGGGCGATCAGTTCACGTACCAAGGGTTCCAGTTTGATGCGCTCGATGCGACCACTCTGGGCCTGACGAGTCTGCACATTGACGTGTGGTCTGCCGATGCGACGCCGGTCAAGGCCTACGTCATTTCTGCAGGACAGGACACGGAGTCGGTTGACATCGTACCGACTGCCGGCGCATGGAAGGGCGTGGACATTCCGCTGAGCAGCTTCACCAAGATCAACAAAACAGCGATCTTCCAATTGAAGCTAGACACGGCCATTCAACCGGTCACAAAAGTGATGTACTTCGACAACATCTACTTCGGTAAGGCCAACAGTGGCGGTGGTGGTGGTGGTGCTTCTGCCCCGACCACGGCACCGACTGCACCGACTGCTTTGGCTGCCAACGTCAAGTCTCTGTACAGTGACGCCTACCCCACGGTGGGTGGATTTGACCTCCCCAATTGGGGGCAGGGCCAGATGTTGAGTGATGTCACGGTAGCTGGCAACAAGGTCTTGAAGGGCGATCAGTTCACGTACCAAGGGTTCCAGTTTGATGCGCTCGATGCGACCACTCTGGGCCTGACGAGTCTGCACATTGACGTGTGGTCTGCCGATGCGACGCCGGTCAAGGCCTACGTCATTTCTGCAGGACAGGACACGGAGTCGGTTGACATCGTACCGACTGCCGGCGCATGGAAGGGCGTGGACATTCCGCTGAGCAGCTTCACCAAGATCAACAAAACAGCGATCTTCCAATTGAAGCTAGACACGGCCATTCAACCGGTCACAAAAGTGATGTACTTCGACAACATCTACTTCAAGAAATAACAGAAACCATGGGTTTGGCACTCACATCACGGCTGCCATTGAATTTCGTATTTAGGTGCCTTAAGCCAGTCAAGTAAGTTATCTGGGAGTCTTTCATGCAATTCAAACTTCGCCATATCCCTGCCGCCGCGGCCACCCTGGTGCTGGCTGCCTGCGGAGGTGGCAACGGGGGCGTTCCAACCACGCCGACCCCTACTCCGACAAGCGGTGTCGCGGTGGATGGCTACCTTCAGTTTTCCAAGGTGGTCTGTGATGCCAACGGCAATGGCGTGGCGGACGCTGGCGAGACCCTGGTGTACACCCTGGCTGACGGTACGTTCAGGTTTGCCGACGGCTGCAAATACGGTGTGATCGTCAGCGGCGGCAAGAGTGCGGATACAGGATTGCTGTTCGTGGGTGTGCTGAAGGCCCCGGTGGGCGCGACGGTCGCGTCGCCATTGACTACATTGATGGCCGCCGGCCTGTCCCAGACGCAGATCAATACCGCGCTGGGTCTGCCGGCCAACACCGACCTGCTGAACACCGACCCGGCGGCAACCACCGGCGGCAAGTTGAACAACCCTGATTTGCTCAAAAAGACCTTGGCCGTGCAGCAGTTGATGCAAAAGGTTACCGAAATGTCGGGCGGCCTCGCCGGTGATTCCAGCAGTGCATCCTTGATGCCCATCTACGCCGAGGTGGCGGCCTCCTTCGCCACTTCGCTCAAAAGCGGCGTCAAGTTGAACGCTGAAGACGGCACGCTCAATGCCACGATGGTCAACACCATGGTCAAGTCCGCAATCAGCAGTGTCGTGGCATCCAGCGCCGTGCCAACGACTGTCAAGACCGCACTGACCAACGCCGGAGGGGCCTCTGTGCTGGCCGATGTCACATCGTCAAGCCTCAAGTTACAGGCCGACGCCATTTTGAAAGCCACGGAGGCGACGCTGACGGTTGTGACCAAGGATCGGCAAAGCAACGAGAGCATTTCGGACAGCATCAAAAAGGCCGTGAGCGATGGCAAGTTGAATGCCAACACCTCCACCGCCGATGCGTCCAAACTGGCCAAGGAAACCGAAACCATTGCTGTGGCGCCGACGCCATCACCGACCCCAACGCCAACGCCAACGCCAACGCCAACGCCAACGCCAACGCCAGGTTTGGTGACCTTGCTCACCTTCGACGAGACCGTTGCGCCTGCCTTTATCGGATTTAATGGTGCCGAAGCCACCACGATTAGCGCTGGTCCAAATGGGGGTTCGGGCAATGCCCTGAAAATTATTCGCCAGGGCGGGGATCCATGGGCGGGCGCCAAGGTCACCGGGTTGAGCTTGGGCGTCTCCGCAACCAAAAACACGTTCTCGGCCCGGGTCTATGCGCCGACGGCAGGCAAGCCCATGGTGCTCAAGCTCGAAGGCGTTGCCAGTGCGAGTACTGGCGACATTCAGGCCAACGAGGCCGTCGTTGTGGGCTGGCAGACGCTGACCTGGACGGTGCCCAGTGCCAAGATCGGGCCAGTTTTCAGTGATCTGGTTTTCCTGCCCAACTTGGGTACGGTTGGCACAGGCGAAATCTATTACATCGATGATGTCAAAGGCAACCTTGGTTCGGCACCCACCCCGACGCCTACCCCGACACCTAGCCCGACACCTAGCCCGACACCAACGCTCGTCACTTTAGCCACATTCGACGAGACGGTTGCCCGGGCCTTCGTTGGGTTCAATGGGGCCGAAGCAACCACCATCAGCGCGGGTCCTGCCGGCGGTTCGGGCAACGCCCTGAAAATTATTCGCCAGGGGGGGGATCCATGGGCAGGCGCCAAGCTAACCGGGCTCACGCTGGGCGTTTCCACGGTGAACAACACGTTCTCGGCGCGGGTTTATGCGCCTGCGGCCGGCAAGCCCATGGTTCTCAAGCTTGAAGGCAGTGGCGGTGTCACCACCGGCGACATTCAGGCCAATGAGACTGTCGTCGTGGGTTGGCAGACGCTGACTTGGACGGTAAGCAGTGCCAAAATGGGCCCGACCTTCTCCGACGTGGTTTTCCTGCCCAACTTGGGCACGGTTGGCATGGGTGAGATTTACTACATCGACGACATCAAGCTGAGCAGCCCAGGCTTGGTGCCTACACCTACACCCGCCCCAACGGACTACCTGTACCTGGCTGATAACGCCATCAGCCTGTTCAACGGCAGCACCAATGCCAGTTACAGCATGTCGGCCTTCCAGTCGGCTGGTGGTATTTCGGTCAAGTGGCCGATGGCGGACAACGCGGCGCTCAAGCTCAATTTGGCCGAGTCGGGTAACTTCACGCTGGGCTCAGGGCAAAAACTGACGGCCGCCATGCAGATCACTGACACGAAAGTGGGCAGCTACGGTGAGATCAGAGGCTATATTGACAATGTCACGGTCACCAAGAGCGGCAAGAACGTGGTTGTGACGGTGCCGAATGTCGCGGATGCCTTGCTGTATGGCGTCGCCGGTGACGGTAACATGAAGGCTGTGATCAATTTTGCAAACGCTGTGTCTGGCATCACCAACACCCTGTCGGCGGCCAGCAATTTTGTAAATACCATCACACTGGGCAATGTGGTCAATTACGCGGTCAACAATGTCAGCAATGACTTCAATGGCATGAACGCCCTTCGCGGCAAGTACAAAGTGACCCTTGTGGTGACCGAGCTGCCGCTGCGGCAGGTGGATGGCACCAAGTTCACGCCGATCACAATTCAGGTTCCGACCAAGATGACTGCGGGCGTCCCATCAGACATCAGGCCGGTCACGGGTTGGGGTCTTGAAGGCTATATCACGCTCACGGATTGATGCATTGACGCCATTGACATCCCCTGACCTGGGTAGGCATCGCGAGGGCACGGGGGTGTTGAGTGGCAAGATGGCCAGTGCCGTCACATTTTGCCTGGTTGTATTGACGGCTGTCCCTGTTGCTGGTGCGCCGCTGGATGCCCTTTTGACGGCGATGCCTGAAAAGTATGCGCCATCAGGATTTCTGGAGGTTGGCGCGGATCACATGAGTGAGCCCCTTGACGTCTTCAAGATACGGGCCAACGACCCTTTGACTGCCGGCACCACAGCGGGTGACTACCGCGGTGCGCACATCGGTGGCGCCTGGCGTGTGGCCGACGGTGCCTGGCTCTCGGGCACGCTTTGGCAGCGCTACGTCAGCGATGCAGCCGACACCTACCATTACACCAGCTGGCAGCTGGCTGGCCAGTACAGGTTCCGGGAACAGGATGGCAGACTGCCCGCGATGGCTTTGCGACTGTCATCCTGGGGAACCCTTTCGGAAGCCACTGAGTCCAGCACACCAGTGACGGTGCCCGGTGCCATCTTGAATACGGTCAAGATCACCAAGCCCGAAGACCGGCAGTTGCAGGCTGACTTGATCACCACCTGGAGCCTGAGCCCCAGCCTGGAAGTGAGCGCCTTGGCCGGTGCCGGCAGTAGCCAGTTGTCCTATGGCAAGCTGGCGGCCACCTCGACTTTGAACGGCTGTGAGTATCAGTTGGACTTTATCGGCAATGCCATCTCCGGCACACTGGCCAAGCCCTGCCTCGCTGCCGTGTACCTGCAAGACATTTATGACAACTCGGGCCGTTTCGGCGTCGACGTGGCCAACGAAATCGCCTGGCGCGGCACCTTCATGCAGTTGGGTGTCAACAGTGCCTGGCGCAACGGGCCCTGGACGCTGCAGGGGGGCTATCTGTTTCATATGGCGCGGCGGGAGGCGGTGGATGCCATCCTGGCCTCGCGCGGTAAAGCCGCGTACACGCAAAACCACAACATCACGCTGGAGGCCGACTACCGCTTGCATCCCCATGTGAGCGTGTTTTCGCGGGCGCAGTTCAGCAGCAACCTGTTTTTTAACGACATCCCGGTCACTTACAACAGCAGTACGGCGAGTCGCTTCGGCAGCAAATACTCTTTGTTTTCGCTCGGTGTGCGCGCCGTTTTCTAGACCTTTTGCCCGAGCGCGCCGGGCGCAGCCGGGTATTATCCGCCCGAGTCCGTAGTCCGAGGGAGCCCTGTCATGCCACTACCACCTGTCACCCTGCGCCGCCTGATCCAGCGCGGCTTCACCCTGATCGAGCTG
>JBAXMQ010000049.1:0-21978 GCA_037134215.1 Betaproteobacteria bacterium
TTTGGGGGACGCAGCCGATCTTGGGTGCGATTGACTCAATGGCGGCCCACAGGGACGGGTATTCACCGCGGTGGTCTTGCACCATGCGCACAGCGCGTTCACGAATCTCAGGGGAAAAACGATTTGATTTTTTACTCATGACTCCATCTTCTCAAAGTTAGGAGCCTCCTAAAAATCCGGGGCGATTCAGGCTGTTGGATAGCTCACACCCAGGTGCCGCTTGAGCGCGAGTCAAAGCCCTCAGGCCAGCGAGAACTCTCCAGCGCTTGGGCGCAAAGTGGCTCCGTGCCGTAGAGCTTGAAGAACTCCGGCATGGACAAGCCGGGTTGAAACTGGATGCGATTCATGGCCATATCACTGCTACCCAAAGTGAACAACGGGAGCAGGTTAGGTCGGGACGGGCTCACCACGTGAGCCTGGCTGAACATCATTGCTAATCAGGAAAACTAATTGGAATCTTACCCGGATTAACCCTATGGGTACTGCTGGCGCGAATGCAATACGCGAAGCACGCTTATTGCGTCACGCTCAACTCGAAAAACGACGATGTAGTTCGGGTGGGCTACGATTTCCCGGCATCCAGGATACCGGTCACTCTGTCGGTATAAATAGGGGTGTTCTGCAACAGGTAAAACTGCCTCTTGTAGCCGTTGCCGCATACGTCGTGCAGCTTGGATGTTGCGCGTAGCGATGTATCTAACGATAGTGGCTAAGTCAGAACGGGCGCTGATTTTCCAGCTGATGGGCAACATCAAATTTTCTGCCTCGACTCAATTTCGTCAATGATGGCATCCATTTCTGCCATCACCTGATCGTGAGGAATGCCCGGGCGTTGGTCGTCAATAGCCTCTTGCACCTTGGCGTAAAACCACCGGTCGTAACTGGATGCAACTTCTTCGGTGTCAAATTCGAAAATTCGTGGATCAAGGACGGCTGTGTTCATGTTTTCTCCTGTGCGTATGATCTAACAACATGGCACCTTCAACGTCAAATTGTTGCTTGACTTAGAGCATGAACGTCTGGTTGGCATCTGGCACAACGGTTCAGGCGAACGCTGCAATTTATTCATGTTGTATCGCCATGATACGTTAAACAGTAAGCGCGCCACGAACCCAGCATCCAGTGAGGGCCGGGAGTCGATCGCTTGGTCGGACAAGCCCACCGGCCTTGGCTTGGTGCGTTCTGGCAACCATCTTTTCGGCTCACATTCAACCTGGGTGCCGGGCGGCTGCAGACTTCAACCTTGCGCCGACGCATCAACCAGACGGATTGGCCCGGAGCCGCGCTGGAGTTGCGCAAGTGGGTTCATGGCGGTGGCCGGGTGTTGCCGGGCTTGGTGGCGCGACGGCAGGCAGAAATTGCGCTGTTGGAGCAGTCGATCTGATTTTACGAATTCATACGATGCGATGAACACTTCCCTGCGTCGCAATCTAAACTTCCTTCCATGCATTCCTTCATCCCCTCCGCCATTCGCCGTTACCGCAACCAGCGTCATCCATCGAGCGCATTGCCGATGCGATGGAACTTGCCGTGCTGCTGGTGCCAGAACACATGGCGCCTGACATTCGCCGGTATATCGCATCCCAAGGCCGGGTGTTCACAACCCCACAGCCAAACCACGCTGATCATCGCGTCTGGCAGGATGTCTATCACGCTCCCTGTCCCAATGGTAAAACGGCTTACATCAAGGTGACAATTCAAGTGGGTGCCATAGTGATTCAGTTCAAGGAGAAATGAAATGAAGGCAAAACGGTTTTGCTTGCAGTGTGATGATGGCACCTTGCTCGAGCATGGTGCTCGTGATTTGTCGTTCACGCGTCATACACGCACCCACACTGTGCCCCAGGTCTGGGGCTGGCATTGTCCTGTGTGCGCAGACTGCCAATTTGATGACAACGAAGGTGAGCGGTACGGCGCGGCCATGGACGCGTTTAGTGCGCAGGTTGATGCAGAGATAGCAGCATCCCTGCGTGCCACGCGCAAAAAATTGGGCTTGCGCCAAGTCGAAGCGGGACTCTTGTTTGGTGGCGGCAGTTGCGCTTTTTCAGAGTACGAACGCGGCAAGACGCAACCGCACAAGTCCACAGTGCTGCTCTTCAAACTGTTGGATCGGCACCCGGAATTGCTCAGTGAGATCAGGCCAGCTTGATGGAAAACGGATGCCTGGAGCGCGAAGTCACGTCATTCCCGCCCGGCAACGTCATTCCCGGCTACGACCGGGAACCCAGGACCGCATGGATCCCCGATCACGCCGGGGATGACAACTACCCCGTCATTCCCGCGCACGCGGGAATCCATGCCTTTTAGCACCCCAGCCCTTATCCCCATTCAATAGTCCGCTACAGAAAACAGAGCAAAACCGCCAACCACCACCTCACACATAGCCATCTGGGTTAGCGCTTTGCCAGCGCCAGGCATCCGTGCACATGTCAGCCAGCGTGTGCTTGGCACGCCAACCCAGCAGTTCTTGTGCAAGTGTTGCGTCCGCATAGCATTGCGCCACATCACCGGCGCGGCGTGGGGCAAACTGGTAAGGCACGGGTTTGCCGCTGGCTTGCTCAAAAGCGCGCACAACCTCCAAAACGCTGTGGCCTTGGCCGGTGCCTACATTCACGGTAAAGCTGTCTGCGCCTTGCAGCAGTGTTTGCACTGCCGCCACATGCGCTTGGGCCAAGTCTTGCACGTGGATGTAATCACGCACGCCAGTGCCGTCTGGGGTGGCGTAGTCATTGCCGTACACGTTCAAAAACGGGCGCTTTCCCACTGCCACCTGCGCAACATAGGGCATCAAATTGTTGGGTGGGCCAGCGGGGTCTTCGCCAATCAAGCCACTGGGGTGTGCGCCCACTGGGTTGAAGTAACGCAAAACCCCAGTGCGCCAAGCCGGGTTGGCGACTCGCATGGCGGTCAGCATGTCTTCACACACCAACTTGGAATGGCCATACGGGTTGGTGTGGCTGCGCGGAAAATCTTCGGTTATGGGCACACTGGACGGGTCGCCATAAACCGTGGCGCTGCTTGAAAAAACCAGCGTGGGGCACGTGGTGCCCTGCATCGCACGCAGCAGCGTCAACATGCCGCCCAGATTGTTCTCGAAGTATTTGAGTGGCTGTGCCACACTCTCACCCACGGCCTTGAAGCCAGCAAAGTGAATGACGGCGGCAGCTTGTTGGCGTTGAATCAGTCCCTGAACCAGCGCCACATCGGCCACACTGCCTTGCTGGCATTGAACTGCTTGGCCAGTGATACGCTGCAAGCGCTCCAAAACGGCAGGCTTGCTGTTTGAGAAATCGTCAAGAATGATCGGGGCGTAGCCCGCTTCAATCAAAGCGATAAAGGTGTGGCTGCCGATGTATCCAGCACCGCCGGTTAAAAGAATTGAAGGCTTGTTTGTCATTGGAGGGTCAAAGATTCAGAACTGCTATAAATATAGAAGCTGCTCACGTTTGATAGATAGGCGACACAGCCCTATTATGTATAAAAAAACCCATCCCCCTTATGCGATTCAATAAACCCATGCCGCAAAGTGCGCTCAAGTGCTTCAGACAAAGGCAGCGGGGGCACAAAGCCGGTTTTGGCTATCGAAGTCTCAAACACCGAGTTAGAGCAAAACTTCTTGACTCGAATGGAGCTGATGGCGAACTTTCTACCCGTAATTACGGCCAGAGGATCAAAACACTTGCCAATTGAATAACCCACAGCAAATGGCAACCTAAAGCAAATCTTCTCTGGCTTGCCTAGCATGCGGTTAACGGTGCTACCAGGACGGATACGCCCGACTCGGAACATTATCAACAACACTAAAAGCCAGTCTGGCTTTTCCAAGACATTGGTATAAACGTGTTCCAATAAATCGACTTCTACCGATAATTATTGCTTTCGATTCATTCTTTTTGTTTTAATCCCCTTGCTTGATAAACACTTGATATGGAAGCAAGCATAGCCTTATCTGTATATTTCTGTTTATAAGTTGCTTTTGCATTTCTGCCAAATTCACCCCGAACGCGCTCATCTACATATTGATGAAGCGCTTCTACAATTTCATCGACGCCTTCGGGGCGAACAAGAATTCCATCGTATCCATCGGTAACAAGCTCAGATACTCCACCCACATCTGTAGCAATAATCGCTTTTTCGCAACTCATCGCCTCGATAATTGAGAGCGGCAGAGCTTCAAATTTGGAAATCAAAGCCACCACATGACATCTTGAGTAAATTTTCTCAATATCGGAGTGTTGACCGATGAAGGAAATTCTTTCAAAGGCATTGGGTGCGATTTTTTTCGCCAACGAAATGAATTCATGGCTTTCGGTACCGGCGCCACAGAGCAACAATCTTGAGTCACGGAGGTTTAGACGTTCAAATGCAGCCAGCATAGTCTTGTGGTCTTTAGCGGATGAAACGCGAGCCGGCATCAATATTGTTAAAGGTGCGCCACTAGTTGGGTGTAATGCATTCATCTCGGGTACGCCATTATAAATAATCACACCCCTATCTTTGTGCAAGCCGATAATCTCGGTCGCATCCGTAAGAACAGCTTTAGCAACAAAAATATAATAACCTCCAGGGAGTTTGCTTAACCATCTCTCAATAAATATTATTGCCTTTCTGGTCGCATCGGATACGCCCCGCCAACCCCAGCCGTGAACGGTATAAATCCATTTCTTTCTATTTAGAAAGGCGGAAATTCTTCCCAGCATTCCAGCTTTCGCACTATGACAATGAATAATATCTGGCTTGTGTGCGCTTACAATTCGATTTATTTTAAATAATGCTATTAAATCCTTCGGTGGATTAATTTTTGTCCGCATCTCTTTTATAATAAAAACCTGATGCCCGCTATTCCTAAGTCGCTCACTTACTGGGCCATCTTCGCCAAACACAAGAATAAACTGAAAAATTGACCCCAGTCCATTAACTATTGTCTCTACATGCCTTGGGGCGCCGGCTTCATCAGCATTTGTGGATACTATTAGAATTTTCATGGTTAATGTTTGCCAATGATGTGGTTTTAGTATCTAGTTATGATTTAACACTAATTCCAAGTAGAATTCTAATGGTGCATTCGGTTATTCCGGGCGGCCTCCAGCCAAGCAATAAACATTAGTATCGTCCAAAGCTTATGCTCCCAGTTTCTTTTGCCCGATAAGTGTTCATCCAATACCATATTCACTTTTTTGGAATCAAGGATGTCAAATCCATTTCTTGCGCTACAGTAATTAACCATATCTATAGCCCAGGCTTTCAATGGACCTCGCAACCATTCACCTATAGGCATCCCAAAGCCTTGCTTTGGTCGATCAAAGAGTTGACGCGGAATGTAACGCTCTAATAATTGCTTCAACAACCATTTACTCTGGCCGCCTGCTATTTTTTGATGCAGGTTCAATTCCCATGCGTACTCCACTACCCTATGGTCAAGAAATGGAGCACGGCACTCCAGACTGAAGGCCATCGCGGACCTATCGACCTTGACTAAGAGGTCATCTGGCAGGTAGCACATGCTGTCCGCAAGCATCATCTGTTCGATTACGGTCGGCGCGGTAGGCAGTTCGCCGCTGAATACAGACCGGTTTTCGGCCACTTCAGGCATCAATGCAGATGGCTCCCAAAGAGTGATCAGCCCACGGTTTAGCACTGACGGACTCTCGCTGGACAGTACTTCAGCGATCTTGCGCAATCGATCGGCCGGATTGCGAAGGTTTCCAGGGTTGCCCAAGAGCCGTGCAACAGTATTCAACCCGTTAATAGGTGCTTTTTTTAGAATCAAAGCACAGTAGCGCCTTAGCGCAAGCGGGATAGCATCAATTCGCGCAAATCCGCCGGCGACGCGGTAGTAGCGGTCGTACCCGGCAAATAATTCATCACCCCCGTCACCTGTAAGCGCCACAGTCACCTGCCGCCTAGCCATTTGTGACACGAGTAATGTGGGGACTTGAGACGAATCAGCGAATGGTTCGCAGAAGATTTGCGGCAGGCGGGGCACGAGGTCTAACGCATCTTGTGCACTCACATACAGCTCTGTGTGGGTGGTACCCAAGTGTGATGCAACGCGTCGGGCGTAAGGTGCTTCGTCAACAGCCGCACCGTCAAAACCGATCGAAAACGTATGTACAGGTTGTGAAGAAAGTGCCTGCATCATTCCGACGATCAAAGAAGAATCTATGCCGCCCGAAAGTAAAGCGCCGAGCGGTACGTCTGCCACCATCTGCTGTTTAACGGCTTGCCGCATGACCGCATCCAAACCGTCTAAGGCCTCTTGAGTACTGAGCGCGGAGGCTTTCCCTGCCCGATCCTGAACTATCGAAGGCAAACCCCAATACTGGTAAGGTAAGGGCATTCGGCCGTGTTCGACGTCCTGCTCAGCGAAAGTAACGATTGAGCCCGGCGGCACGCGAAGGATGCCTTCATAGATAGATTCTGAACCGGGCACATAGCCTAGCCGCATGTAGGCAGCTATGGCGCCTTTGTTCAATTGCGGCAAGCCGCCTGCCACCACGCGTAGCGCCTTGGGTTCGGAGGCTAGGCACAGGGCACCAGCCAAATAGCCATAGTACAGAGGCTTTTCGCCCATCCGGTCGCGCGCCAGCGTGAGGCTGCGTTCGACACGATCGTACAAAGCGATGGCAAACATGCCGGCGCACACATCAAGTGTCCTGCGAAGCCCCCAAGCCGAAATACCAGCTAGCAGCGTCTCGGTGTCGGAATGGCCGCGCCAGCGTGGGGCGGAACCCTCCGCTTTAAGTTGTGCCCGCAGCTGTGTATGGTTGTAAATCTCGCCGTTAAAGACGATCACCCAGCGCCCGTCGGCCGAGTGCATAGGCTGCGCACCTGCGGATGAAAGATCGACGATGGCAAGCCGGTAGTGCTGGAACCCAAGGGTCCGCTCTGGATTTACCCAGTTGTCGAAGCGGTCTGGCCCCCGGTGCGATAGCAATCCGCCTGCTGACAGGCGGTGGGCCAAGTGGCCAGGGTCTGCAGTTGGGAGATAAAACCCGGTAATGCCGCACATAGAGGTTCAAATGTAGTAGGTGTAGCTAGTAGCGGTTAACCACTGGCAGTGAACGCAATATTGCCTTGGCTGTGGTGAACAGTGCTGCCAATCCCCAGCGCAGGCCTGCACCAGCCGCGAAATTGCGATACTGAGCGGCAGCCATTGAAGCATATGCCCAGCGTGCCTTGCGCGCTGTGCCAACACCAACAATGCGATAGCTTAGGCACACGTGCGGCAAATTGGCGAACTTCGTCTCTGGGTTTACCGCGAGCCGGGCCCACAGGTCGTAGTCTTGTGCGTATATGCCCCCCAGATAACCGCCAGCAGCCAGAACTGTATCTCGCCTGAACATCACGCTTGGGTGGCAGAGCGGGTTTCCGCGAAGCAAGGCCTTACGTATTGCTGCATCATGGTGCGGCAGCGTCACGATATCGATACGCCGGCCAGTGGCATCAATGCGCTCGAAGTCGCTACCGAGCACGCTGACGGCCGGGTGCGTGTGCATGAACTCCACCTGCCGTTCCAAGCGGTCGGGCAGAGCGATATCGTCCCCATCCATGCGCGCTACCAATGGCGCACGAGCTAGATGCAGGCCCAACGCAAGGCTGAACGTGAGGTGCCGCACTTGGGTAGTAAAAACGCGCAGGCGTGCGTCATCACCAAACCAGCTGCGCACCGTGTCGGCCACCACCTCGACCTCGGCGCCGTTGACCACCACCACGCATTCGAAATCAGTGTGCGTTTGCGCGAAACAAGAGGTCAGCGCTTCGCGCAATTGGGCGTCGCCCACATGCGTGCAGAGCAGCCAGCTCACGGCGGGCACCCCCTCCCGTGCAGTGAAGGCGGATTCACTCACAGCAGCATCCAGTGCGCCGGTAAGCGATCGCTTGTGTCTTGGATCGGGCGTCCGGCAAACCAGCGAGCCGGCGCAATCACCGCGTGGCCGCTTGCGCCGTGGCGCTGGTCGGCCAGCCATGCACCCCACCAGCTGAACGAGCTGTTGGCAATGATGTGGTGGCGACAACTGGCCATGAGAAAGATGTCTTGCCATGCATTGGTGCCTGTGTTGTGGCCTACATAGACGGCTTCGGCGTCGCGCAGCGGGAGGTGCTCGCGGCACCAGGCAATGTCGTCAGAGAAGACGAAGTAGCGCGCACCCTCCACCTGTTCGCGTACTCGCTGCAGCGCAGCTTCGTAGTAAGGCAGGCCGAGCGCTCCGTGCAGGCTGGCGGCTGAGACGAGCGAGACGTAGTCGCCACGACGCACGTGCAGTGCCACGCTCGGCCCTTGCGAAATGGCTTCGGCCACTGCCTCGCTCGCCGGCGAGAGCGGTCGCGCCGCCGACAGCTCGGCGGCGATTTGCCCTGCCACTGACGCGAAATAGCGCGGGCTCTGCCAGTAGCCCACGAGGTAGGTCTGGTCAGGCAACTCGGCGAAGCCGGCGTTGTAGCCCAGGCCACGCTCGACATAAGTCCGCCAAGGGCTCACCCAATGCGACACGGCAGGTACGCGGTGCAGCCAGGCCAGGCGCCGCGTCTCGGCCGCCGTCGCCACCCGCTCTCGGTGGCGAAAGTGGTCGAGCTCAAACGTCCGCGGCGTCACATGGCGGTCGCCGGCTTGCAGGCGGCTGGCGTCGAGCAGAAGCTCGCAGCCGTGTCGCAGCGCCAGCGCCCGCCCGGCGGCGTATTGAAAAAGCTGATTGCCCAGACCGCCGTTGAGGCGCACGCAGATCATGTGCTGCCGGACTCAGGACTTGCGGGCCACAACATGCCAGCCAAAGGTGAGCAACTCGGAGCTGCCTTTGTCATGTCGCTTCATCACCCGCATAACCAGAAGTGCTGGCAATGCGAACAGTAACGCGATCCATCCCAATGCTTGGCTCGCATAAGTGCGCCCGATCCAGGGCAGGCGCCAGATCTCTTGGGCTAGGAAGTCGAGCCACCCACCGTTCGGGGCAGTCTCGACTGAAGCAAACCCGAGATCTGTCAGATGACGTTCAAACCAGTACTTCGACAACCCGGATGCATAGTGGAATGGGGCGAAGTGCGTCAGGCTACAAAAGGGAGCAGTGAGAATGATCTTGCCGCCTGGCTTTACCAGCCGCGCCAGTTCACGAACGGCAGCGACCGGGTCGGGAACGTGCTCTAGCACTTCAGTGCACAAAACGACGTCGAATGATGCGTCTGGTGCAGGAATGGTGGCGATGTCGGAAACGATGTCAATTCGGGCAGTATTCCATGTTCCGGTTTGCAGTCCGGCCCCGTCACCTTGCCCTTCGTACTGGCAGAAGTCCTGAGAGACGTACTCGAGGTGCGCGCAAAACGCCTTGTTGCGTTGCTCCCCTGCGCCGGCATCCAGGATGCGTAACCCCGCTTGTACCTGGCTCAGAGAGTTCTTGAGCCATGCGATGCGGTTTGTTTCGTTGCTCCGCCCAAATGTTAGAAAACTGATTCTCATGACACTACTTTCATATCTTCGGGTTGGCATCGAGTACTAGCCCGCTGCAGTGAGGTGGAATGCACCGAGCACGGTTGATCCGCAGCTTGATGCGGCTCAACACGAGCGGGACGCAGGCGATCGTGAGCAGCAGAAAAGTCGGCGGCAGTGTGACCAGTCGGGAGAAGTTGCCACCGACCCATATCTCAACACCTGGGAACACGAAGCACGCGACGATGAGGTAGCTCATCAGCAAATAGTCGGTCTGCAATGCGAGGCGCACCAGTGTGGTGGCCAGTCCGAACAGCGCGCCGCTCAATGCCAGTGCGATGGGAAAGTACACCCATCCGACCCCGAGTAACAGGGCTGGCATGTGGGAGCCTGTCATCGTCGCCGTTTCATACTCAAGAAAGAGGTTGGCCGGCATGGCGATTTCCATCATGGTGCGAATCGAGTCGGTACCGCCCAGGCCCAGCAGGAGGCGAATTCCGAAGTCGAACGACTGCGACACTGGCGCCTCCAGATAAAAGTAGTGCCAAAGTTGCCCTTGCATGGCTGCGCGGGCTCCGAGCAGCAGCAGCGGGTTGTCGTCCCGAAATGCGTACTGCAGGATGGTTAGCAGCAAGGATGCCAGGCCGGCGATGGCAACGTACACCTTCAGGCGATGAGACTTGGGCGGTGTCTGTACCCAGGGCAGTGCGGTACAGAAAAGAATGAACAGCAGGTAGCCCATCTTTTCACCGGCCAGCACCCACACGATTGCGGGTAACAAGCTGGTCAGGGCTGTGGGTACTGCGCGCCATCTTCCCGAGAGGAACTTGCCACGGGCCAGGCTCGACAGAGGCAGTGCGGCAATGGCCAGCGAAATGAACGAAAACCGCTGAACCGCATTCAGAGTGGCGAGGAATTTCGAGACGGGCATGCCGGTGATGACAGGCGGGGTAGGAAGCAGCGACATCATGGCAATGATTGCCGTGCCCACAACCAGTGCGCCGAACAGGCGCCGTTCGAGGCGCACGGTCGTGGTCCGTGGACAGCGCGGTGCCTTCACACCGACAATTCGCAGTTTTTGGTAGGTGAATGCAGCGAAGAACAGGTTGAACGCCAGCGACAGGTTGAAGGCCACGGCGGCGAAGTTCGATGCCGCGACAGTGCCCAGTTCCACCAGATCGGCGCTGACCAGAGAAGACACCAGCACGCTCGCCGAAACCAAGACCCAGTTGAAGATGAAATAGGCCGTGTACCACCCAAACTCGCGGTGATTGCGCACCAACAAGTAGAGTGGGATAAGACTGATCAAGTAGTACCAAAACATGGTTTGATGGCAATCTGCAGGTGTCTGTTTGGCGTGTGGATGTGCCTGCCCAGTCTATCAACTGGCACCCGAGGACGCCCCCGGTCCGGCTGCCTTGACGAACACATATATGGCTAGGGAGTGCTGTTGCTGCGCGGTATACGAAGACACCGGCGCGGGTGCTTCTTCAAAGGACTTGATCCCGTTGTTGAAGAGCATGCAACGGGATAGGCTCAGGCCGGTGCCTTCGGCAATTGCCAGGATGGTTTTCGGTTGGAGGGCGCGATGCGCATTGAAGAAAACCTCGTCTGCCCCGACGGGGCATGAGAGGTACAGCGTACCACCGGGTTCGAGGATCTTGGCCAGGTTGGCGATGCCCAGGGATGTACCATCCTGCTGTATCGGGTCGCCGTAGCGCCCCAGGCCGAAGTGCTCGATGGCATGCAGGCAGGACACCGAATCGGCAATCCCGGCTTGCAGCCCGTCCCCTTTCATCATGTCGGCCTGCTGGAACTTGACGCCAGGAATTTGTGTATCGAGCGGCCGGACATCAAACACCTCGATCTGGCGAAAGCTTGCAACATGGGCCACGAAACCATCAAGCCGGGACCCGACGTCAATGTGCCGGCGTGGCGAGGCGTCATGGACCATGCGGGCAACCAGCAGGTCTTGCCAGAAATACTCTGTGCCGACGGCTCCTGCTTGTTCCCACCAGTCATGCAGACAGGGCTGAAAGCGAAGTTTGTAGCGGTTGGTGCGAGAAAACTTGGTGAGATCGCGCAGGTACTTGAACACTCCCACTGGCGCGCGTAGGAGCCTGCGCAGATCCAGGCCCAGCTGCTGGCTGAGGAACCAATAGGCTATTCTCACGAGTGACATGCGTCTCTTTCGGTGTGTGGGGCGCAGGTGTGTGCTATCGAGGCACTACCTCACCACGGCGTACGGCAGGCTTGGCGCCCATGGCGTGGTGGATGGCCTCAAAGAGCGCCCCACCGCAGGCCTTGCGGCGCTGTCTGCCCTGTGCGATCAATACATCCGTCGGAATCAATGGTGCCGGCTCGGTAAGGATGCTGCGCATCTGCTCGGCCAGCGAAGCGTCGTCACCCGCCTTGAAGAACCTCACGGTGGGTTCATCGAGCTCCAGGTTGACGCGCAAGTCAGACACCACGGATCTCACGCCGAGCCCGACCGCATCGAAGACGACGCCTCCCCCGGGCCCCCCTTCGCACAGCGTGGGCTGAACCACTGCCGCGCAGGCTGTGAGCAGGCCCAATTGATCGGCTTTCGGAATGACGCCGAGTATCTTCAGTTTGTCGGCGATCCCCAGCGATTGCGCGAGATGCAACAGGCGGGTCGTGTGTTGCGGGTCGCGCGGATCACTTGGTTCACCCGTGCACACGAGCGTCAGGTCAGGGCGTACCCGGCACAGCACTGCAAAGGCTCGAAAGGCCGTGGCGTGGTCCTTGTGGATCCAGAACTGGTTGCACACCATGAAGAAGGTGCCCGTGATCCCGTATTTGCGACAGCTCTGCACCGCCTCGCTTGGCTGTATACGCGGCACATCGGCACTGAAGGGCAGGGCGACGATGCGTGAACTGTGGCCCGGGTAGAACTCGGCGGCCTCTTCAGCCACCGTGCGCGAGTTGACAATGACGGCCGGTGCAACGTTCAGGATGTGGGCGAAGTGCGCGTCACGCGACACCTGTTCCTTGGCAGTAAAGAAATGCGGCAGGTGCTTGTGCTGGAAGTCACCCAGATAAGCTATCCAGGGAGCCTTGATGGACGGCGGTAGCTCGTAGGTCGAGGGCAGCAGCACGTCGATACTGTGGCGCCGGCAGTAGCTGGCAAGCGGGGTAGTGCCTCGGTCGATGACGGCAAGCCTGATGCGCTTGTCGAGTTCGTCACAGGCCGCAAGCACGGCTTCAGAACTTGGGTAGTTAGGCCCCCGCTTGAACAGCAAAGAGCGGACTCGACGCGCAAAAAGGCGAACGCTCAGCCGAGGGCCACGCAGGGGCAGCAAGAGATGGATTTCGACACTGTCATCTACCTCGGCCAGCAGGCTGTCGAGCGTCATGCGTAGGAAATCGAAGCCACCCGTCCACTCGATAAAGTAATGGCCCATTACGCCAATCTTCATGTGTCAAGTCTCCTCGCTGGAATGCCGACATATGTCAGGCCTTCTTCCTCGATGTCTTTGACTACGACGGCTCCAGCGCCAACGGTCGACTTGCTTGCAATCGAAACACCCTCCAGAACCTGGCACCCGGTTCCCAGCAGGCAGCTGTCACTGATCGAAACCCCACCTGAGATATTGCAACCGGGGTTGACGACGTTGAAGGAGCCCACCTTGGCATCGTGCCCCACCGTTGAGTTGAGGTTGAACACGTTGAGGTCGCCGATGCTGATGTCGCAGGTGAAGGCTGACCCACGGGTGATGATGTTTCCACGGCCCAGCAAAACATGTTCGAGGTCGATGCCGTTGGCAGGGTGGATGAGATTGGGTAGCCCCAACAACGGGTTTTCGAGTATTCGCGAGCCAAGCTTGCGACGAATGCGCGGTTGTCCGATGCCCACGGCAACGTCTGCTGGTTCAGCCAGCTCGTTCAGAACCGCGTCGGTGCCGACAACTTTTCCATATGGCATTGGCTTTCCGATTTCTTCGGCGGTTTCGCACAAGTACTCGATTGCCCCCCATCGACTAGAAGCAGAATTGATTTCGGAGGCGAGCTGCGCGACTTCTTTCGCGAAGCCGCCTGTACCTACGATGTAGAGCTTACGCATGGTGCTTATTTTTTGAAATAGCGCCGAATCGATGTCGCCACGGTCTGGACGTCTTCTTCGCTCATGTCGGGCCAGCTGGGTAGGTTGATGCCGCGCCATGCGATATCTTCTGCGACCGGGTGGCGGCGGTAGGTCTTGGCATACATCGGCATGGTGTGCGCCGGGAAGAATACGGGCCGTGTCTCGATGCCATCGCTCGCTAGCTGCGCACGCAGCGGATCGCGGTGCTCCGGGCTGGCCACCAGGATCGATACCATCCAGTAGGTGTGCACGGTGTTCGGCTGCTCGGCATGGATCGTGATCGGCAGCCCGGCCAAGGCCTCGGTGTAGCGTTGTGCCAGTTGGCGCTTGCGCGCCACCACGCCGTCGGCCGTTTCGAGCTGGGCGAGCCCGATGGCGGCAGCGATGTTGGTCATGCGGTAGTTGTAGCCGACCACGTCGTGCCAGTACTCGCGGTGCTCGGCCAATCCCTGGCCCTTGTAGTGGCGGGCGCGCGTGGCAAGGGTCTTGTCGTTGGTGACGACCATACCGCCCTCGCCGGTGGTGACGGTCTTGTTGCCGAAGAAGCTGAAGGTGGAGATGTCACCGAAGGTGCCGACGTGTCTACCTTTGTAGAGCGTGCCGAAGGCTTCGGCGCAGTCTTCAACCACGAACAGGCGGTGCTCGCAGGCGATGCCCATAAGGGCGTCCATGTCGCAGGCTTGCCCATACAGGTGAACCGGCATGATGGCGCGGGTGCGAGGGGTGATGTGGCGCCGCACGTCTTCGGGGTCCATCTGCCAGGTGTCGGGGTGCGAATCGACGAAAACAGGGGTCGCGCCGGTGTAGGCAATGGCGTTCACAGAGGCGATGTAAGTCAGCGTGGGAACAATCACCTCGTCGCCAGCCTCGATGCCAAGCGCTAGCAGCGCAAGGTGCAGCGCTACTGTACCGTTGCAAACAGAAGCCGCGTGCCCCACCCCGATTTTCTGCGCAAAAGCAACCTCGAACTCGCCAACGAAACGCCCTCGCGATGAAATCCAGGTGGTGTCTAGGCACTCGTTGACGTACTTTTTCTCGTTGCCGCGCAGGCTGGGCCGGTATACGGGGATCTTGATCGAGCTCATGAGGCTGCTCCTGATTGAATAGTTATAGGGTTTCGGTTTCGCCGGTCACCACGTTGACCACCGGCAAGCCACGAATGGCAGTGAGGCGGTCGTCACCCGAAAGCAGGGTGAGGTTGCCTTCTTTGTCCTTGGCTTCGCGCACCATGGAGGTCACGAATGCTTCTTTCACGCTGAGTGCGGGAAATGGGCAATTAGCCATCTGGTCGTTGCGCACGAAGAAGGCGTTGCTGCCTGCAGAGTTAGTGCCGACGAGTGAGTATCCGCGACGGGTGACATTGTGGTGAAACGCCGCGAGCGAGGCGCCGAAGTAGAGGTTGGAGTGGTGCTTCTCGGTGCGAACGAAACCGGGGTCGTAGGGCACTGTAATCGGGCGCTCTGCACCAAATACGCTGTTGAACTCAACGATGAGGATGCGAGGCTTGCAGTGAGTGATAGCGCCGAGGATCCAGTAGTCGACACCATCAATATCGATGGAGAGGATGCCGATGTCGTCGCCGAAGTTGCCACGCGCGAGCAACTCATTGATATTGTCGCGGTCGATGAATTCGCAGATGGCGTCCAGATGGTGACGCCATGCCAGCGAAGACTTGCGGATGGCTGCGATGTGCTTCGAGCTGGCGTCGATGACGAGGCCCTGCCAGTTGTTGTGCATCAGCAGGAAGCGACAGTTCGACTCACGGAAATCCTGCACACCGAACTCGATGAAGGCTTTGTTCGGGATGTCGATGTGCCGAATGAGCTTCTGGATGATGCCGTCTTCACCCCACTGCGAGAACACCTTGAACTCGAAGTCCGACAAGCGCGTACCTTGCCGGTTGAGCGCAAGCTGGGTCATGATGGCCCCCTGGGCAAACTGGATTTCGTCGAGGCGGGCGTCGAGCGCCACCAGTGTGCGCAGCAACGAAATGGCCTTTGTTGCGGCCCAGCTCAGCTTTTCGATCATGTTTCTTTGGCTCCCGAAAGTTGTTGTGTTATGGGGCTGACTATATGAGCGAGTCTGCCTTGCGCTGTGCGTCCCGGAAGAGGTTGCGCAGGAGGATCAGCTGGGCTGGTACCGAAATGCTGCAGTAGGCAAATAGCGTAGCCATTACGGCGCCCTCTACCCCTATCTTGGATACCAGAAACCACTTGCCGAAGAACGATATGACCGCCATGGCGAGGGCAAGTATTGCCTGGGCTCGCAGCATCCCCGCGCCGTTGAGCAAGCTACCGACCACCATGCCCAGGGCTTCGATCATGGCCCACAGAGAGAATAACGAGGTCAGCAACAGTGTCGGGGCTTGCGGCGTACCCAGCCAGGCCTTGGTGATCCATCCCATTGACACGGCGAGAAAGAGACACAGGCATCCAATGACGAGCAGGGACATGCCCAGCGCGCGTTTTAGTGCTCGCCGGACCCACGTAATCTCGCCCCGCGCAAGGGCGTCGCCGAACGCTGGCCACAGGCCGACGAGGGCTGCGCTGATGAGCATGGAGGCGAACACAAACAGGCGCTGCACCGCTGCGTACTCGCCATAGGGGGCCTGCCCGAGCAGCTGGGTGATGACGATGGCGTCAGACTGGAATGCGAAAGCCGATGCGAGCTGGATCGCCAGGAAGGGGGTTCCGGCCTTGAACAGGCTGACCACCATGGAACGGTCGATTCGGTTCCAATGGGGAGCGCCAGCCGTGCGATCTCTGATCAGCCAGAGCACTGTGCTTGCCAAGTTGACGAAGACGAGAATTCCGAGGGAGGACAGCACCAGAGCTGGCAGGCCGCCTCCGAAGCTAAAGACCGTCGGCACGGCGACCAGCGTTGCCAGCGACGCCGCCAGCTGCGATGCCCCCATCCAGTGCCCTTGTTGGGAACCCAGTTGAACTTTCTGGATGAGACTTGCCGGCAGGTTGAGGGCCAGCAGTACGACGAAGATATGCAGTGCCGCCATCACCTGAGGGCGGTCGCTGGCTGACAAATGCCCTGCAACCGATGCAGGGTCCTCGGCCAAGGCGCACCACGCAAACCACGCCAGGAGGATTGCCAAGCCCGCTATTGCAGTACAAACGTACCCACCCGCGATCGCGCGATCCGTCTGCGTCGTGTCGCCGGCCGCTCGCGCGGCGGTGACCCGGTTGAGGACGACGTTACCGACCCCGAAGTCGGCAAACGCGAAAAAGCTGAGCATCGTGGACAGCAACATCCACACACCGAAGAGATTCGGCCCGAGCGATTGGCGTGCGATCGGGATCGTGATCAGAAGGCTGATCGCCATGCCGAATCGACCGGCGTACACGGCACCGGCCGTCAGGACGACGCGACGAGTCCTCTCGTCGATCCGGGCCATCAGCGGCATCTTTAAGGCTGCCATGCGACAGGCGTATTTGTTTGCGCAAGCGAGGGTGGGCACTCGGTGCGATACCAGGTGACGAAGCGATCGATGCCCGCAGCCAGAGCGGTGGTCGGCCTGAACCCGACCCACTCGGCCAGTGCGTCGACGCTGGCGTAGGTCTCACGGACGTCGCCATCCTGGATGGGTAGCAGCTGCATCTTCGCTTCGCGCCCCAGGCTGCGTTCGAGGCAGGCAATGAATTCGAGCAATTGCACCGGGTCGTGGTTGCCGATATTGAAGATGCGGTACGGCACATTCGATGGTGCAATAGGCGTTGCTACCTTGTCGAGCACCCGAACTACTCCTTCAACAATGTCGTCGATATAGGTGAAATCACGGGACATGTCGCCGTGATTGAACACCTTGATCGGCTCGCCCGCAAGGATGGCGCGGGTGAACAGGAAGTAGGCCATGTCCGGGCGGCCCCAGGGCCCATAAACTGTGAAGAAGCGCAACCCTGTCATCGGCAGGCCGTACAAGTGGCTGTAGGCGTGGGCCATCAACTCGTTGGCCTTTTTGGTGGCGGCGTAAAGGCTAATGGGGTGGTCTACGGTGTCGGCTTCGCAGAAGGGCATCTTGGTATTGCCACCGTAGACGCTTGAGCTGCTTGCAAACACTAGGTGCTCTACCCGGTTGTGCCGGCAGCCTTCGAGCACATTCACGAAGCCGGTGAGGTTGCTGTCGACGTAAGCGTGCGGGTTCTCGAGCGAGTAGCGCACCCCCGCTTGCGCCGCAAGATGCACCACGCGGTCGAACTTTTCCCGCGCGAAAAGCGATGCCATGGCTTCGCGGTCGGCCACGTCCATTCGCACGAAGCGAAAGTTGACATACGGCGCCAGCTGCGTAAGCCGGGCATGTTTGAGCCGTGGATCGTAGTAGTCGCTGAAGTTGTCAATGCCGACGACGGTGTCGCCTCGGGCTAAAAGGTTTTGCGCGACGTGCATTCCGATAAAACCTGCACAACCAGTTAGTAGTATTTTCAATTAATCACTTCCAAATAAGTCGCGGGTGTAGAGCTTGCTTACCACGTCTATCAAGACTTCAGTTTTTCTGTTGGCGATAATTACATCCGCTACTCGCTTAAATTCTTCAAGATCGTTGACTACACGCGACTTGTAAAACTCCGTCTCTTGCAGGACAGGTTCATAAACAATTACCTCAATGCCTTTCGCCTTGATGCGTTTCATGATTCCTTGAATGCTGGAAGCGCGGAAATTGTCCGAGCCCGCCTTCATGATCAGTCGATAGATGCCAACAACTTTCGGCTTGCGGCGAATGATCTCGTCAGCAATGAAGTCTTTTCGGGTGGTGTTGGACTCCACAATCGCGTTGATGAGGTTCTGGGGAACCTCGCGGTAGTTAGCCAATAACTGCTTGGTGTCTTTGGGTAGGCAGTAGCCGCCGTAGCCGAAACTAGGATTGTTGTAGTGATTGCCGATCCGGGGATCTAGGCAGACGCCATCGATGATCTGGCGGGTCTCGAGGCCGTGTGTAGCCGAATAGGTGTCGAGTTCATTGAAGTACGCCACCCTCATCGCCAGGTAGGTATTCGCAAAGAGCTTGATGGCCTCCGCCTCAGTGCTGCCAGTGAATAGTGTGGGGATATCTTGTTTGATGGCGCCTTGTTGGAGCAAATTTACGAAGGTTTTTGCGCGATCTGACTTTTCCCCAACGATGATGCGACTGGGGTGCAGGTTGTCGTAGAGGGCTTTGCCTTCGCGCAGGAATTCGGGGGAGAAGATAAGGTTTTCAGTGCCTAACGCTTGTCTGGTTTTGGCTGTGTAGCCAACCGGCACTGTGGACTTGATGACCATCACCGCCTTTGGGTTGATGGCCATTACGTCTTTGATCACCGCCTCGATGGACCGGGTATTGAAATAGTTGTTCTCGGGGTCGTAGTCGGTAGGCGTGGCGATGATGACGAAATTGGCACCGGTGTAGGCGTCTGCCTTGTCAAGTGTAGCGCGGAAGTTGAGCGGCTTGTTCGCGAGGAAATCTTCGATCTCTTTGTCTTCGATCGGGGATTTTTTCTGGATAAGCAGGGCGACTTTCGCGTGGATGATGTCCAGGCAGACAACTTCGTTATGCTGGGCAAGCAGGATGCCGTTGGAGAGACCGACGTAGCCGGTACCGGCGATGGCGATTTTCATTCGACGCTCACATTCACCTGGTAGCCGTTGACCTTGAGCAGCGCATGGCGTTCGGCTTCTTGCAGGTCAGACGCTACCATTTCATGGCACATCTGTTGGACTGTGATTTCGGGCTCCCAGCCCAGTTTTTGCTTAGCCTTGCTAGGGTCGCCCAGCAGGGTTTCAACTTCGGCGGGACGGAAATAGCGGGGGTCGATGCGAACGATGGGGTCTAGGGGGCATGGATTCCCGTCGTCACGGGAATGACAGTAGGCGACCTCGTCTACTCCAGTGCCTGCCCAGCGCAGTCGCATGCCCAGCGCTGTGGCGGTCCACTCGATGAACTGGCGTACGCTGTACTGCACACCAGTTGCAATCACAAAATCTTCGGGTTGGTCTTGCTGCAGCATCATCCATTGCATGCGCACGTAGTCTTTGGCGTGGCCCCAGTCGCGCAGGGCGTCGATGTTGCCCATATACAGACAACTCTCCAAGCCTTGGCTGATGTTGGCCAGGCCACGGGTGATTTTGCGGGTGACGAAGGTTTCACCCCGGCGTGGGCTTTCGTGGTTGAACAGAATGCCGTTGCAGGCATACATGCCGTAGGCTTCACGGTAGTTGACCGTGATCCAGTAGGCGTAGAGTTTGGCCACGGCGTAGGGGCTGCGCGGGTAAAAAGGTGTGGTTTCTTTTTGCGGAGTTTCTTGCACCAAGCCATACAGCTCACTGGTGCTGGCCTGGTAAAAGCGAGTTTTCTTCTCCAGCCCAAGGATGCGGATGGCTTCCAGGATGCGCAGTGTTCCCATGGCATCCACGTCGGCCGTGTATTCCGGGCTCTCAAAGCTCACGGCCACATGGCTTTGTGCGCCCAGGTTGTAGATTTCGTCTGGCTGCGTTTCCTGGATGATGCGGGTCAGGTTGCTGCTGTCGCTCAAGTCTCCGTAATGCAGTTTGAAGCGGGCGTTGTCGACATGGGGGTCTTGGTAAATGTGGTCAACACGCTGGGTGTTGAACGAGCTTGCACGGCGTTTGATGCCGTGCACTGTGTAGCCTTTTTCAAGCAAAAATTCAGCCAAGTAGGAGCCGTCTTGACCGGTGACGCCTGTGATGAGGGCGACTTTGGGGCGGCTTGGTGGGGTAGTTTGCATGTTAGGCGGGGAGGTGGATTCCCACGTTCGCGGGAATGACAGTCTGTAGGAAATCTTGGTAGGCGGCGGCAAGGCCCGCTTCCAGGCCCACTTGGGCTTGCCAGCCGAGAGCATTCAGGCGGCTGCTGTCCATCAGCTTGCGCGGGGATCCGTCGGGTTTGCTGGTGTCAAAGTCGATGAGGCCTTGGTAGCCGACAGTTTTGCAAACGGCAAGTGCCAACTCTTTGATGGTGATGTCGCTACCAAAGCCGACGTTGATGTGGCTTTGCATGGGCTGGGTGTGGGCCTCTAGCGTGGCTTTGGGCAGGTTCATAACGAACACGCTGGCGGCGGCCATGTCGTCCACGTACAAAAACTCGCGCCGTGGCGTGCCACTGCCCCAGATGGTGACGGCGGGGGCGTTGTTCACCTTGGCCTCATGAAAGCGGCGGATCAAAGCCGGGATGACGTGGCTGTTTTGGGGGTGGTAGTTGTCACCCGGGCCGTACAGATTGGTGGGCATGACGCTGCGGTAGTCCACGCCGTGGCTTTGGCCGTACTGGCGGTTGTAGCTTTCGCACAGCTTGATGCCGGCAATTTTGGCAATGGCGTAGGGTTCGTTGGTGGGCTCCAGGGTGCCGGTCAGCAACGCCGACTCAGCCATGGGCTGCGGGGCGAGCTTGGGGTAAATGCAGCTGGAGCCGAGGAACAACAGCTTTTGCACGCCGCTCCGAAAAGCCGCGTCAATCACGTTGGCCTGCATCATCAGGTTTTGGTAGATGAACTCTGCCGGGTAGGTGTTGTTGGCGTGGATGCCGCCCACTTTGGCAGCAGCCAGGTAAACCTGGGTGGGCTTTTCTTTTTCGAAAAAAGCTTGCACAGCGGCTTGGTTAGTCAGGTCCAGCTCGGCGTGGGTTTTGGTGATGAAGTTAGCTTGGCCCTGCTGCTGCAGGGCGCGCACAATAGCGCCGCCGACCATGCCGCGGTGGCCTGCGACGTAAATTTTGTTGGCTTGGCTCATGAATTGGTTCTGCCGTACGTGTCCTCAAACCGCACGATGTCGTCTTCACCCAAGTAACTGCCGGACTGCACCTCGATCAGCTCCAGATCAGTCTTACCCGGGTTTTCCAGCCTGTGTTTGACGCCCAACGGGATGTAGGTGCTCTGGTTTTCTGAGAGCAATATTTCTTCTTCACCTTTTGTGACCAAGGCGGTGCCTTTGACCACGATCCAGTGCTCGGCGCGGTGGTGGTGCATCTGCAGGCTGAGCTTGGCACCGGGGCGCACTGTGATGCGCTTGACTTGGTGGCGCTCACCCACATCCACGCTGTCATAAGCGCCCCAAGGCCGGGCCACTTTGCGGTGCTGGACGGATTGCGAGATGTTGTCGGCATCCAACCTAGCTACCACCTGCTTGACCTGCTCCACGTGACTCCTGGCTGCAACCAGCAAGGCGTCAGGGGTGTCGATGATCAACAAGTCTTGCGTGCCCAGGGCCACCACCGGGCGGTGGGGCGCGTGCACAAAAGTGTTGTTGGCTTGCAGGGCAAAGCCCTGGCCGTTGATGCGGTTGCCGTCAGGGTTGGCGGGCGTCAGATCTGCCACAGCGTTCCAGCTGCCAACATCGCTCCAGGCGCTGGCAAAGGGGAGCACGGCTACATTGGCGTGGTGCTCCATGACGGCGTAGTCGATGCTCTCAGACCGGCAGGCGTCAAACGCCTGGGGCTGCGGGCGCACAAAGTTGC
>JBAXMQ010000050.1:0-21951 GCA_037134215.1 Betaproteobacteria bacterium
ACCACCTGTCACCCTGCGCCGCCTGATCCAGCGCGGCTTCACCCTGATCGAGCTGATGGTGGTGCTGCTGATCATCGGCGTGCTGGCGGCGCTGATCGTGCCCAATGTGCTGGACCGTGCCGATGACGCGCGGGTCACGGCCGCCAAAACCGACGTCAGCAACCTGATGCAGGCGCTCAAGCTGTACAAGCTCGACAACCAGCGTTACCCCAGCGCCGAGCAGGGCCTGCAGGCGCTCATCAGCAAGCCGACAGTGGACCCGGTGCCGCCCAACTGGCGGCCCTACCTGGAACAACTGCCCAAGGACCCCTGGGGACGTGCCTATGTGTTTTTGAACCCGGGCGTCAAGGGAGAGGTGGACGTGATGTCCTTTGGCGCCGATGGCCAGTCGGGCGGCGAGGGCAAAAACGCAGATGTCGGCAGCTGGCAGCCCTGAGCCGCGCCCGCGCCGCAGCGCCGGCTTCACCCTGCTCGAACTGATGGTCGTGGTGGCCATCGTGGCCCTGGCGTCGGCGGGTGTCACGCTGTCGCTGCGCGATGCCTCCCAGGTCCAGCTGGAGCGCGAGGCCGAGCGCCTGGTGGCCTTGCTGGAGTCGGCTCGCGCCCGCTCCCAGGTCAGCGGGGTGTTGGTTCAGTGGCGCGTCACCGAAACCGGGTTTCGGTTTGACGGGCTAGAGCCGGCGCAGCTGCCCCGGCAGTGGCTGGCTGCCGACACCGACGCCCCTCTTGCCGCGGCTTTGACCTTGGGGCCTGAGCCCATCATCGGGGCGCAGACGCTGACCCTGCGCTCGCGCAGCCAGCCGGGCAAAGCGGTGCGAATCGCCACGGACGGCCTGCGGCCCTTTGCCGTGCAGCCTGCGGCGCCATGAGCCAGCGCCGGCTGCGTGGTTTTACCCTGGTCGAGGTGCTGGTGGCCCTGGGCATCGTGGCCATCGCTTTGGGTGCCGGCCTGCAGGCCACTGCTGCACTCGCGCGCAACGCCCAGCGCCAGACCGATGTCTTGCTGGGCCAGATGTGTGCCGAGAACGAGCTGGTGAAAATTCGCCTGACCCGGCAACTGCCTGGGGTGGGCGACACCCAGATCGACTGCGAGCAGGCTGGCCACAGCTACCGCGTGCAGCTGGCGGTTCGGCCCACGCCCAATGCCAATTTTCGTCGGGTGGACGCCCGGGTGCTGGACGGCGAGACACCGATCCTGAACCTGTCGACCGTGGTGGGACGCTACTGATGTTCCGCCGCAGGCCAGCCACGGGCTTCACTCTGGTCGTACTGCTGGTGGCGATCAGTTTGATGGCCCTGATGGCCGTGCTGGCCTGGCGCGGCCTGGACGGCATGACGCGGGCCCAAAGCCAACTGCGCCAACAGGCCGACGACGTGCTGTCGTTACAGGCGGCGCTGGCCCAATGGATGGCGGATCTGGACGCTTTGGCGGTTCAGCCCAACGCCAGCAGCCTGGACTGGGATGGCCGCGCACTGCGCCTGCTGCGACGCGACGCTGCGGGCGCTGCGGACGGCCTGCGCGTGGTGGCCTGGGCCCGCCGCGGCACCAGCCGGGACGGCGTCTGGCTGCGCTGGCAGTCACCCCCCGTCAACAGCCATGGCGCGCTGCAGACGGCCTGGCAAAGTGCCGCGCAGTGGGGGCAAAACCCGAGCAGCGACGACCAGCGGCGCGAAGTGTTGTTGGTCCCTTTGGCCGATTGGCAGATCTTTTTTTACCGGGGTGACACCTGGACCAACCCACTCTCCAGCGCCGGCAGCGCCACGGACGACAAGGCCACAGGCTCGAATTTGCCCGACGGCGTGCGCCTGGTGTTGACGCTGCCCACGGGCCAAACCGTCAGCGGCAGCCTGACCCGCGACTGGGTGCGGCCAGGACTTGGGGGCGGCAAATGAGGCGCGACCGACAAGCTGGGCCTGCGCGCGGCCAGGGCGGCGCTGCCATCCTGATGGCGATGCTGACGGTGGTGCTGGTGGCGACATTGGCTGCCAGCGCCCTGTGGCAACAGTGGCGCGGCGTGGAGATCGAGGCCGCGCAGCGTAGCCGGGTGCAGGCGGCCTGGGTGCTGACCGGTGCACTGGACTGGGCCCGCCTGATTTTGCGTGAAGACGCCCGCAAGGGCGGCCCCGACCACCTGGCCGAGCCCTGGGCGGTGCCGCTGGAGCAGGCGCGACTGTCCACCTTTCTGGCCACCGACCGCTCGGATGCGCTGGCGGCCGATGCGGCGGAGGCAGCGTTCCTGTCTGGCCGTATCACCGACCTGCAATCTCAGCTGAATGTGAGCAATCTGGTGCTGGACGGCAAGGTCCATGCGCCCAGCCTGCTGGCCTTTGCCCGCCTGTTCGATCTGCTGGGCCTGCCCAAGGCCGAGCTGGCGGCCTTGGCCGCCAATGCCCGTTTGGCACAGGGTGAGCTGGCAGCTGCGCCCGCCCAGGGTGCCTCTGCGCCCCAGGCGCCGGTGATCATCGCCACTGCCCCGCTGTGGCCGCAAGACCTGGACCAGCTCGCCTGGCTGGGTCTGTCGCCGCGCAGCATTGCCACGCTGCGCCCGTTCGTCACCGTGTTGCCGGTGCGCACGCCAGTCAACCTCAACACGGCGCCAGTGGAGGTGGTGTACGCCTGTGTCCAAGCCTTTGAGCTGGCCGATGCCCACCGACTGGTGGCAGCCCGCACGGCCACGCACCTGGCCACACTCGACGACGCCGCCAAGGCGGGTGGCAATGCTGCGGCGCAGTTCACCGAAGCCCAACACAGTCTGGGCAGCCGCTTCTTTGAGGTGCAGGGCCGGCTGCAGGTGGGGGCAGACGTGGTGGAAGAGCGTTCGCTGGTGCAGCGCGAGGGCCTGGAAGTGCGCACGCTCTGGCGCAAACGTGGTGGCCTGCCGCCGCCTGCTGCCCCGCGGACTGCCACCCTACAATGAGTGAGCCCCTTTTTCAGCCATGAGCACCCTGATCCTGACCCTGCCCGACTCAACCGCCGATGCGGCTGACGGCTACGAATTTGTGCTGACCCGGGGGGATGGTCTGGTGGTGGACAGCGGCCGTGCTGGCCTGGCGCTGATGCCGGCGGCCACGGAGCTTGTGGCGCTGGTGCCGGCGCACAGGCTGTCTTGGCAACAGGTTCGCCTGCCCCGTGGCAGTGTGGGGCGAGGGCTGTTTCGCGATGGCGGGCCGGGCCGGCTGCGCGCGGTGCTCGATGGCGTGCTGGAAGAACGTGTACTCGACGACACGGCCGACCTTCACTTTGCGCTGGCGCCTGATGCCACGGATGAGGTGCCGGTTTGGGTGGCCGTCTGTGACCGGGCTTGGCTCAAGGCGGCGGTTGCCGCGCTGGAGCGCGCGGGCCGGCCTGTGGGTCGCATCGTGCCAGAGCTTGCCCCGGTGGCAGCGGATGGGGTGCTGCACGTCACCGGTGAAACCAACGCGCCGCGCCTGTCTGCCGTGACGCCCGGCGGTGTGGCGCATTGGCCGCTTTCGGCGGCAACACTGGGCCTGCTCAACTGGCCGGCTGCCCAGCCCGTTCTGGCCGAGCCCGCCGTAGCGGCCCTGGCCGAACAACTGATGCAGCGTGCCGTCACCCTGCAACAAGCGCCACAGCGGCACCTGCAGGCGCTGCAGGGCGCCTGGGACCTGGCGCAATTTGACCTGGCTAACTCGGGCGGCACCCGGCGCTGGCGGCGCCTGTCGGAGGCTGCAACGCGTCTGGCCCGGGCACCACGCTGGCGGCCCGCGCGCTGGGCCCTGCTGGCGACCCTGCTGGTCAATCTGGTCGGGCTCAATGCCTGGGCCTGGAAAGAGCAAACGGCCCTGAAGGCGCAGCGCCAGGCCATCCGGGAGGTGCTGACCGGCACCTTCGTCAAGGTTCAGGTGGTGGTGGACGCTCCGGTGCAGATGGCGCGCGAGCTCTCTGCGCTGCAGCGTGCCAGCGGCCAGACCTCTGGCCGTGACCTGGAGGCGATGTTGGCCGCCTTTGCCGCGGTGGGGCCGGCCCAGGCCGTGCCCGAGGCCATTGATTACGTTGCAGGCGAGCTGCGGCTCAAAGGGCTTGCTTTGAGGCCCGACGAGCTGGCTGCCCTGTCGCTTCGGCTCAAGGCCGGCGGCTACGTGGCGCAGGCCGACACCAACGGTGTGTTGATTCGCCAAGGGAGCGAGCGGTGAGTGCCTGGCCCCCGTTGCAGGCGCGCTGGGGCGAGCTCAGTCGCCGCGAGCGGGGGGCCGTGCGTGCCGCTGCCGCCCTGCTGTTGCTGGCCGCCCTGTGGTGGCTGGGCATGGCGCCAGCCCTGAACACCCTGCGCGGCGCCGAACAGCAGCACCGGCTGCTGGAGGCGCAGTTGCAGGACATGCAGACCATGCAGGCGCAAGCCCGGGCGCTGCAGGCCCAGCCCCGCCTGGCACCCGAGGAAGCGCGGCGTCTGCTGGAGGCTTCGGTCAAGCCGCTGGCGCCCGGACTGCAGCTGAGCCTGGTGGGCGATCGGGCTACCGTGACGCTCAAGGGCGTGGCAGCCGATACCCTGGCCCAATGGTTGGCGCAGGTGCGACTGAACCTGCGCTTGCTGCCCACCGAGGCGCGGCTGCGCCGCAGCGCACCCGGTGTTTGGGACGGCACGCTGGTGCTCAACCTTGGCGCGCCTTGAGCGGGCGCCGCCCCATCCCCGGCCCGCCAACACGCCCTCTGCCCAAGCACCATGCCACGTCCCCTGATGCCGCACCTGCCAAGGGCACCCTGGGCTTGGGCCTTGACGGGTGCCTTGATCGGCTTGCTCGCGGTACTGCTGTGGCGTGCGCCCGCGCAGTGGCTCAGCGCTGCTGTGGCGCAAGCCAGCCAGGGCCGCGTGCAGTTGTTCCAGCCTCGGGGCAGCGTGTGGCTGGGCTCGGCGCAACTGGCGCTGGCAGGGGGCCTGGGCAGCCGGGATGCTGCCCTGTTGCCGGGGCGCCTGAACTGGCGCCTGCACTTGTCGGGTTGGACGCTTCAGGCCGATCTGCTGGCCGACTGCTGCATGCAGCAGCCCTGGCGTCTGAGCGTGGTGCCAGGCTGGGGCAGCCTGCGCCTGGGCCTGGCAGACGGCCAGTCGGTTTGGCCGGCCGCTGTACTGGCCGGATTGGGCACCCCTTGGAACACGGTGCAGCCGCAGGGGCAACTGGGCTTGAGCACCGCCGGGCTGGCGCTGACCTGGTCGAGCGGGCGACTTGGTGTTGAAGGCAGCGCGAGATTGGACGCTGGGCAAATGGCCTCGCGCCTGTCGACGCTCAAGCCCATGGGCAGTTACCGGCTCTCCCTGCAAGGCGGACCCACCCCCGGCTTCACGCTGGAAACCCTGGAAGGCGCCCTACAATTGAGTGGAGCCGGGCAGTGGGTGGGGGGGCGTCTGCGTTTCGAGGGTGTGGCCACCGCCACACCCGAGCGGCTCGATGCGCTGGCCAATCTTCTCAATATCCTCGGCCAACGCGATGGCGCGCGCTCCATCATCAAAGTGGGTTGAATCCGTATGACATCCTCAGACGCCCGGCCATCTCGTCCCGCTCTATTTTTGATAGTGACTTGTTCAATGCTGGCTTGGGCTGGCGGCACTTTTTATTCTGAAGCACAGGCACAGACAGCCACCGCGACCAAGCCACCGTCCGCGACCTCCGCGCCGGCTGCCAGGGCGCGCGCCGAGCCGGTCACGCTGAACTTTGTCAATGCCGAGATCGAGGCGGTGGCGCGCACCATGGCCGGCATCATGGGGGTGGATGTGTTGGTGGACCCCCGCGTCAAGGGCACCATGACCTTGGTGACCGAGAAGCCAGTCAGTCGCGCCGCCGGCATCAACCAGTTTCTGGCAGCGCTGCGGCTGCAGGGCTTCACCCTGGTCGAGGCCGGCAACCTTTACCGGGTGGTGCCCGAGGCCGATGCCAAGCTGCAGAGCGCGGGCGTCACAGACACCGAGGGGCCTCTGGCTGCCGCGGTGGGCAACCAGGTCACGACCCAGATTTTTCGCCTCAACTATGAGTCTGCCAACAACCTGGTGCCGGTGCTGCGCCCATTGATCAGCCCCAACAACACCATCAACGTGAACCCGGGCAACAACTCGCTGGTGATCACCGACTACGCCGACAACCTGCGCCGCATGGCTCGCATCATCGCCGCCATGGATGTGGCCAATGCCACCGAAGTCGAGGTGCTGCCGCTCAAGCATGCCATCGCCTCGGATCTGGCGCCGCTGGTGCTGCGGCTGATCGAGTCGTCCTCGGCGCCGGCGGCGGGTGGTCAGGCCGACACCTCGTTCAAAACCACCTTGCTGGCCGAGCCGCGCAGCAACGCCCTGATCCTGCGCGCCGCCAACCCGGCCCGGCTGGCGCTGGTCAAGTCACTGGTGGCCAAGCTGGACCAGCCCGATGCGGCGGCCAGTGCCGACCCGGCCGGTAATATCCATGTGGTCTACCTCAAGAATGCCGACGCCACCAAGCTGGCGGCCACCTTGCGTGCCGCCATCAGTGGCGAAGCCCGTGCCACCACCACAAGTTCCACGCCGGGCCCGGGTGCGGCTGCCAGCGCTGGTTCTGCGCCGGCAGCTACTGCGGGCGGCCAGGTTCAGGCGGATCCCGCCACCAACTCGCTCATCATCACCGCGCCCGAGCCTCAGTACCGGCAATTGCGCGCCGTGATCGACCGGCTCGATGCCCGGCGCGCCCAGGTCTTCGTGGAAAGCCTGATTGCGGAGGTCAGCGCCGACCGCGCGGCCGAGTTCGGCGTGCAGTGGCAGGGTGTGCTGGGTGGTGCAGGCAACCCCAACATTGGCTTGCTGGGCACCAACTTCGGCGCTGGCATCAGCAACATCATCAACCTGTCCGCTTCCGTGGCCGGCGGCGCGCCTTCGGTGGCGCGAGGCGCCAACCTGGGTGTGGCGCATCAGACCAATGGCGTCTATGTGCTGGGCTTTCTGGCCCGGTTTCTGGAAGAGTCGGGCAGCGGCAACGTGCTGTCCACGCCCAATTTGCTCACCCTCGACAATGAAGAGGCCAAGATTGTGATTGGCCAGAACGTGCCCTTTGTCACAGGCCAGTTCACCAACGCCGGCAACAGCAACACGGTCAACCCGTTTCAGACCATTGAGCGCAAGGACGTCGGTTTGACGCTCAAGGTCAAGCCTCAGATCAGCGAGAACGGCACCGTCAAGCTGGCGATCTACCAGGAGGTGTCGAGCGTGCTGGCCTCCACCGTCAACGCCACCAACGGCCCGACCACCAACAAGCGCACCATCGAATCCAACGTGCTGGTCGAAGACGGCGCGGTGGTGGTGCTGGGCGGCCTGCTGCAGGATGAGTACTCCGGCAACCAGGAAAAGGTGCCGGGCCTGGGCGATGTGTCATTTTTTGGAAATCTGTTCAAGAGCGAGACCCGAACCCGCAAGAAAACCAACCTCATGGTGTTTTTACGACCGGTGGTGGTGCGCGACGCCGCCGCCACCGAGCGCCTGTCATTGGACCGCTATGACCTGATGCGCTCCGGCCTGAAAGAGGCGCAGCCGGTGCCCAGCGAGTTGGTGCCGATCAATGATGCGGTGCAATTGCCGCCGCTGTCGCCCCGCAGCGGCACGGCCCCCGCCAAACCCTGACCTGCCCAGCCCGTCTTTCGCCATGCGCTACCCGCTGCCCTACGCGTTTGCCCGCACCCAGCAGCTGCTGCTGGAAGAGCAGGGGGGCGAGTTCACGCTCTGGCTGCACTCGGCGTCTGTTGCCAGTGGGGTGAGCGAGGTGATGCGCAAGTACCCGGTCCGGGAGATCGAATCGCAGCCGGCTGAGGTGCTGGTGCAGCGCATCAGCGCGGCCTATGCCCAGGGCGAATCGAGTGCTGCCGCCGTCGTGAGCGAGGTGGAAAGCGACGCCGACCTGTCGCGCATGATGCAGGACCTGCCGGCGATCGAGGATTTGCTGGAAACCTCGGACGATGCACCCATCATCCGCATGCTCAATGCCCTGCTGACCCAGGCTGCGCGCGATGGCGCCAGCGACATCCACATCGAACCCTATGAGCGCCACTCCAGCGTGCGCTTCCGGGTTGACGGCACGCTGCGCGAGGTGGTGCAGCCCAACCGGGCGCTGCATGCGGCGCTGATCTCGCGCCTGAAGATCATGGCCGAGCTCGACATTGCCGAGCGGCGGCTGCCGCAGGACGGCCGTATCTCGCTGCGCATCGGCACACGCGCCGTTGATGTCCGCGTCAGCACCCTGCCCGGTGCCCATGGCGAACGCGCGGTGCTGCGACTGTTGGACAAATCCGAGGGTCGTCTCAGCCTGGAGGCCTTGGGCATGCAGGGCGCCGTGCTGACGCGATTCACCCACCTGGTGGCGCAGCCCCACGGCATCATCCTGGTCACTGGGCCGACCGGCTCGGGCAAGACCACCACGCTGTACGCGGCACTGAGCCGGCTTGACGCGGCGCACAGCAACATCATGACGGTGGAAGACCCGATCGAGTACGAGCTGCCCGGGGTCGGGCAGACGCAGGTGAACGCCCGCATCGAGCTGACCTTTGCCAAGGCCCTGCGCGCTATTTTGCGGCAGGACCCGGACGTGATCATGATTGGTGAAATCCGTGATTTTGAGACCGCCCAAATCGCCATTCAGGCCTCGCTCACCGGCCATCTGGTGTTGGCCACCCTGCACACCAACGATGCCAGCAGTGCTGTCACCCGGCTGACCGACATGGGCGTGGAGCCCTTTCTGTTGAGCTCTTCCCTGCTCGGCGTGCTGGCCCAGCGCCTGGTGCGCAAGCTTTGCCTGAGCTGTCACGGCGCCGGGTGCGCCAGCTGCGGCCAGACCGGGTATGCCGGGCGCAGCGGCGTCTTCGAGTTGTTGGTGACCGACGACGCCATCCGCGCCCAAATTCACAGTCGGGCGTCCGAAGCCGACATTCGCGCAGCCGGGTTGGCGGGCGGCATGACCTTGATGCGCGACGACGGTGAGCGGCTGGTGGCTGGCGGCCTGACCTCGCGCGAAGAGCTGCTGCGCGTCACGCGCAACTAGGCGCTGGAGACCGCCCCATGCCGGTTTACTCGTTCGAGGCCATCAGTGCGGACGGCCAGCCCCGCAAGGGCCTGCTGGAGGCAGATTCGGCACGGGTGGCGCGTGGGCAACTGCGCGCCCAGGCTCTGGTGCCGCTCAAGGTTGAGTTGGCTGGTCCCCAGGTCACTGCCGCCGATGGTTCCGACGGTGGCGGCAGCGCCGGCCGGCGCCGTCGCGTCTTCAATGCCCTGGGCCTGACGATCTGGACCCGGCAACTCGCCGGCCTGGTGTCCTCGGGCCTGCCGCTGGAGCGGGCCCTCACCTCGTTGGCAGACGAGGCGGAACAGGACAGCCAGCGATTCCTCGTGGCCCGTCTGCGCGCCGAGGTCAATGGCGGCGCGACCTTTGCTCGGGCGTTGACGCAACACCCGCGCGAGTTCTCGGGTATTTACATCGCTGTGATCGACGCCGGCGAGCAAAGCGGCAACCTGGGTCTGGTGCTGGAGCGGCTGGCTGACGATCTCGAGGAGCAGCAGGCGCTCAAGGCCAAATTGATCGGCGCCGCCCTGTACCCGGCCATCGTCACCCTGGTGGCGCTGTTCATTGTGTTGTTTTTGGTGACCTACGTTGTGCCGCAGGTGGCCCAGGTCTTTGCCGGCAGCAAGCGGGCCCTGCCGCTGCTGACCGTGCTGATGCTGGGCATGAGCGACCTGGTGCGCAGCTACGGCTGGCTGCTGCTGGTGGCCTTGCTGGTGGCTGCCATTGGCGCCCGTCTGGCGCTGGCCAACGCGGCCGTGCGCGAAAGATTCGATGCCTTCTGGCTTACCCTGCCAGTGTTGGGCCGGTTGGCACTGGGCTACAACGCGGCGAGGTTCGCCAACACCCTGGCCATGCTGGCCGGGGCCGGGGTGCCGATCCTGAAAGCCCTGCAAGCTGCTGCCGAGACGCTGTCCAATCAGGCCCTGCGCCGGGACGCCCAGGAGGCCCTGGTCATGGTGCGAGAGGGGGCGCCGCTGGCCTCGGCACTGGCGCAGAAAAAACGTTTTCCGGCGCTGCTGGCCATGTTTGCCCGCCTGGGCGAGCAAACCGGTCAGCTGCCCTTGATGCTGCAGCGCGCGGCCAAACAGCTCAGCGCCGAAGTCCAACGCCGTGCCATGCAACTCGCCACCTTGTTGGAGCCCCTGCTGATCGTGGCCATGGGTGGCGTGGTGATGCTGATCGTGCTGGCAGTGCTGTTGCCCATCATCCAGCTCAATCAGCTGGTCAAGTAGCGCTGCCGCTCAGAAGCTTTCCCAGTCGCCCTCGTCACTGCCGGTGGTCGCTGTTGTCGCGGTGCTTTTGGCCGGCCGCGGCGGCGGCAGCTTGGCCGAGGGCTCGCTGCTGGCGGGAGCCGAACGCGCCGCCGCGCCGCGCGGCACGCCGCCGGCGCGCCGATCGTTCCCTTTGAAGTTCAGTGTTCTGGCCTTTGGCGAGCGTACCGCCGCTGGCAGGGCCATGCTGCCCCGCATGGCGTCCTGCCCCCCCAGATTGAACTGGGCCACTGTCTGCACCAGCTCCTGCGCCTGGGTTTTGAGGCTGCCCGCCGCCGCCGCCATCTGCTCCACCAGCGCCGCGTTCTGCTGGGTCGCCTGGTCCATCAGCGTCACGGCCTGGCCGACCTGCGCCACACCAGCGCTCTGCTCGCTGCTGGCTGCGCTGATTTCACCCATAATGTCAGTGACCCGCTTGATCGAGTTCACCACCTCGGTCATGGTCACGCCGGCCTGGTCTACCAGTGTGGTGCCAAAGGCCACCCGTTCAACACTGGCATTGATCAGTGCCTTGATTTCCTTGGCCGCCTCGGCCGAACGGCCGGCCAGGGAGCGCACCTCGCTGGCCACCACCGCAAAGCCTCGGCCTTGTTCGCCCGCGCGTGCCGCCTCCACCGCCGCATTGAGCGCCAGGATGTTGGTTTGGAAGGCAATGCCGTCGATCACCTGGATGATGTCCGAGATCTTGCGTGACGATTCGTTGATGCCCTTCATGGTGTCCACCACCTGGCTCACCACCTCGCCGCCCTTGACCGCGACTGACGAGGCGCTGCGTGCGAGTTGGTTGGCCTGGGCCGCGCTCTGCGCGTTCTGGCTGACCCTGGAGCCCAGCTCTTCCATGGATGCGGCTGTCTGTTGCAACGAACTGGCCTGCTGCTCGGTGCGCGACGAGAGGTCCTGATTACCCTGGGCAATTTCGGCGCTGGCCAGTGCCACGCTTTCTGCGTTGACCTTCACGCCGCGCACGATGCCCGCAAAGCTGCCCTGCATGCGCGCCATGGCCGTCAGCAGTTTGAGGGTTTCCTCGTTGCCCGACGGCTCGATCGGGACGGCCAGATTACCCTTTGCCAACTGATCGGCCACGCCCACGGCATGGTTCATCGGTGCGGTCAGCCGTCGCGCCAGCCAGAGTCCAACCAGCAGCAAGATCGCGGTAGCAGCCAGCAGGCTGACACCAATCTGCAGCCGTGAGTCGAAAGCTTCGGCAATCGCCTCATCATTGACGGCCTTGACCTGCTTGCCGATCAGCTCGCCCTGCGTGGCCATCTGCTTTTCAAGTTCGCCGAAGACTTTCTGGAATTCGGGCGCCGCGGCCTGCGCCGCCGCAGCGTCGCTGGCGGCCAACTTGTGCAGTGCCGCCGCACTGGCGGTGTACTTGGCCACCAGCGGCAGGGTCGCTGCAACGGCGGTTTTGACTTCTGCCGCAGCTGCGAGGCCCTGCAGGCTTGACATGGCCTTGTTGAAGGCGGCGGTGTGCTCCGTCAAGCCTTTTTCGGCTTCGCCCAGTTGGGCCGCGTCCTTGTTCAGGCCGCCCAGCAGCGACAAGAGCACATCGCCCCTGATCGCGTCGTGCATCATGTCGGCCTGCTGGCTTTGCTCCAGCGCCTCGCCCATGCGTTGTGACTCGCCGATGGCGAGCGTCAGCCGCTGGGTGTTGAACAAACCGATGCCGCCTACCAGACAGGCCATGAGCAACCCCAACAGGCTCAGTAACAGGATCTGGTTGCGAAATTTCATGGCTGGCCTTTGGTGGTGTCTGGTAGAAGTGGCGTCCGGGTCGGGCCATGTCGCGACAGACCGACAGATCCATCGCATGCCTCAGGCCCCGGCTCACGCCAACCCCATCTTATCGGATCGTGACACTGGTGCCGGCAGTGCTGGCTGGCCTGGCATGCTGATCAGGGTTTGCTACACTGAACCTATGTTCATTCACCGCATCAGCGTCACAGGTCGTAGCGACCGGGGAGCCTGGCCCTGGCGGTCGCGGCCCAAAGCTTCAGCGTTCGCCTGAGTCGACCCTGCCCGAATGAACCGCAGCACCGCGTGCTGCTCGCCCGCGTCAAGTCTTGTCGCATGACAAGCACAGCGTCGGCCCTGATGAGAAAGACACCCTCTCTGTGATTTCCGAACTCGAATTCAAGAGCCTGAGCGCGCAGGGTTTTAACCGGATCCCGCTGCTGGCGGAGGCCTTTGCCGATCTGGAAACGCCGCTCTCCCTCTACCTCAAGCTGGCCCATTCCCGCGACGGTGGCAAGTACAGTTTTTTGCTGGAATCGGTGGTGGGTGGCGAGCGCTTTGGCCGTTATAGCTTCATCGGCCTGCCGGCACGCACCCTGCTGCGCGCCAGCGGCTTCGGTTCTGAGGCCGTGACCGAGGTGCTGACCGACGGCGTGGTGGTGGAGCGTGTCAGCGGTAACCCGCTGGACTTCATCAGCGCCTACCAGCAGCGCTTCAAGGTGGCCTTGCGGCCCGGTCTGCCACGTTTTTGTGGCGGCCTGGCCGGCTACTTTGGCTACGACACGGTGCGCCATATCGAGAAAAAATTGGTGGCCAGCTGCCCGCCCGATACGCTGGGTTGCCCCGACATCGTGCTGCTGCAGTGCGAGGAACTGGCGGTAATCGACAACCTGTCGGGCAAGCTTTACCTGATTGTTTACGCCGACCCGACGCAGCCGGAGGCCTACGCCAATGCCAAGCGCCGTCTGCGCGAACTCAAGGAACAGCTGAAGTACTCGGTCAGTGCGCCACTGGTCAAACCCAGCCAGGGTTACCCGGTGGAACGCGAATTTGCCAAGGCCGACTACCTGGCGGCGGTCACTCGCGCCAAGGGCCTGATCGAGGGTGGCGACTTCATGCAGGTGCAAGTCGGCCAGCGCCTCAAAAAGCGCTACACCGAGTCGCCCCTGAGCCTGTACCGGGCGCTGCGCTCGCTCAACCCCAGCCCTTATATGTACTACTACCACCTGGGTGATTTCCATGTGGTGGGCGCCAGCCCCGAGATTCTGGTGCGCCAGGAAACCGTGTCGGCTGGCGACAAGACCGAGCAAAAAATCACCATCCGGCCGCTGGCCGGCACCCGGCCGCGCGGCGCCAGTCTGGCGCAGGACCGGGCAGCCGAGGCTGAATTGATCAACGACCCGAAGGAACGGGCCGAGCATGTGATGCTGATCGACCTGGCGCGCAACGACATTGGTCGCATTGCCAAGACCGGCAGCGTCAAGGTGACCGAAGCCTTCAGCGTCGAGCGATACAGCCATGTGATGCACATCGTCAGCAACGTCGAGGGCACTTTGAGTGACGGCATGACCGCCATGGACGTGCTGCGCGCCACCTTTCCGGCCGGCACGCTGACTGGTGCGCCCAAGGTGCACGCCATGGAGCTGATCGACCAGCTCGAGCCCAGCAAGCGGGGCCTGTATGGCGGTGCTTGTGGTTACCTGAGCTATGCCGGTGACATGGACGTGGCCATCGCCATCCGCACCGGCATCATCAAGGACCAGATGCTGTACGTGCAGGCGGCTGCCGGCGTGGTGGCCGATTCGGTGCCTGAGCTGGAATGGCGTGAAACCGAGGCCAAGGCGCGCGCCCTGCTGCGCGCGGCCGAATTGGTGGAGGAGGGCCTGGAATGAAGCTGCTGATGATCGACAACTACGACTCCTTCACCTACAACATCGTGCAGTACCTGGGAGAGCTTGGGGCCGAGGTGACGGTGGCGCGCAATGACGAGATCACGCTGGCCGAGATCGAGGCCCGGCTACAGATTGGGCAGCTCGACCGCCTGATGGTCTCGCCCGGGCCCTGCTCGCCGGCCGAGGCCGGCATTTCGGTGGCGGCCATCCGGCAGTTTGCGGGCCAAGTGCCCATTCTGGGCGTTTGCCTAGGCCACCAGGCCATTGGCGCCGCCTTTGGCGGGCACATCGTCCGGGCGCAGCAGCTGATGCACGGCAAAACCAGCGTCATCAGCACCACGCAAGTCGGCGTGTTTACCGGCCTGCCAGCCCAGTTCACGGTCAACCGCTACCATTCGCTGGCGATTGAGCGGGCTGCCTGCCCGGCCAGCCTGGAGATCACGGCCTGGACGGAAGACGGCGAAATCATGGGCGTGCGCCATGCCACGCTCGATGTTGAAGGCGTGCAATTTCACCCCGAAAGCATCCTGACCGAGCATGGCCACGCCATGCTGGCCAATTTTCTGGCGCCAAGAGCCTGAAGCCTGCTACTATTTGTATAGCTGAAAACATCCTGTTGATAAGGCCTGGAGCCCAAAATGACCACCAACAACACCTCGATTCGTGTGGACCTGCGCAGCGACACCGTGACCCAGCCCACCGCGGGCATGCGCGCTGCCATGGCAGCCGCCCCTTTGGGCGACGACGTCTTTGCCGATGACCCCAGCGTGAACGCCCTGCAGACCCACATCGCCGGGCTGCTCGGCTTTGAGGCGGCGCTGTTTGTCCCGACCGGCACCCAGAGCAACCTGTGTGCCATCCTGGCGCACTGCCAGCGGGGGGACGAGTTCATCGTGGGCCAGATGGCGCACAGTTACCGCTGGGAAGGCGGAGGCGCGGCGGTGTTCGGCAGCGTGCAGCCGCAGCCGCTGAACCACCAGCCCGACGGCACCCTGGCGTTGGACGACATAGCCGCCGCGGTCAAGCCGGACGACGCCCACTTTGCCCGCACCCGACTGCTGGCGCTGGAGAACACGCTGGGCGGCAAGCTGATGCCCATGGCCTACCTGCAACAGGCGACCGAGTTGGCCCGCCAGCACGGCCTGGCCCGCCACCTGGATGGCGCCCGCCTGTTCAACGCGGCAGTGGCGCAAGCGGCCGCACTGGGCACCGACCCCTACCTGGAGGCGCGCCGAATCGCCACCTGTTTTGACAGCGTCTCGGTCTGCTTCAGCAAAGGCTTGGGCGCGCCGGTGGGCTCCGCCCTGTGCGGCAGCCGTGAACTGATCACACGGGCTCACCGCATCCGCAAGATGGCCGGCGGCGGCATGCGCCAGTCCGGCCTGCTGGCTTCGGCTGCCGACTTTGCCTTGACACACCAGGTCAAGCGGCTGGCCGAGGACCACGCGCTGGCAACGCGGCTGGCGGCCGGCCTGAGCCGCCTGCCGGGTCTGGTGGTGGAGCCGCCGCAGACCAACATCGTATTTGTTGACCTGGCGGGCGCAGCCCGTGCGCGGGCGGCTGAGCTGATTCCTGAACTGGCCCGCCATGGCGTGCTGGCCACCGGCCTGTACCGCCTGCGCTTCGTCACCCACCTGGATGTGGATGCCGCCGGCGTTGACCGGGCGCTGGCCGTGATGGGCGATTTCTTCTCGCAGTAAGGCGGTGTGGCCATGAGCGGCGTCGACCACCTGGGGCTGTTCATCCTGGCCGGCTTGCTGCTCAACCTGACACCCGGGCCAGATGTGCTCTTTGTCGTGAGCCAGTCGCTGCGCGCTGGCCGGCGTGCCGGCATGGTGGCAGCGCTGGGCGTGGCCGCCGGCATCTTTGTCCACATCCTCGCCGCCGGGCTGGGCCTGAGTGCCCTGTTGGCCAGCTCGGCCGCAGCGTTTGCGGTGCTGAAATGGCTGGGCGTGGCCTACTTGCTGTACGTGGGCTGGAGCCTGCTAGGGCTCGGTAGCCCAGCCAGTGCTACTGAAATAAGAGCTAACAATCCAGCTGTGACAGGGGCTGAGGGCCCAATTGACTACCTAAAAATAGTGCAGCAGGGCTTCTGGACCAACGCCCTTAACCCCAAGGTGGCGCTCTTTTTTCTGGCCTTTGTGCCGCAGTTCATCAGCGCCGAGGCCAGCAACAAGGCGCTGACCTTTGTCCTGCTGGGCCTGCTGTTCAACCTCAATGCCCTGCCGGTGAACCTGGGCTACGCCCTGCTGGCGGCCTGGGCCGGCAGCCGCCTGCAGCGCTGGCATGGCGGCCTGGCCTGGTTGCAACGCCTGGCTGGGGCCCTGTTCATCGGCTTTGGCCTCAAACTGGCCCTGGCCGACCCTTCCACCCCCTGACGACCCTCAACATGCCCCACAGCAACAAAATTACCGCGCAAGAAGCCCTGCTGCGCACCATCGAGCACCGCGAGATTTTTCACGACGAGATGCTGCACATCATGCGCCTCATCATGAACGGGGACATGTCGCCGGTGATGATGGCCGCACTGATCACCGGCCTGCGCGTCAAAAAAGAAACCATTGGCGAGATTACCGCTGCGGCGCAGGTGATGCGCGAGTTTTCCACCAAGGTGCATGTGGCCAACCCGACCCATCTGGTGGACATCGTCGGCACCGGCGGCGACGGCTCGCACACCTTCAACATTTCCACCTGTTCCATGTTTGTCGCCGCAGCCGCCGGTGCCCGTGTCAGCAAGCACGGCGGGCGCAGTGTCAGCAGCAAGAGCGGCAGCGCCGACGTGATGGAGGCCCTGGGCGTGCACATCAGTCTGGCGCCGGAGGCGATTGCCCGCTGCATCGACGAGGTCGGCGTCGGCTTCATGTTCGCGCCCAACCACCACCCGGCCATGAAAAACGTGGCGCCCATCCGGCGTGAACTGGGGGTGCGCACCATCTTCAATATTCTGGGGCCGCTCACCAACCCGGCCAGCGCGCCCCATATCCTGATGGGCGTGTTTCATCCCGATCTGGTCGGCATCCAGGTGCGGGCGCTGCAGCGTCTGGGTGCTGAGCATGCGCTGGTGGTCTACGGCAAGGACGGCATGGACGAGGTCAGCCTGGGTGCGGCCACACTGGTGGGGGAATTGAAAGACGGCGAAATCACCGAGTACGAGATCCACCCAGAAGACTTCGGCATGGTCATGGCCAGCAACCGCGGCCTGCGCGTAGAAACGCCCGAGCAGTCCAAAGCCATGCTGTTGTCCGTGCTAAACAATGAACCGGGTCCGGCCCGAGACATCGTGGTGCTCAACGCCGGCGCCGCCCTTTATGCCGCCAACGTGGCCCCCACCATGCAGGCCGGCGTGACGCAGGCCCGCGCGGCCTTGGCCTCTGGTGCAGCCCGCGCCCGGCTGGACCAGCTGGTGGCGCTGACCCAAGCCCTGAAGCCGGCCGCATGACCTTGGTCCTGACGATTCTGGCGGTGGTGGGTGCTCCGCTGCTGGGCTTGTGGCTTTGGATTTGGCTGGCGAGGTCGGAGCACGGCGAGCGCTACATCAAGCAGCGCATGCAGGGGCCGTTTGTGCCACTGGATGAGCGGGAGCCGCCGCCGGGTCGGTGATTGGCGCTTTTTGGCGTTGGCGTTTGTTTTTGGCGTTGGCGCTGGCGTTGGCGTTGGCGGGGATGGCGTGCCTGCTGCCGCTCGTGTCCTCCGCCCTGCGGGCTCCCCCTTTTACCTCGCTGCAGCAGGCACGCCATCCCCTCCCTGGTTGGGTAAGGCTCAATAACCGAATACCTGGAGCCCGGTGTCCAGTTGATTGCGTGCGAGGGTCGTCAAGGTGGTGACGGGCTGAGCGGCGCAGCGGCATCAAGGAGGAGCCCGCAGGGCGGGGGACAGCCGCGGAGCCGCTCAGCCCGGCGCCACCTTGACCGGAGCGCCACACACGTTAGCAAGCGCTCAGCGTAGCGCCGCCAAGGGCATACTCCAGTCGCTCAACAACATCACATCACTCTGACGCAGCGCCACTGCCACCGGGGTATCAGCCATCTGCTCGCCAGTACCGGCCGGGTACGGCCGAGACTGCGTCGGTCAGGGCGTGTGGGTCATCAGCCCATGCAGGGCAGGGTAGAGGTCTGCGGCACACGCCACCAGCATGCCGCCGCTGTGGATGCCCTGCGGCGTGAAGAAGTCATTGGCCCGCCCGCCCGCCTCGGTCACCAGCAGAATGCCGGCGGCGCAGTCCCAGGCGTTGATGTGCAATTCGGCGTAACCATCAACCCGACCGGCGGCCACATCGGCCAGCCCCAGCGCGCCCGAGCCGCGCCGCGTGAAGGCGCAGCCGGCGGCCAGCAGAGCCGCCGCCTTGCCCAGGTAGGCGGCGGGCTGGCTGCGCGGGGACCAACCCAGCTCCACCGTGGCGCCATTGAGCGCGCTTGTGTTGCGTGCCCGAATCGGCCGGCTGTTGAGCCAGGCGCCTGCGCCCAGCCCGGCGCTGTAAAGCCGGTCCATCAGCGGGTCAAACAGCACGCCCAATACCGGTTTGCCGGCCTCCAGGTAGCCGATCGAGATGCACCAGCGCGGCACATCGGTGGCGTAATTGGCGGTGCCGTCAATGGGGTCCACCAGCCAGAAATTGCCCGCGCCGCCCACCGCGTCTTGCCCACCCATTTCTTCGCCCACCACCAGGTCGCCGGCAAAGGCCCGGGCCACCTCGGCGCGGATCAGTTGCTCGACCGCCAGGTCGGCCTGCGTCAGCACATCGTGCGCGCCTTTGGCGCTGATCTGAAGTTGGGCCGCTTCTTTCACGGCCAATGCGCCGCATTGGCGCGCCAGGTTGACTGCAAAGCGCAGCCGAGCCGCCAGGTGATCGGGTAACAGGGATGTGGTCATGGCGTGTGGGTGTGTGTCGGGTCAGAGCTTGAGTGTGGCCGGCAGGTACTTGGCCATCAGGTCCTCGTAATAGGGCTTGAGTTCGGCCAACACCGGTGGGTTCGGGTTCTTGGAGTACAGATCGTAGGGGTTGAACTTCTGCACCCAGGGCAGGTTTGCTTCGTCGCGGGCATCGGTCAGGTGCCGGTACTGCCCCTCCCGATGCCAAGCGTAAAAGGAGTGGTAGCGGATCATGTACTGCGCGGGCTCCGGCAAATAGTCCTTGAGCAGGTGGAACAGGTACTCGTCATGGCCCCAGGACATGTGCACCCGGTCCAGCCCGCAATTCGGGGCATAGATCCCCAGTTCGGTGTTGTAGCGGCTGTCTTGGCTGTCCGGGTTAGCGGCAAAAAACTCGGGGTACACAATCCGCTGCGAATGGTGGCAACCCACCGGGAAGGTATCACCCACCACCGCCCACTGCGGTTCGCCGAACAGGCACAGCACCTTGCCCAGGTCGTGTACAAAGCCAGTCAGCACAAACCAGTCGGGGTGACCATCGGCGCGGATCGCCTCGGCGGTTTGCAGCAGGTGGCTGATCTGGGGCAGGATGATGTCAGGGTCCGACTCGTCGACCAGTGTGTTCAGGTAATCCAGCCCCTGCCAGGGGGTCATTTCCCTTTCCCTGAACTGCAGCCACTTGTCCTTTTTGCCCAGCACGAAATCCAGCGTCTGGTGTGTGTGGTTGTTAAGGTAGAACTCGCGCACTCGGTCAATGCCGGGCTGCCCGAAGTCGCGGTAGGTCGCGCGCTGGATCGCCGCAGCCAGAGGTGGTGGGGTGGCGAGGGGGTCTGACATGCGGGGTCCTCGTTGGCGTGGGTCAGGGCAGGATTGACCGGCGCTGCAAGCGGCCATGTTAACCGCGCCCGGTACCGGCTTTCTGCGAAAATCTTAACAAGCCCGGTCCGCGCCTCCTGTTCGGCCCGTTGGCGTTCCGGTAAGCCCCCATGTCCGATATCCTGAACCAGATCGTGGCTGTCAAACGCCAGGAGGTCGCCGCTGCCTTGCAGCGCAAACCGCTCGCTGAGATGCGTGCTGACGCCGAATCGCGCGTACTCACCCGTGACTTTCTGGGCGCTATGCGTGAGTGCATTGCCGCCGGGCGCGCTGCGGTCATCGCCGAAATCAAAAAGGCCAGCCCGTCCAAGGGGGTGTTGCGGGCCGACTTCGAGCCGGCCGACATCGCCCAGACCTATGCTGAACATGGTGCCGCCTGCCTGTCGGTGCTGACCGACCAGCAGTTTTTCCAGGGCCGGATCGATTACCTGAAGCAGGCTCGCGCCTCCTGCCCCTTGCCGGTACTGCGCAAGGACTTCATCGTCGACGCCTACCAGGTTTACGAGTCGCGTGCGATCGGGGCCGACGCTATCCTGCTGATCGCGGCATGCCTTGATGATGCCCAGATGCGGGATTTCGAAGCCATCGCGCGCAGCCTGGACATGGCAGTGCTGGTCGAGGTGCATGACGCGGCCGAACTGGGCCGTGCCCTGCAACTCAAAACACCTCTGATCGGTGTCAACAACCGCAACCTCAAGACCTTCGAGGTCTCTCTCGACACCACCCTGACCTTGCGCCGCGACATCCCCTCTGACCGTCTGCTGGTCAGCGAAAGCGGTATCCAGAGCCGTGACGACGTGCTGCGTCTGGCGGCGGCCGGCGTTAATGCCTTTCTGGTGGGTGAGTCATTCATGCGCGCCGACGACCCCGGGCTGGCCCTGGCCCAAATGTTTGCCTGACTGGCCGAAGCTTGCAAGTCATCCATGCGCTATATATTACATAGCAACTAATGCAGGTGCTACAAGGCGTTCAGGCTGATTTCGTGTTTGATGTCACGGAGGATGCGGCCAACCGCTTCAACCGCTTCAACCGCTTGCAGCGCACGGACTGGCCGCCAGCGCCATCCTGCGTTGCACCCGATTGGCAGCCGCTGCTCGGTCGTTTTCTGGCCGGTCAGACCGGCCAGGCGCTGACCCGCTATCTGCAGGAGCGGCTGGCCGCGGGCACTGTGGTCTATCCGCCACAGCCGCTGCGGGCCCTGGCCATGACGCCGCTGGACCAGGTCCGGGTCGTGATTCTGGGGCAGGACCCCTACCACGGGCCAGGTCAGGCCGAGGGCCTGGCTTTTTCCGTCGCACCGGGTGTGCGCCCGCCGCCCTCCCTGCGCAACATCTTCCGGGAAATTGCGCGGGACGCAGCCGCCGGCGCACAGGCGGGGGCTCGGCCAACAGCGGACGGTTCGCTGGCGTCTTGGGCCCGGCAGGGCGTGCTGTTGCTCAACACGTGTTTGACCGTGGAGGCCGGCCAGGCCGCCAGCCATGCCCGCCGCGGCTGGGAAGCCCTGAGCGATGAGATCGTGCGCGCCGTGGCCGAGCGGCCGCAGCCGGTGGTCTTTATGCTCTGGGGTGCGCACGCCCAGGCCAAGCAGGTGTTGCTGGCTGGTCGGGGCGCCGCACAGGGCTGCCTGGTGCTCACGGCCAACCATCCCTCTCCGTTGTCGGCCTCGCGACCGCCCCAGCCATTTTTGGGATGCGGCCACTTCGGCAAAGCCAGTGCGTTCCTTCGTGAACAGGGCAATCAGCCGATCGTTTGGTAAGCCCGGCGCGTCACCTGATTTCCGGGTTGGTCATGGTTTAGTGGCATAATCTGCGGTTCACCGAGGAGAGGTGGCCGAGTGGTTAATGGCAGCAGACTGTAAATCTGCCCTCTTACGAGTACGCTGGTTCGAATCCAGCCCTCTCCACCAGTGAAAAGGAACAGGCGCGATGCGGGGCGATGCGGGAGTAGTTCAATGGTAGAACCCTAGCCTTCCAAGCTAATGACGCGGGTTCGATTCCCGTCTCCCGCTCCAGTTTCGCCGGTTGAGGTGAGTAGTTTGATGTTGAATGGCAGCGCTGCGGCGGTTCAACAAGGCCCATTTGGCTCAGTGGCAGAGCACTCCCTTGGTAAGGGAGAGGTCGCGGGTCCGATTCCCGCAATGGGCACCAGTTTGTGGTGCGTCGACAGTCCCTCCGGTGGCTGTCTGGCGCAAAGAGATGTTTGCTTAGTCAGTCCAGTCACTTTTCGGAGTCTGAAAAATGGGAAAAGAAAAATTCACACGTACCAAGCCCCACGTCAATGTGGGC
>JBAXMQ010000051.1:0-21691 GCA_037134215.1 Betaproteobacteria bacterium
GAGCTTGGCCCCAGAGTTTAAGCAGCGCTCTTCGAACTGCGACCATTGCTGACCACGGAGCGCACCACCGGCGAGTTGCTCCAAGTAATCGCGCACGACCTGGTTCAGGCTCTTCCCCATCTTTTGGGCGGCCTCTCGGGCACGTTGTGCGACTTGTTCGTCAACTGAAAGCGTGATGTTCATTTGAAATTACCCATTAATTTGCACGTATTATGTGCGCACATAGGTCGACTGTCAACGTGCGACACGGACCAGCAGAACCCCTCAGATCAAGCCCTTAAACTTCGAACGTGCGGCGTAGATGGTTCAGAAAATAACAGGAGAGCGAGATGGCCAAGATCACATTGTTGGACGGCGGAATGGGGCAAGAGCTGTTGGCGCGGTCGGGCGACGAGCCGACGCCCTTGTGGGCGACGCGGGTCATGATCGACCACCCCGGCATGGTGCGCGAGATCCACGAGGATTACTTCAACGCCGGGGCCACGGTGGCCACAACCAACACCTATGCCATCCACCACGACCGGCTGGAACGCGTGGACCTGGATCATCTCTTCCAGGCGCTGCACTTGCGCGCCCTGGTCGAGGCCCATGAGGCCAAGGGTCAACGAAGGAACGTGCGAATTGCGGGGTCGATCGGGCCGCTGAAGGCCTCCTACCGACCCGATCTGGCCGAACCGGTCGAGGTGGCTGCGCCGAAATATGCCGAAGTGGCGCGGATTCTGGGGCCGCATGTGGACATGATCCTGTGCGAGACCATGGCCTCGCTGTCGATGGCAGAAGCTGTGGCCAAAGGGGCGCAAGCCTCGGGGCGGCCAGTCTGGCTGTCGGTCTCGGTTGATGATCATGACGGGACGAAGCTGCGCTCGGGCGAGCCGGTCTCGGGCCTGGCGGCGGTGGTTGCGCGCTATCCGGTGGCGGCGGTTCTGGCCAATTGCTCGGTGCCCGAGGCGATGACGGCGGCTTTGGGCGCGCTGAAGGCACTGGGCCTGCCCTTTGGCGCCTATGCCAATGGCTTCACCCACATCTCGGACAATTTCCTGAAAGATGCGCCGACAGTCAAGGAACTGACCCACCGCCACGACCTGACGCCTGAGAAATATGCCGAGTTCGCCATGCTCTGGGTGGGGATGGGGGCAACAATCGTGGGCGGTTGCTGCGAGGTGGGGCCAGCCCACATTGCCCATCTGGCCAGCAAGCTGAAGGCGGTTGGTCACGAGCTTGTTTGAATTCGAGTACCGCCCGACGAATAGGCCACTTGTAGATACAGCCAAGATTGGCGTCAAGCGGGGGAGCGACTGCAGGAAACCTAGCAGCCGGATAAAATAGTAACAAATATCGTTACATGAATTGTTTATAAGCTTTTCACCATGGACCGCGTCGACCACATCCGAACCGCGCTGGCAGCGGGTCCTGTTCCCGCTGGCGCCTTGTGTGCCGGCCTTGGTGTTACCCGACCGACCCTTGCACGGGCTTTGGCATCCATGCCCGGAGAAATCGTTACGCTAGGTGCTGCACGGTCCACGCACTACGCGCTGCGGGACAATTTTCGGGGCCTGCCCGACATGCCGGTCTACCGTGTCAATGCAGCGGGCCAAATCGAAGCGCTGGGGCAGCTCACGCCGGTCAGGCCCGACGGATTTGTGATGCGGGACGCCAATGGCCAGACAAGCTATCACGCTGGCTTGCCCTGGTGGTTAACCGACATGCGTCCCCAGGGTTTTCTGGGGCGCGCCTATGCGCGTCAACACGCGACCGGTATGGGCTTGCCTGCTGACGTTCGGCATTGGAGCGACACCGATGCACTGCGTGCCCTGCTGCTCTTCAGGGGCGACGCGGTCGGCAATGTGCTGCTGGGGGACCTCGCCCGGGACCGGTTCGTCAATGCACCGGCACCTGTGGCGGCGGGTGCCGACGATTACCCGCGCTTGGCAACTGAGGCGCTTACCGCAGGGGACACTGGGTCATCTGCGGGCGGCGAGCAGCCCAAGTTTTGTACTTGGTCCGACAGAGGCCATGTCTTGGTGAAGTTTTCAGTCGCCGATGACAACCCCATTGCGGCACGCTGGCGCGACTTGCTGCTGGCCGAGCATCTGGCTTTGCAAACGCTGGCAGCAGCCGGGGTGTCGACGGCTGCGTCGCGGGTGATGGACGCAGGGGTACAGCGCTTTTTGGAGCTCGACCGGTTTGACCGGGTCGGCGCTTTTGGCCGACGTACCCTGATGTCATTGGCTGCTCTGGATGGGGAGTTTGTCGGGAACGCAACGGCACCGTGGCCGGTGGTGACGGCTGAGTTGGCCAGACAAAAGGTCATCACCGCACAGGCGCACGCAGGTGCCACACTGCTGTACGCGTTCGGGACGCTGATTGGCAATACCGACATGCACGCCGGTAACCTGTCCTTTGTGAGCGACCGGGGAAGGCCCTATGCCTTGAGCCCTGCCTATGACATGCTGCCCATGGCTTTCAGCCCCACCGCAGGCGGTGTGGTGATAGATACGGTGTCATCCGCGCACATGCATCCGGCTGTAGATGGGGCAACATGGCGGGCGGCACATGGTTTGGCGCAGACCTATCTGGCCCGATTGCGAAGCGACACCGGGTTCAGTGCCGGTTTCCAACCCTGCCTGGAGGCGCTGCATTCGCACTTGACAGATGCTTCTCACAAGATTGGCCGACTGGCCTGAGCACCGCGAGAGCAGCAAGGTCAATTTGCCAGGGCGCCTAACCCACGGTCAGTGCAGTCTTGTCAGATCTTGCATCAGGGTCGCCAAAGCAATGGCTTCGACCGTTTGGCTGATCGGATAGCTGTCCGCGCCGCAATGTCTGGAACAGATCGGGCGCGCGGTGGATCTCGTCGAGGATCACCAGCCGGTCTTCATATGCGCCTAGGAAATAATCTTCATTTAGTCTCAATAAGAATACTTGACATTTATTCTTCCGAGGAATATGCTGCATTTATTCGTTGGAGGAATAAACTGTGGAGCAAATTCTTTCCAATTCGCAGCAAGTCGGACTTCTCCTGCAGTCTGCTCGCAAGCACAAGGGCTATTCCCAGGCGTACGTGGCCGCTCGTGCGGGAATATCCCAGTCACGGCTGTCAAAGCTGGAGACAAACGCTGCTGCGATGAGCCTTGACATGCTGCTCAGCATGAGCGCGCAACTGGGGCTGGAGCTCACCCTGAGAGAAAAGTCGCCGGGTGCGAAATCAAGCGTCGTGTCGGCAGACAGCGTCGCGCCTGGAGACTCCCTAACACCTTCAGAGCCGGAGTGGTAACCCCGTGGGCCGCAACTCGCATCGCCGAGCCCTCTCAGTCTGGTCTAACGGTCAACGCGTTGGCACCTGGCGCCTGCCTACGCGCGCAGACGTCGAGCTGCAGTACGACCCTCAATGGGTACAGTCTCTCGCGGGTCGTCCGCTGTCACTGTCGCTGCCGTTCACCATTGGCAATGCGCCGCTTAAAGGGGCTCGGGTACTGAACTTCTTTGACAACCTGTTACCCGACAGCGAGCCAATTCGAAACCGCCTTGCAGGCAAATTCAAGACAGGTTCCACCGAAGCCTTTGCACTGTTGCAGGCGATCGGTCGGGACTGTGTGGGCGCCATCCAGTTGTTGCCAGAAGATGAGCAACCGATTGGCTACGACGCCATTGCAGGCACACCACTCTCGGACGCAGAGGTCGAGGTGCATCTGAAGCGGGCGGTGGCCCCGGGAGCGGGACTCGGTCAACCGGACGCGGACGAGGACGACTTCAGAATCTCCTTGGCAGGCGCCCACGAAAAAACGGCTCTCCTCTGGCACCACAACCAGTGGATGCGACCGCGCGGTACGACACCCACCACGCACATTTTCAAGCTTCCCCTGGGCAAGGTAGGTCGCGACGGGCGCATCGACATGAGCACGTCGGTCGAAAATGAGTGGCTTTGCTCTCGCATTCTTCAGGCATATGGGTTGCCGGTGGCCCAGTCGCAGATTCGCGACTTCGGGGAACAGCGAGTGCTGGTCGTTGAGCGCATTGACCGCAGACTGCACTCGTCAGGCACTTGGTGGATGCGGCTACCGCAGGAAGACTTTTGCCAGGTTCTTGGAGTTGCTCCGTACAAAAAATACGAGAGCGAAGGAGGCCCCGGAGTCGTAGACATCTGCAAAGTGCTCCAGCAATCGACCAACGCGAGCTCCGACCTCCAAACTTTCATGAGCGCGATGGTCTTGTTCTGGATGCTGGCGGCCACAGACGGCCACGCCAAGAACTTCAGCCTGCAAATTCTTCAGAAAGGGCGGTACCGCATGACGCCTTTGTATGACGTTCTTTCAATGTGGCCGGTTGAAGGGGGCGCTGCACATCAGATGTCAATGCACAAGGCAAAGCTGGCTATGGCCATCTCAGGAAAGAACAGGCACTACCACCTGAAAGAAATCCTCCGCCGGCATTTCAATGCCATGGCGTCGCGTTGCGGGATTGGGACAGACATGGAGCCAATGATTCAAGGCATCATCAATCACACACCCGCAGCCATTGCGCAGGTTACTGCCCAGCTGCCTGCGGGATTCCCCTCAAGCATTGCGGAGCCCATCCTTGGTCAGCTTCAGGAATCTGCAAAACGGCTGGCGGAGATGCCCGCAAAGTAGGCATGGGCCTAAAGCTTGAAGGCAGTGGGGTGAATTCTGAAGACCCAACGCCTCCCAAGTAAAGTGTCCGGCTTACCGCCGGATGGTGCTGCTTGAAGCGAGCAAATGTTTTGCCGGTTCTCAGATTCCCAGTAAATTTCTCCGTCGCGGCAATTCATCTTTGGCCAAGGCCAAGGCCTGAATCCGCATACTGCCGCAGCGTCTCCTTAAGCTCCTGCGCTACCTGAGCCCGGAGTTCTGGCGGCCCCAGCACCTCCACATGGCGCCCCTGCCGCAGGATGTCCATGGCCAGCTCTCGCCCGTCGGTAAACGGCAACTCCATGATGAGGTGCCCATCGTCCTGCGGGCTTAGCCGCTGCTGCGGGTGCCACAGCTCGCGGGACACCCAGCGCGCCCGCTCCTCGGTAAAGCGCAGGCTGGCCCATTGCACCTGGTTGCCCGCAAAAATGCCGTAGCCCTGGCCTACAAAGCCGTCCAGCGCCTTCTTGGGCAGTGCCTTGCTCGCTTTGCTCAAGACCGTGGCCTGCTCCATCGCGTCCATGGAAAAAGAGCGCATGGCCTCCTGATGATGGCACCAGGCGCCCAGGTACCAGTTGCCCCGGTGGTGGATCAGCAGCTGCGGTGACACCTCGCGCTCGCTGGCCTCATTGCGCACCCGGCTGTAATAGCGAATCTGCAGGCGTTGGCGTCCCAGCAGGGCGGCCGCCACCACCTCGAAATGCTTGTCCGCCACCGGCCGGGCGGCCACATTGAGCAGTTTGACCCGGCTTTCCACATCACCGGCTGGGTGGTGGCCCGACTCGATCACAGCGCGCAAGCGGGCCTTGAGTGGCGCAATGTGCGGCCCCAGCAAGCCTGGCTGCATCTCGGCCAGCAGGGCCTGCATCATCAGCAGGGCGTAGGCCTCGCTGGCGTTGAACCACAGCCCGGGCAGCGACTGCTGCTGGCCAGTGACACCGGATGCATAGCGGTAGCCGCCGTCCCCCCGGTCCCATTCGATCGGTGCATTGAGCCGGTCGCGCATGTACTCGATGTCGCGCTTGAAGGTGGCCCGCGACACCTCCAACTCACGCAGAAAGCGCGCTATGGGCACCACCGCATTCACATGCAGCAGGTTGTCGATTTTGTAAAAGCGCTCGGTTCGGTCCATGTGTCGCTAGTCCGATTTTAGTGGCTCACCTCTTGAGCCATAAGGCCCAAATAATAGCTGGACCAGGAGACACACGATGAACAAAACAATGACCTACCGCCAAGCCACACCGATGAACCCCGTCATGCGCGGGCGACCACAGGCCTATCTGTTGCGTGACGCGGCGCACTTCGGCATGGCAGGGGGGCGGCTGTCCCGGCGCAATCAGCTGCGCCTGGTGCGGTTGCGGTCTGCCGTCATGGCGGCGTGGCGCACGGTCTGGCGGTGGTTGTAGTGTCTGGCCGGGCTCACCATGTGAGCTCAGAGTCCGTTATGCTTGATCTCATCAAGGACGCCGCAAAGGCGCCAACCTATTGGGGAGTGCTATGCAAATCAAACGTGAGCTCGCCGGCCTGCATCTGGCTCTGGCCATCTTGGTGGTTATTCTCTTTAGCGGCTGTGGTGGAGGTAGCAATTCCGCCGGTTTAGGCGCAGCGGGTGGACCTGAGCAAAGCCCGACACCTGGCTCGATGCCAACCGTCCTGACCCTCAGCGGTACCGCCGCCACCGGCCGAGCCATCGCCGCCGCAGCGATCAGTGCCAAGTGCCAGGTGGGCAGCGGCAGTGCAACCACTGCTGACGATGGACGCTTCCAGATCAGTGTGACAGGCGGCACCCTGCCATGCCTGCTCCAAGCCACCGACCCAACTGACGGCAGTACCCTGCACAGCGCAGCCGGTGGCGCAGATGGCACGGCTGACGCTGCGACGGTCAATGTCACGCCTCTGACCGAGATGCTCGCTGCCCGCGCGCTGGGTCAGCCACCAGCCGCCTTTTTTTCGGCCTTCGATGCAAGCTCTGCCACGCAAAATTTGAGCTCGGCACGCCTCAAATCCGCCCAGGTCGACGTCACCACCGTGCTCACCGGCACAGTCGACACCACCCAGTTGCCCGCCGACTTCGCCGCCAGCCCTCTGAAGGCTGCAACTGCCACCGACAGCACCGCAGGTGACAAACACGACCAACTGCTGGACGCAATGCGCAGCAAGCTCAACGCCCGCCAAGTCGCCCTGGTCGCTACTGCCCTGGCCGGCACTGCCAGCACCACAGCGGTCAAGCAGGTGGTAAGCGACGGGGTGGCCGCCACCACCGCCCAACTCACCTCGTTGGTCAGCCTGACCAGCAACATGGTGCAACTGGCCTGGACGGACACCTACCCCAGCGGCAGCAAGTACCGGGTAGAAGCGCAAAACCCCGATGGCAGCTTCAGTGCCGTAGAGACGCTGGCGGGCCTGGGTGGCACCGGCAGCTTGATGCAGTGGCAACGTGCTGTGACGGTGGGCATGGTATACCGGGTGCAAGCCGTGCTGCCAGACCGCACAGTGGTGATCTCCACCCCGCAAGGCCAAAGTACGGTGAGCGTCGCCGCACCCGAAGCAGCGCCGCAGATTGTGCTGGACCAGACCGAGCCGGTTTCTGGAAGCGTCAAGCTATCGCTTTCGGGCAACACCGCTTGGCAGGGGGTGAACTGGTACGCCGACCTGCGCAGCCTTGGCAAAAGCAGCGGTGTGGGCAGCGGTGTGGGCAACCCATTGACCTGGACCACCAACACCGAGACCAACGGTGCCCACCTGATCTTGGCGAAGGTGCAGGTGGCACCCGACTCTTACACCGAGGTGCGGCGCAGTGTGCAGGTATCCAACTCCAACCTGGCGATCAACGCCAGCGTCTCAGGCAGCACCGGCACTGTGCTGGTGGACGTGCGGGCCAGCTCCCAGTTCGGCATCGCCCGGGTGGAGGCCAAGTTTGACGGGGTGGCCGTTGGCAGCCTGACGGCGCCGAACGCCTGTTCGCGCTACTGCTCGGGCGCCAACGATGTCTACCGCTTCACGGTCAACGCCAGTCAGGCTGGCTCAGGCGACCACACCATGCTGTTGACTGCTACCGACGGCAATGGTGGCAGCAAGACCATCACCCTGGCAGTGCCGATCGCCAACCTGCCGGTGCTGACCCTGAGCAGCCCGGTGGACGGCGCCTTTGTCACCGGCACCCTGCAGTTGGCTGGTTCTGCCAGCAGTGACCGAAGCGGAACCCTCCGCGTCACTGCCAGCCTGGGCGATGTTGAATTCCTGAACAGCACAGCAGCTAATTTCACCGGTAGCTTCAACCTATCCGGTTTGTCGTCAGGCAGCTACACCCTCACCGTGCGTGCCACGGATTCTGGCAACAAGACCACGGTGCTGCAGCGAACAGTGACGGTGACCTCAAGCCCGACCCTGGCCTACACGCCGATGTTCAGCCTGGGCGCCACGGGACAACTGATCAAGGTGGATGAATCCAACCCCGCTTTGCTGCTGTACAAGGCCGAAGACGGCAGTTACCGGGTGCGCAACACCACAAACGGCACCGAAGTCACGCTGCAAGGTGCCAGCGGCATCCCCTACCTCTACAACTGGGCCATGGATGGCGGCTATGTTTACGTCGAAGGTGGCTTCCTGGGGTCCACCGGCACAGGCTACGCCGATTGCCCGCTGGAATGCATCTACCAGTGGAGCCCAACTGGCATCAAAACCAACCTGTCCACCAACAACCCGAATGCGATCAGCAGCAAGGTTGGGGGCGGGAGGGCTTACGAGCAGTACCCCAGGGCGCATGGCGGCAATGTGATCTGGATTGACGCTGCGGGCAGCAATCCGGGCACCTTCACCCGCTTCCAAGTTGCCACCGGCACCTACAGCACCATCATCCAGCCCAGCGGCAGCAATTACCTGATTAACAACGAGTACGACTTCTTTGTCGATGCCAACGGCAATGTGGTGTTCTTTTACGGCGCGCAAAGCGGGGGCGAGGGCGTCACCTCCACCTTTGATGTGTACCGCTGGTCTTCTCTGAATAACACGTCAGTCAAACTCAGCAGCGGCGGCACCCGCAGCGTTTACCCCAAGACTGATGGGCAGACAGTGGCGTGGCTGCAGTCAGCCACGGGTAGCGCTGTGGGGGGCAGCGCCAACCTGATGAGTCAACCGGTGGCCGGAGGCAGCATCCAGATGGTGTCTAGCAACGCCAGCGAGGGCTTTGTGCTGCGAGACGGCGTACTGGCCTGGCGCGAAACCGTCACCAGTACCAGCACTGGAAAGTTCGGCGGCACAGTCACCACGGTCACTGGCATCAAGGCATCTGCACTGGGCAGCACGAGCACGGTTTCGAGCCTGAGTTCGGCGGTTCTCTACGGCGCGGGCGCTGGGCAGTTGTTGTTTGGCGAATCCGGCAAGGTCTACAGCTGGAATGCTGCCACGCGTAGCAGCACGCTGCGGATCGAGGCGGCGCCCAACCAAGTGATGGTCAGCGGGGGCCATGTTTTCTTTGTGATGGGTGCGACGCAGACGGTTTATCGTTTGGTATTGCCCTAACGTCCAGTGCGCGGCACCAGCGCACCGGTTATTTCTGCTGCCACCGGTCGCCCGGGCGAAGTCCGGCCGGCGCAATGAGCCGGGCTCGCGCTGCCGCGTCGTCCAGCAGTGTGGCGCGCCACCAGTCGGTGGTGATGGCGGCCACCAGCGCGTGATCGCGTGCCTGCTGGTCCCGGGTTACGGACTCGCGCGGCACGATCTCGGCGGCGCGCCCGGTTTGGCCGCCAAAGGTCATGTGGTCCGCATCCTGAAGCACCAGCTGGGCTTTACCGCCGGGTGGCAGGGCGGCGAAAACCGCAATGCGTTTGTCAGGTGTGGCGCCGTTACCCAGCACATCGTCGTCTCGTGTGCCGGTAAGCGCCAACACCGGTCGACTCAGGCGGCCGAAGGCTTGCTGAGCGTCTCCGATCGCTGGAACGGTGGGCGAGAAGGCGATGAAAGACGCCAGCCGTGCTTCGCTGATGCCCTCGAAACCCGGGTAACGCTGGCCGGCCATGCCCAGGGTCGTGTGGGCTCCGAAGGAGTGGCCGCTCAAGCCCACCGTGCCAGGGCGCGCTGTGGCCCAGCGCCCCTGCCGCGCCGCATGGCGCAGGCCGATCTGGTTCAGCACAAAACCCACGTCCTGCAGGCGTGCCAACAGCTGTGCGGCGCCGGCAGCGGCCCGCAGGCCGGCTTTGTCACTGAAAGAGGTGGCCGTGCGGCTTACCGCTGCCAAGTCACTGCCCGGGTGCTGAAGATGCACCACCACAAAGCCCGCAGCGGCCCAGGCCTGGCCCCAGACCATGCCCCCATCTCGCGTGCCGCCCAAACCATGCGAGAAAAGCACCACCGGCAGATCGGTGTTGTGCTGGTCCGGCTGCGGCCAGCGGACCCTGACCGGCACATCGCGCTTGCGGTCAGTGTCCGCCCAGGTGTCATCCTCCACGCCGTCGGCGGGGGACTGGGCGTTGGCCGGGGCGACGCCCACACCCAGGGCGCCGACCAGCAGCGCCTGCAGGCAGTCGCGCCGGGTCGGGATTGCAGTTTGCGTCACGGCCATCGCCCGCGCAATTACTCCAGCACCACCCGGGGGAAGTAAAAGGAGACAACCCAGTTGGGCATATCGACAATGGAGCTGATGCGCAAGTCGGCGCAGACGCTGCACAGCATGTAGGCGTCAATCGGTGCGTAACCGTAGCGCCGACTCAGCAACTCCACCATCTCTGACACCGCCATTCGAGCGCCCGTCATGAGGTCCGGGCCTATTCCCGTCGTGACCTCGTAACCCTTGCTGTCGAGGTGCCTGGACACCGGGCCGGGTGTCATATACCGGGGCATGCGCAGATTGGCGCCCTTGATCAGTTCAAACTTGAGCGCCACGTCGATCGGGCTCTCGATGGCCGTGCCGCAGACCTCGCCGTCCCCCTGCGCGGCATGGGTGTCACCCACCGAAAAGATGGCGCCTGCAACCTCGACCGGCAGGTACAACTCGGTGCCTTCTGCGATATCACGGATGTCCATATTGCCGCCCACATTGCGGGGCGGGATGATGCTGTGAAGGCCAGGTTCCGCAGGTGCGACGCCGATGGTTCCGCACATGGGTTTGAGTGGCACGCGTCCGCCGGGCCCGTACATCACCGACGTGGCAACATTGGGGTCGTAGTTCCAGTGGTGAAGGTGCGCGTCCGGAAACTGATCGCTCAGCAACCCGAAACCGGGTATGTTGCCGGTCCAGCCCCAGCCCGAGGGCCGAAACGACAGCACCGTGACTTTGAGTGCATCGCCGGGCTGGGCACCATCGATATAAACCGGGCCGGTCACAGGGTTGACCCGGCCAAGGTCAAGTTTGGCCAGATCTTGTGCCGTGGAAGTCTTGTTGAGTTGCCCCGAGGAGGCGTCCAGGGTCTCGAACTGAATGCTTTCACCGGGTGCGATTCTCAGGCTGGGCGTGAATGCGTTGTTCCAGCCGTGATGGATGTGCTCGCGGTGGATGGTGTGCTGATGATGGTGGTGATGGTGACCGCTCATGAGTTGCTCCTAGACCGCGACCGTCAGGGCGCCATCGATCACCAGGTTGGTCCCAGAGATGCGGCTCGCCACCGGGCTGGAAATGAAAACCACGCCATTCGCCACCTCTTGCGGTGTGCCGAACTTGCCTGTGGGATTGACCTTGAGGGTCGAGCTGTAAAGGTCAGGCACGTTTTTCTCGATGTTTTGCCAGATGCCACCGTCAAAGTAGGTGTTGCCAGGCGACACCACGTTGACGCGTATGCCCTTGGCCACAAGTTGACGGCTGAGGCCTTTGCCGTAATGGATCAGGGCGGCCTTGATGGCACCATAGGATCCGGCAGCAAAGTCAACCTCGAAGCCCGATACGCTGGAAATCAGCACAATCGAGGCGCTGGCCGATTTTTCGAGAAATGGCACGGCCGCGGCGACCGCATTCACGCTGTGCATCATGTCGACGCGGAAAGACTTGTCCCAGGTCTCAGCCGAATCGCCAACAGCCAGCGCGCTGACGTTGCACACCAGCGCATCAATGCCACCCAGCTCCGCCGCGCTGTCGGCCACCCATTTGGCAAGTGCAGCGGCATCGGCCACATCCAGAGCCTGGCCGCAGGCCTTGACGCCCATGCCCTTGAGCGCAGCCACAGTGGCGGCCACCTCTGCGGCATTGCGAGCGCATACCGAGACATGGGCGCCTTCAGCCGCGAAACCCTCCGCCACCGCCCGCCCAATGCCTTTGCTGCCGCCGGTGACCAGCACACGTTTTCCTTTGAGACCCAGGTCCATTGCATTTCTCCGAAGTGAATAAATTGTCGAACTCTCCCGAAAATACCACGACAACCCCGGCCTGACAACGTTCGGTGGCGTTGGCGCCGATGCCGCTGCTTTTATCAGTCGCAGGTTTTGGTGGCTCGTGATGGAATTAAAGGGCGTGACATGCAGCCATGGGCAACGGGTTTCTCCACGGCAAGGCAAACACGCGGTCATTTGCTACAACAATCGTAGCTTGCTATGCAATGATGACAAGGGCTGGTGGCTGATATAGTCAGATTGTGTCGATATTGCCTTCCAATGCTGCAGGTCATGTGCTGGATGGTCTGGTGTCGCTTCCTCATTGACGAAACCGCGATCCTTGCGCACCCCACCCCACCATCTGCATCGGCGAGCGTCAGCGCCGATCCACAGAGACAAGCAACTTCTCCGACTATGGGCCGTCGGCATGCTGATGTCGCTGATCCGCTGGATCGAGATCCTGGCCTTCGCAGTGTTCACCTACGACCAAACCAAATCTGCTTTTTGGGTGGCCAGCCTGATGATGTTGCGGCTGCTACCTCTGTCCCTGTTCGGCCTGGCGCTGGGCGCACTGGCCTCACACATGTCGCGTCGCTGGTTGCTGATCGTGACCCATGCGGGGCTGTTGGCCACCTCTTTACTGCTGCTGATCCTGTCCACCTTCGGCACTGTCGCGGTTTGGCATCTGGCGGCAGCCAGCTTTGTCAACGGCATTGTCTGGGCCGGCGACATGCCTCTGCGGCGTGCGCTGATGGGTGATCAGGCCGGTCACGGGCGCATGGCGCAGGCCATGTCCCTGGACGCCGTGTTCTCGAACGCCTGCCGCCTGATCGGGCCCATGCTGGGTGGCCTGCTGCTGGCGCACGGCGGCCTGCAGACGGTGCTGCTGTGCGCGACGCTGCTCTACCTGCCCGTGCTTGCCGCGCTCGGTGGCCTGGCAGACCCGCCGCCAACGCAGGACGCCGCCACCAAGCCCACAATGCGCCACCTGTTGTTGCGCGGGCTGAACGCTGCGCGGGAATCCCGGCCGCTCCAGTCAACCCTGTGGATCACGGTACTGTTCAACCTGTTCGGCTGGCCGGTTCTGAGCATGATCCCGGTGATCGGCCGGGACCAGCTTCATCTCGACGCCCAAGGTGTTGGCCTGCTCGCCAGCTTGGACGGTATCGGCTCGCTGCTGGGCGCGCTGGCGCTGACCTCCATCGCTCGGCACCTGCGCCATGGGCCGGTGTATGTTGGGGCAGTGCTGTTGTTTCTTGCGCTGCAGGTCGCTTTCGCCTGGAGCCAACAGGTGCTGCTGACGGGTGTCATTTTGCTGGTGATCGGTGTAGCGCAGTCCGGGTTTGCGGTGATGCAGCCGACGCTGGTGTACACCAGCGCACCGGCGGACCGGCGTTCAGATGCCATGGGCCTGATGACCATGTGCATTGGTGTCGCGCCGCTGGGCTTTCTGGCGATTGGCTGGCTGGCCGAGCACCTGGGCGCTCCGATGGCCGCGCTGATCTGCGCGGTGAGCGGCCTGATTGCCACGGCGCTCACTTGGCCGCTGTGCCGTGCCTGCTTCGAGAGCCCGCGGCCAGCGGGCTGATTTGGGCGCGTCGTCTCCCACTGTCCAACGAGCGCACACCACCTGGTCTTTCAGGTTTCTGACCCAAGCCAGCTTTTGACCAATAATCCACAGCGACATGCGCTACTCGCTGGTTTGGTTTAAACGTGACTTGCGCTGGCAAGACCATGCGGCGCTGACGGCAGCGGCGCAGCAGGGCGCCGTTCGTTGCATTTATGTGGTGGAGCCAGAAATTTGGTCTCAACCCGATGCAGCCTTGCAGCACTTTGAATTTGTGCGCGAGTCGGTGCAAGCGCTGGACCAGCAGTTGCGCCTGCTTGGTGGCTGCATCGAGATCCACACCGGCGCGATGCCCGAGGTGCTGAACGCCATTTGGGCCGAGGCCCCGTTCGCCGGGCTTTATTCGCACGAAGAAACCGGCAATGGCGCCAGCTATGCCCGGGATCTCCGGGTGGGCGCGTGGTGCCGCGCGCAGGGCGTGGTGTGGCACGAGTTTGCGCAGTTCGGTGTGGTGCGCCGATTGAAAAGCCGCAACCATTGGCAGGCTGCCTGGGAAAAGCACATGGCCGAGCCGGTGCAAAACCCGGCAACCCTGCAGTTTTGGCCGGGCGGCGAGGTCGCGCCCTTGGCCATGACGGCCCCGAGCCATTTGCAGCACAACCCGCCCTTGCGACAGCGCGGTGGCCGCCCGCTGGCGATGGCCACCCTGCACAGCTTCTTGAACGCCCGCAGCTTGGGCTACCGCGGCGGCATCTCATCGCCCCTGTCGGCACCGGATGCCTGCTCGCGCTTGTCGGCCTACCTGACCTGGGGCTGCATCAGCATGCGCGAGGTGGTGCAACAGACCCGGGCGCACCTGGCCCAGCTGCCCGAGCAGGCCACACGGCACCGCGGCGGCCTCAGCGCCTTCATCAGCCGCCTGTACTGGCATTGCCACTTCATCCAAAAACTCGAGGATGAGCCGGCGATTGAATGGCAGAACATGCACCGCGGCTACGACGGGCTGCGCGAGCCGGGATTCAACCAGCAGCATTTTGAAGCCCTCAAAGAAGCCCGCACCGGGTGGCCGATGGTGGACGCCTCCGTCACCATGCTGCGGGAAACCGGGTGGCTGAATTTCCGCATGCGTGCGATGCTGGTGTCGGTAGCGGCCTACCCGCTGTGGCTGCATTGGCGACCGGTAGGCGAGTGGCTGGCCGCCCAGTTTCTGGATTACGAGCCAGGCATCCACTGGAGCCAGTTGCAAATGCAATCCGGCACCACGGGCATCAACACCACCCGCGTCTACAACCCGGTCAAACAAGCCCAGGACCACGACCCGCATGGCAAGTTTGTGCGGCGCTGGTTGCCGGCCATGCGCGGCGTGTCAGACAGCTGGCTGTTTGAGCCCTGGCTGATGCCCGCGCCAGCCCACAGCAGCCTGCCCCAGCCCGTGGTTGATCTGGCTTCGGCCACCCGCGAGGCCAAGCAGCGACTGCACGCACTGCGGCAGACCTCGGAGGTAAGGGCCGGCAAAGCCGCCGTGATTGAAAAACATGCTTCGCGAAAGTTGACAATCACGCCCAGGAAAGCGAAGCCAAGCCATCCACCCAGCGCCCAACAACTCGGGTTTGATTTTGAGGCCGGGTAGCATGACAACATTCGTGACGCCTCGCCCCAAGGAAAACACCATGAACCTGCCCACGCCCGCCGCCCTGCTGATGACTGGCGATGACTACCGCGAGTCGCTGCGCGCTTACCGGCCCCGGGTCTATCTGGATGGACGCTTGGTGGACTCGGTGGCAGACGAGCCGGGTTTTGCGCCCGGCATCAACGCGCTGGCGCTGACCTACGACTACGCCCACAAACCCCAGTACGCCAAACTGATGACGGCGGTGCAGCACACCAGCGGCAAGACGGTCAACCGCCTGAGCCACATCAACACCAGCGCCGGCGACCTGCTCAACAAGCTCGAAGCCGTGCGCCTGGTCTGCCAGGAAACCGGCTGCGCCCAGCGCTACCTGACGCATGACGCCCTGAACGCCATCGGCCAGGTGGCGGCGCGGCTGGACGATGCCCGGGGCAGCACCGAGCACACGGCACGCTTCCTGAATTACCTGCACCGGGTGCAAGACCAGGACCTGAGCCTGGGCGTGGCCATGACCGACGCCAAGGGCGACCGCAGCAAGCGCCCGCACCAGCAGCCTCAGGTGGACAGCTACCTGCACATCGTGGACCGCAACGCGCTACACAACGGGCAGCGCGGCATTGTGATCTCGGGCACCAAGGCCATCGTCACCGGCGCGCCCTATATGCACGAACTGCTAGTGATGCCCTGCCGCAACATGACACAGGCCGATGCCGACTTTGCCGTGTGCTGCGCCGTGCCCGTGGACGCACCGGGCCTGACCCTCATTGCCCGTCCGGCCGGCCGCCCCGGTGAGCCCGAGCACGGTGCTGCGCTGTTCAGCAGCAAGTACGGCCAGAGCACCGCCGTGTGCCTGTTTGACCGCGTGTTTGTGCCGATCGAGAGTGTGTTTTATGCGGGCGAGTGGGAGCACTCGGGCCAACTCACCTACGACTACGCCACCCACCACCGCCACACCTGCATCGGCGCACGCGCCGGCTTTGGCGACCTGCTGATTGGCGCCGGCGCTCTGATGTGCGAGGCCAACGGCTTTGACCCGGGCAGGGAAAGCCACCTGCGCGAGCAGATGGTGGAGCTGATCACCATCACCGAGAGTTTTTACGCCTGCGGCGTGGCAGCCAGCGTGTACGGCAAGGCTGACAGCTACAGCCAGACCTTCATGCCCGACGCCGTGTTTGCCAACATCGGCAAGCTGCTGCTGGCCACCAAGATCTACGACATGCACCGCATTGCGCACTATGTCAGCGGCGGCCTGATTGTGACCCTGCCTGGCCCGGACGAAGACCACAACCCCGAGACCAGCGCCAAGCTGAGCGAAGTACTGCGCGCCAACCCAGATGTGCCCTACGCGCAGCGCATTGAAACCGCCCGCTTCATTGAAGACCTGACCGCCGGCTACCAGGGCGGCTGGTACTCGGTGATTAGCCTGCACGGCGGGGGGTCACCCGCCGCCATGAAGCAGGAGATCTACCGCAATTACCCCATTGGCTCCAAGGTGGAGTTGGTAGAGCGCCTGCTGGAGCGCGGCATCGCCGCCGACGGCTCCCCCGCTCCCGCGCCGCATGACCCCCAGCGCGCCATCACCCAGAACCGGCAGCCGGGCAAATGCTGCGACACCGGCTGCACCGTGCCCGGCACCCCGGTGATGGTGGACCTGCCCACGATGGAGTCTGCCCTGCCGTCGCGACGCAAGGCAGACTGAGCGCCTGCAATCTATCAGCCCCGACGCAACCCAAGCCCCTGAGGACTGCCATGCTCGCCCACCTGCGCAACACCCAGATTTACTTTGACATTGACGGCATGAGCCTGGTGCCCGATGGCCCGCGCATGCGTGAGAAGTCGGCGGCCTTTGTCATCCACGGCGGCCCGGGTGGCGAGCACAGCGACCTGAAGGCAGGATTTGGCCCGCTGGCCGACCGGCTGCAGCTGGTTTATTTTGACCACCGGGGCCAGGGCCGCTCGGCTCGGGGCGATGTAAGCCTGTACAACCTCGACGAAAACGTGGAAGACATGGAGGCACTGCGTCGGCACCTGGGACTGAGCCCGATTGTGAGCATGGGCACCAGCTACGGCGGCATGGTGGCGATGGCGCATGCGGCGCGCTACCCGCAGTCGGTGTCGCACCTGGTGCTGATGGTGACGGCGGCGCACGCCGGCTTCAATGCCCGGGCCCGGCAGCTCGTGGCCGAGCGCGGCACGCCCGAGCAGGTGGCGGTCTGTGACGATCTGTGGACCGGCAAGCTGGACAGTGCCGACAAGATGCGCCACTACTACGCGCTGATGGGGCCGCTGTATGCGCTGAAGTACGACGCCGCCGCGGCCGAACAAGGCCGCGCGCGCAGCATCCATTCGCCCGAAGCCATGTTGCAGGCCTTCGCGCCAGGCGGCTTTTTGCAGACCTTTGACTTGCGTCCCGAGCTCTCACGGATCACGGCGCCCACTCTGATCCTGGCCGGTCAGCAAGACTGGATTTGCCCGCCCGAGTTTTCTGAAGAAATCCACCGCCTGATCCCTGGCTCGCAGTTGCAGGTGCTGGCCAACAGCAGCCATTCGCTGCGGGTGGATGCGCCAGAGGCCATGCGCGCTGCCATCGCAGAGTTTGTGACAGGCGCCAGCCAGCCCGGCTGAGGACGGCGCACCATGAGCCTGCAAAACTTTGTCATCAGCACCCTGATGCGTATGGCGCAGCGTGCCAGTACCAAGCTAAGTGCCGAGCACCGCTTTCGGCGCAACCGGCGTTTTTTGGCCGCAGACCGCAGCAAACCGGGGCCTTCGGTGCAGATCAAGCCTGATCTGCTGGCTGGCCTGCCGGTGGAGTGGGTGACGCCGCGCAGCCTGGCGCAAGCCGACACAGCGCCAATCTGCCTCTACCTGCACGGTGGCGCCTTTGTGATGGGTGGGCTCAACAGCCACCGCGACCTGGCGGCCCAACTGGCACAGCGGGCGCAGATCCGGCTGCTGATGTTGGATTACCGGCTGGCGCCCGAGCACCCGTTTCCGGCGGCGCTGGAGGACGCCCTGGCGGTATACCGCGCGCTGCTGGCGCAGGGCACCCCGGCGCAGCGCCTTCTGCTGGGAGGTGACAGCGCCGGCGGCAACCTGGCACTGGGCACGGCGCAGGCCATCCAAGCTCAGAGCCTGCCACTGCCGGCCGCCCTGGTGCTGTTCTCACCCTGGCTGGATTTGACGGACCGCAGCCCGTCGCGCTTGGCCAATGCCGCGACCGATGTGATGTTGTCTCAGCCCTTGCTGGACGAGGCCGCCGCCCTGTATGCGCCGGGCCTGGCGCTGGACGATACCCGCTTGTCGCCGCTGTTTGGTCCGCTGGCCGGCCTGCCGCCCTGCCTGTTGATTGCCAGCCGCGCCGAAATTCTGATTGACGATGCGCGGCGGCTGCAGCAGCAGATGCTGGCCGCGGGCGGCGAGGTTGAACTGCTGGAATGGGCCAATACACCGCACGCCTTCCCGGTGCTGGCGCGGTACCTGCCCGAGGGACGTGCAGCGCTGGACCAGACGGCTCGGTTTATCTGGCAGCACTTGGCGCAGCCTGAGTTCACTCGATCATCTGCTCGATTGCGCATCGACCCCACCACACACCTTGGAGAGAATTTTTGATGTCAGACGCGCCCTATGTACTGGCTGGTGTGATGGGTTGGCCGGTGGCTCATACCCGCTCACCCGCCATCCACAACCATTGGATCGCCCAGTACGGGCTCAAGGGCGCCTACGTGCAGCTGCCGGTGCAGCCTGGCCGTCTGGAGGTCGCCATTCGCGGTCTTGCCGCCCTGGGTTTTGCCGGCTGCAATGTGACCGTGCCGCACAAGGTGAGCGCCATGCGTTTCGTGGACGATGTGCACCCGGCGGCACAAAGAGTAGCGGCCATCAACACCATCGTGGTCCAGCCCGACGGTCGCCTGCTCGGCATGAACCATGACGGTGCCGGCTATATCCAGAGCCTGCGCGATGCCGACCCGTCCTGGCGAGGTGATGCCGGACCGGCGCTGGTGTTGGGTGCCGGCGGCGCGGCGCGGGCCATTGTGGTGGCCCTGCTGGACGAAGGCGTGCCCGAACTGCGTCTGACCAACCGTACGCTCGAGCGAGCACAGGAACTGGCCAACGATTTCGGCAAACGGGTCACTGTGGTGCCGTGGGCGCAGCGCAACGAGGCGATGGCCGGGGTCAGCCTGCTGGTCAACACCACCACCCAGGGCATGCACGGCCAGCCACCGCTGGACGTGGCGCTGGATGCGCTGCCAGCCGCGGCCATGGTGTCGGATGCAATCTACATTCCCATGGAAACGCCGGTCTTGGCCGAGGCCCGGCGGCGTGGTCACCGCACCGTCAACGGCTTGGGCATGCTAATCAACCAGGCGCGTCCAGCTTTCCAGGCTTGGTTTGGTGTATTACCCGAGATCACGCCCGAGTTGCGCGCCGCGGTTCAGGCCACCTTCACGACCTAAACATCCTCCAGGTGAGGGTGCCTCATGGACGCTGACGCAGCCGCAGTTGCCAGGCGTTGCCCAGACCCGACAGGATGATCAGCGCGATGCCGGTGCCAGCCAGCGTGCCCGGCAACTCGCTGAACACGATCCAGCCAAACAGCACCGCAAAGCCGACTTGCGAGTACATGTACGGCACGACTTGGGAGGCCGGCGCACGCTGGTAGGCCAGGGCCAGCAGGAAATGGCTGACCGCGCCGAGCACCCCCAAGGCCACCATCAGCAGCCACATGAAACCGGAGTCGACCGTCGACCAGCCCCAGGGCAGCAGCAGGCTGGCGGCGATCGCGCCGCTGCACATGCTTAGAAAGTGCACCGTGCTGGCCGGCTCGGTGCGGCTCAGGTGGCTGCTGCTGAGCTGGTAGGCGACGGAGGCGACCACGCAGGCCAGCGGAAAAAGTGTGTTCCAGCCGAAGCGCGGCTGGGCCGGCTCGATGATCAGCATCACGCCGGCAAAGCCAAGCAACAGGAACAACCATTGCGTCGCCCGAACCCGCTCCCGGAACAAGGTGGCCGAGATCAGGGTCACGATCACCGGCACCAGCATGACGATCGCGACGAATTCGCCCACCGGCATGAAACGCACGCTGAGGATGGCGAACAGTGTGCTCGCCACCAGCGACAGGCCGCGCAGCGCCTGCAGCCAGGGCCGGCGGGTGCGCAACAGGGCGCGCCCATGCGTCGGCCACAGCCACAGGCTGGAGACCAAGGCTTGCAGGAAGTAGCGCGCCCACAAGGCCATCAGCACAGGCACAGTCTGGACCACGTACTTGGTGGTGGTGTCCATGATCGCGAACAGGCAGGTGGCGGCCAGCGTGAACGCGATCGCTGCCAGGGATGCCTTACGCAGTGGCATCAGCGGCGCCGTGGTAAGCGCCAAGCATCTTGGACGTCCGGGACGATTTTGCCGAGGTGCCGGCGCAACAGTGGGTGGCGATCACGTTGTCGAGCTCCAGCAAGGTGTAGGTTGGTGAAACGCTTCAGCCCGCCTTGACCTTCAACCGCCAGGCGTGCAGCAGCGGCTCGGTGTAGCCGCTGGGCTGGGCCAGGCCCTTGAACACCAAGTCCGTGGCGGCCTGGTAGGCTTTGGAGCTGTCGAAGTGGCCAGCCATGGGCTGGTACAGCGGGTCGTTGGCGTTCTGGCCGTCTACCACCGCCGCCATGCGCTCAAAGGTTTCGCGCACCTGGGCCTCGCTCACCACGCCGTGGCGCAGCCAGTTGGCGATGTGCTGGCTGCTGATGCGCAGGGTGGCGCGGTCTTCCATGAGGCCGATGTTGTGGATGTCGGGCACCTTGGAGCAACCCACGCCCTGGTCCACCCAGCGCACCACATAACCCAAGATGCCCTGGGCGTTGTTGTCCAGTTCCTGCTGCTTCTCGGCCGCGCTCCAGTCGGGCGTGGCCGTGACCGGGATGGTCAGCAAACCGGTGAGCAGCGCCTCGCGCTCTTTGCTGGCCTTGATTTTTTCCAGGCCCTTTTGCACGTCCGACACCAGCACCTGGTGGTAGTGCAGCGCGTGCAGCGTGGCACCGGTGGGGCTGGGCACCCAGGCGGTGTTGGCGCCGGCTTTGGGGTGGCCGATTTTTTGTTCCAGCATGGCTTTCATCAGGTCGGGCATGGCCCACATGCCCTTGCCGATCTGGGCCCGGCCGCGCAGGCCGCAGGCCAGGCCGACCAGCACGTTGTTGCGCTCGTAGGCGGCAATCCACGCGCTGGTTTTCATGTCGCCCTTGCGGATCATGGGGCCGGCCTGCATGGCGCTGTGCATCTCGTCGCCGGTGCGGTCCAAGAAGCCGGTGTTGATGAAGGCCACGCGGCTGGCGGCGGCAGCAATGCAGGCCTGCAGGTTGACGCTGGTGCGGCGCTCTTCGTCCATGATGCCGAGCTTGACCGTGCTGTCCGGCAGGCCCAGCAGTTTTTCCACGCGCGAGAACAGCTCGGCGGCAAAGGCCACCTCGGCCGGGCCGTGCATCTTGGGCTTGACGATGTAGACCGAACCCTGGCGCGAGTTGCGGATGGCGTCTTTGGCCGTGCGTTTGAGGTCGTGCAGCG
>JBAXMQ010000052.1:0-21580 GCA_037134215.1 Betaproteobacteria bacterium
GTGTAGTAGGCCCCTTTGGCGCTGGCCATCATGCGCGGGTTGGCCTTGAAGTCGCGGTTGCCGGTGTAGGGCATCCAGTGCGGCTCCAGCCAGGCGGCATCCAGGCGGGGGGCTTGCTGCAGGTGTTGGGCGTCGTTCATGTTCATGGCGTCTCCTCGGTGGTGGCCGTACGATTTCGCCTTGGCGAACATGGCCTGGGGTTAAAGGTGAGCCTATATTTTCGGCCCTCTGTTACTCTTATAAATGTATAGCTATCACTATTTGGTTGTCAATCCATGAAAGTAAAAACGCGGGCTGCGCTGGGCCAACTCAGCGACATGGACATTCGCCTGCTGCGGGTCTTCAAGAGCGTGGTGGAGTGCGGCGGCATGGCGGCGGCAGAGTTGGAACTCAACATCGGCACCTCCACCGTCAGCCGCCATGTGAAGGACCTGGAAACCCGGCTCGGGCTCACGCTGTGTCGGCGTGGCCGCGCGGGTTTTGCCCTGACCACCGAGGGTGAGCAAATTTACGCCGAAACCCTGCGCCTGCTGGCCGGCGCCGATGCCTTTCGCAGCAGCGTGGACGAGATTCACCGGCGCATGGGCGGCCAGTTGAACCTGGCGGTGTTCGACAAGACCGCCAGCAACCCGGCGGCCCGGCTGGGTGAGGCGATTGCGCTGTTTTCCGATCTGGCGCCCGAGGTCAGCCTGCAGCTGTCGGTGGCGCCCATCAACGCCATCGAGCGCGGCGTGCTCGATGGTCAGTTCCAGGTTGGGGTAATTCCCGGCCACCGTCGCTCGGACACCTTGGCCTATGACACTTTGTTTGACGAAACCATGTTGCTGTACGCTGGGGCACGCCACACCTTGTTCGCGGCTGACACGACCGGCATGGGCTGGGACGATGTGCGAGCGCACCAATTTGCCGGCCTGGGCTACCACTCGCCCAATATGGAAATCAGCCAGCAGGTGCGGCTGCCGCGCAGGGCAACCGGGTTTGACCAGGAGTCCATCGCCACGCTGATCCTGTCAGGCCGCTACCTTGGCTTCTTGCCCGACCATTACGCCGAAGGCTTTGTCCGCGCCGGCCGCATGCGCGCCATTGAGCCGGCCTTGTTCCGCTACGCCTGCCAGTTCTTCGGCATCGTGCGGCGCTCGCCGCAGCCCTCGCGGGTGACCCGCGCCTTTCAGGATTGCCTGCGCCAGGCCCATCAAAATGGACCCTAAAAACACCCTCTGACCCTTGTATTTATTGAGGTTATTGCTATTTATTTTGTAGTGATATGGCATCCACGGGTGGGCCATCGGGGCTGGCGCGCCGTGCCCAGCCTGGCCCTGGCCGCAGAACTTCGGCCCTTGGCATAAATCAAGCCTGTTCAGGACGGGCCCGATACGCTGAAGGCCCATGTACAAATCGCCCTTTGCCGCTGCTGCGTCCGAGCAGGTTTGGCGCGACGCTTACCGCTGGTCGGAGAGCGGCCACATGCAGGAGCCCTCAATCGAAGCCAGTTGGGACCGCGTGGCGCTGGCGGTCTCTGGCGTCGAGCCGAACCACCGCAACGACTGGCGCGAGCGTTTTCGCGCAGTTCTGGGCGACTTCCGCTTTCTGCCCGGCGGGCGCATTCTGGCGGGCGCCGGCACCCCGCATCAGGTGACACTGCTCAATGGCTTTGTGATGGGCGCCTTGGACGATTCGATCAATGGCATCTTCAATGCCCTGCGCGAGGCGATGCTGACCTTGCAGGCGGGCGGCGGCATCGGGATTGATTTCTCCACCCTGCGGCCGGCTGGCTCGGCCGCTCTGCGCACCGGTGGTGAGGCCTCGGGGCCAGTGGCCTTCATGCGGCTTTGGGAAGCCGCCAACGCCGTGCTCGAACCCGGCAAGCCGCGCCGCAGCGCCATGATGGCCACGCTGCGCTGCGACCACCCCGACATCGAGGCCTTTGCCCAGAGCAGGTCCGGCGCCAGCCCGCTGCACCCCATGAAACTCTCGGTGCTGCTGTCAGAGGCTTTCATGCACGCGGTCGATGAGGACAGCGCCTGGCCGCTGGTCTTCCCGCTGGGCGATCACCTCTTGCCGGCCGGGGGCGAGGTCTGCGAGCGGGTCTGGTCGGGCAGCCCGTTGCCCCAGCCCTGCCGGGTCTATCGGCGCGTTCCTGCGCGCCTGCTCTGGGACCACCTGCTGCAGGCCATGCACCGCGGGGCCCTGCCAGGCGTGCTGTTTGTTGACCGCATCAATCGCGTCAACAACCTGTGGTTCAGCGAGCACATCAGCTGCAGCAGCCCCTGCGCTGCCCTGCCGCTGCCGGCCTTCGGTGCCTGCAACCTGGGGTCGATCAACCTGACGCGTTTTGTGCAACACCCCTTTGGCCCGCACCCTGACATCGACTTCGCCGGCCTGCGAGCCGTGGCCGCGGTGGCCACCCGTTTTCTGGATGACGTCATCGATCTTTCCCTGTTGCCGCTGAAGTCGCAGGAAAAAGTGAGCCATGGCAGCCGGCGCATCGGGCTCGGGGTGACCGGCTTGGCAGACACACTGCTGATGCTGGGCCTGCGTTACGGTTCCCCTGGCAGCCTGGAGCTGGCACGACAGATCATGGTTGCGATCCGGGACACCGCCTACCGCACCTCGGTGGCGCTGGCACAGGAAAAAGGCGCCTGCGCCGCATTTGACAAAGTCCGTTACGGGGCCAGCCCCTTTGTGCTGGACCTGCCGCACGATATCCAGGATGGCATTGCCCTGCACGGCATTCGTAACAGCCATCTGCTGGCGGTGGCACCGGCGGCGTCAATCAGTCTGCTGGCCAACAATGTCTCTCGGGGCATCGAGCCGGTGCTGGAATTCAGGCCGCAGCAGGGGCTGCGCCAGGACAACAGTTAGGTCAGCGTCGAAGCGCAGCTGCGTATGGCGGAGGCGGTGCAGTCCTGCGTTGACAACGCGGTGTCAAAGACAGTGCGGTTGCCACAGGCCACCACAGCGCAGGAGATCGGGCAGGCCGTGCAACGCGCCTGGGAACTGGGGCTCAAGGGTGGGGTGATGTCTGTCCCCGCGATCAAACATGCAGAGCTACCGGGCAAATTGCTGATGATCGGCTTCGGCAGCGTCGGGCAGGCGGTGCTGCCACTGCTGCTGCGCCACCTGGTGCTGCGGCCGGAGCAGATCCTTATCCTGGCGGCGTCCTCCGACGGCAGCGGCATCGCCAGGGAATTCGGCGTGATCTTCCGGCAGCAGGCCGTCACCGAGGCCAACTGCTTTCCGCTGCTGGCGCCCCACCTCGAAGCAGGTGATTTCCTGCTGAACCTATCGGTCGATGTCTCCAGCGTGGGGCTGATGACCCTGTGCCGACAACGCGGCGCCCTGTACCTAGACACCTGCATCGAGCCCTGGGCCGGTACCTACGGCGACCCGTCGCTGTCGCTGTCGCAGCGCTCCAACTACGCCCTGCGCGAGCAGGCACTGGCACTGCGCCAAATGCCGGGCGAGGCCCCGACCGCGGTGGTGACGCAGGGCGCCAACCCCGGTCTGGTGTCCAGCTTTGTCCAGCAGGCCCTGCTTAACCTCGCCGCCAACGGCGCAGACTCGGCCAACGATGTCAGTCGGCCCGGCTACTGGGGCGGTCTGGCGCGGGATCTGGGCATTCGGGTGATCCATATCGCCGAGCGCGACAGTCAGACCGCCATGCAGGCCAAACAGCGCGATGAATTCGTCAACACCTGGTCCGTCAGCGGCTTGATCGCCGAGGGCATTCAGCCGGCCGAGTTGGGCTGGGGCAGCCATGAGCGCCATTGGCCGCCCGATGCCCGGCGGCATGAGAATGGCTGTGGAGCGGCCATCTACCTGGAGCGCCCGGGCCTGGCCACACGGGTACGCAGCTGGACCCCCCTTGAGGGGGCCTATCAGGGCTTTTTGGTCAGCCATGGCGAATCGATTTCGATCGCCGACCACCTCAGCCTCCATGAGCAGGGGCAGTTGCAGTACCGGCCCACCGTGCACTATGCCTACCAGCCCTGCGACGATGCCCTGCTGTCGATCCATGAGCTGTCGGGCAAGAGTTGGCACCCCCAAAGCCGGCACCGCATCCTGCGCGACGAACTGGTGGACGGCACAGACGAGCTTGGCGTGTTGCTGATGGGCGGCGAGCGCGGCGTTTACTGGTTCGGGTCGCGGCTGTCCAACCACCAGGCCCGCCAGCTCTCACCGTTTTGCAGTGCCACCACATTGCAGGTAGGCGCCGGGGTGCTGGCTGGCATGGTGTGGGCCCTGCGCCACCCACTCGCTGGCGTGGTGGAGCCGGACGACCTCGACCATCGGGCCGTGCTGGGCGTTGCCAGCCCCTACCTGGGCGAGTTGCTGGGCGTCTATGGCAACTGGACTCCGCTGTCGGACCACCAGCGTCTGTTCCCCGACGACCACGACCAGGACGACCCCTGGCAATTCAAGAATTTCCGCCTGCCCTGACAGCAGGGCTCAGTCTGGCAGTTGCAGTGCCTGGTCGATGCGCTGCTGCAACTCCGGCCCCTGGTAATGGGTCAGGTCAATGGGCACAGTGCGATGCAACAGGGCGCTGGCAGCCGCACTCAGGCCCGGCTTGAGCTGGCCCAACATCGGGCCGGAGGCCAGCAAGACCAGCCCGGTGCAGCGGTGCTCGGCCACACCTTTGTTCAGAAAATGGGTCAGCTCGCTGGCGAAACCGGCGCGTTCCTTGCTGTGCAAATCGGTGCGAGGTTCAAACTGGGTCCCGCTGTGCCCGGTGCGGCCGTGGCCTTTGCCCGCATCGGCACTGAGCTGGGCCACCGGTTGGCCATGCGGCAGGCGATCCTGCGGGTAGACAAAGCTGGCCAGCTCGACAGGTGAACTCGCGGGCCCATCACGCTCGAAACAGCGCGCGCGATGGGCATCGGCCACCAATATCCAGGTTTTATTCATGGCATGACTTCAGGCATTCAGGCCTGTACCGTCAGCTGGTTGTTGACCCGGCTGACCCCCGGCGCTGACCAGGTTGCCCCTTCAATCGCGCTGCGTTCAGCCCAGGAATGCACCTGGCCTTTGATCGTGACCACGCTGCCGTCGGTGGCGATTTCGATGCGCTTCGCTTCACGCATGGCCTGCCGTACCAGCGCATCCTGGATCCGGTTGGTCAGGTTCACCGGGGCCGCAGCCACCTTGAGCCCGATGTTGTCACTGATACCGACCACCCCCTTGAGCGGGCGCACCAGGCGCTCCACCGCACGGCGCTGGAAATTCCAGTCCACCTCACCGCTCAGGGTGACCCATCCCTTCTCCACGGTCACCCGGATGCGATCCTTGGGCACCGAGGTACTCCAGCTCAGCGCATGGTCCACGGCCGCCGCAATCTCGGCATCGCTGCGCTGATGCACGCCCAGCGGGATCACGTCGATTTCTATCGCCACAGTCTTCACCTCGCCGACCCGCTCCACGGCGCGCCGCACGGCAATTTTTTCCGAGTAGCTGTCCAGATGGCCTGTCAGCGTCACGACGCCGTTGCTGACTGACACGCCCACCCTGGCCTCGGGCACCACCGGGTCCCAGGCCAGTTCGGCCAGCACGTCCTTCTTGAGTTCCGAATCCGTTTTCATCACTGCTCCTTTGCTACGACTGAAAAACCGTCAATCAAGGGGCCAGCGTACGACTGGCTGCCAAGCGGATGTTTGAAAAAACTCAACGGGCCGGGCGGCGCCCGCCAAAAGATCGACGCTGGCTTGAGATTACGTAAATAGCGGTAGTCAATTTCCGGGCTTGGGGGTATTCGTGCCTGCGCTGGTGTTTTGTACGCTTGGGCCGTGACCAATCACCCCATTGACACGGAGAACCTCATGACCACCCCAAGCACCCTTCAGCCCGAAAGCGCCCAAACCAGCCTGGCCCGGGACCCGGTTCGCATCGAGCGCTACGACACCCGTCTGCGCGACTTTGGCGCCTTGATGCCCTTTGCCGCTGGCGGCGCCCAGGGCGCGCGCAGCTCGTCACAAGGTCACCCAGGCGCCGTGTCCTTCTGGCGCGAATCCTTGACGCTGATGGAGCAGTACCTGAGCTTTGGGCGGCGTAAGGTGCGTGTCGGTGACCAGGTTTACCGCTGCGGCGAGGCCTTTGACATGTTGTTCTTGGTCAGCTCGGGCCTGTTCAAGATCGTCAACCTGGCGCCAGATGGACGAGAGCAGCCTGCCGGCCTGTACTTCAAAGGCGACTGGCTCGGCTTTGACGGCATCCCCAAGGGCCGCCACGGCTGCACCGCCATTGCGCTGGACACCGGTGAAGTGTGGACCATCCGCTACGACGCGCTGCTCCAGGCCAGCGCCAAAGAGCCGATGCTGATGCGGGTGATGTTGGCCGCGATGAGCGCGCAGCTGGCGCGCAACCGCGACGCCATGCTGGCGATGGGCACGCTGCCGGCCGATGCGCGGGTGGCCGACTTTTTGTTGCAGTGGGCCAATGCCCTGGCGGAACGCGGCTTGCGCACCGACCAGATCAATGTGCACATGACCCGGGCCGACATGGGCAACTACCTCGGTTTGACGCTGGAGTCGGTCAGCCGTGCCCTGTCCCGGCTGGCGCGCTGCGGGGTGATCGAGTTCAATGAGCGGGGCCGGCGCGACATCAGCATCCCGAGCCTGGCGGCCTTGAGCGAATTCATCCAAAACGTGGCCGATCCTTCTGGCCAGACCCTGCAGTAATCAAAGCCCGGTTCGGGATAATTCAGGCCTGCAGCCCTTGTGCTGCCGCCTTGTCTAGCTATCGATACAATAGCGGCGTGACCAGCGCCAGCCCTTTGACCGTCCGAGCACACAGGTGCGTTTGCCATGAGCACCTTTGACCCCGATGCGCTGGAATGCCTGGCTGCCATCGTGGAAGAGGGCGGGTTTGAGCGTGCAGCCTCTCGCCTCGCCATCACCCAATCGGCGGTGTCGCAGCGGCTGCGCTCCCTTGAGGTGCAGGTCGGCACGGTGCTGATTGTGCGCAGCCGGCCGCTCAAGGCCACGACGGCAGGCCGTTTGCTGCTCAAGCACGCCATGCAGATGCGGCTGATGCGGGCCGATCTGGAGCGCGACCTGAAAGAGCTGGCACCGGGCGCCTCGGGCGGCGGTCTGCGCGACGAAGCGCGCACGCCCATCGCCGTCAACGCGGACAGCATCGCCACATGGGCCCTGCCCGCATTGGGGGACTTGGCCCGCGAGGGGCTGGGGCTGGAAATCATCACCGACGATCAAGACTTCACCATCGAGTGGATGCGTGAGGGAAAGGTCTTGGGCTGCGTCACCACGCTGAACCAGGCCCTGCGCGGCTGCCGGCTGGTGCCACTGGGGACCATGCGCTACGTGGCCGTGGCCGAGCCCGGCTACGCCGCCGAGCACTGCCCGGAGGGCCTGTCGCCCCGCAATTTCTGGCGATTGCCTTTCGTTGCGTTCAACCGCAAGGATGACCTGCCCGCAGAGTTCACCTGCAGCGCGCTGCAGCTCAAGCAGGTGGCTATCAGGCAGCTTTATGTGCCCAGCACACAGGGCCAATTGCATGCCGTGCTGGCCGGCTGGGGGGTCAGTGTTCTGCCTGAGCTGCTGGTCAACGATCACCTGACGAGTGGCCGACTCGTCGACATCGCACCCGGCCACGCCCACCGGGTAGAGCTGTTTTGGCATTGCTGGAATCTGGATTCTGTCGTGCTGGACTCGCTCACCCGCACCCTGACGGCAGCGGCCTTCCAAGCCCTCGTCCCACCAGAACCGATGGCCAAGCCTGAGACGCACCCAAGCGAATAAACTTTGTAGTCGCAAAGTAGCTGAATCATCTATTTTTTAGTATGCAAGGCTAAAATTCAATCAAGATGTCCGTTGCCCCCGCCAAACCCTCGTTCAAACAGCAAATGCTTCAGGTGCGGGAGGACACCATTGTTCAGACGGTCAACCGGCTGCTGGCCGAAAAAGGCTTCGAGGCCATGACGGTGGATGAGGTGGCCGCCGAGGTCGGTATCGCCAAAGCCAGCCTCTACAAACATTTCTCTAGCAAAGAAGACCTGGCCGTGGCGGCGATGGTGCGGGTGATGCGGCAGGCGCAGGCGGTGATTGCCGCCCTGCCGCCGCAGGAGCAGCCCCTGCACCAGCTCCAATCCGTGGTGCGCTGGGTGTTGGAACTGAAATTGGCCGGAGGCATGCCCTCGCTGCCGAGCCAGAACTCGTCGCTGCGCGCGGCGTTGGCAGCGAGCCCGGCGTACATGACGGGCCTGATGGATGTCAGTGACAGGCTGGGCGCCTGGATCGAGGCGGCGCAAGCGGCTGGCGACCTCAATCCCAAACTGCCGCCCGTCGCCATTTTGTACACCCTGTTTGCCCGTTCCTGCGACCCGGTGGTGGAGTTTCTGAAGATGGGGGATGTGTACCCGGACCCGGTTATCGTGGAACTGGTGCTCAGCACCTGCTTTGACGGGCTCGCGCCGCGCCAGCCGGCACCATCCCCGCAATCCCCGCAATCCCCGCCATCCCCGTTGCCCTAACGCACCAGCAGCACCGGCACTTTGCAGTGCGCCAGCACGGCCGTGGCCACCGAGCCCATCACCAGGTTGGCCAAGGTACCATGCCCGTGTGAGCCCATCACCAGCAGATCGAACTTGCCGCTCTCGGCAAACTTGGCAATGGTGTCGCCGGCGTGGCCCACTTTCCAGGTGGTCTTGGCATTGATACCGTGCCGCAGCAAAAACTTGCTCACCGGCGACAGCACTTTTTCAGCTTCTTCCAGCTGGTACTGATCCACCACCGCCCGGCCCACGGCCGCCCGGGCGCGCGGGGGCAGTTGCGACTGCACGGTCAGCACGGCATAGCTGTTGCCGTTGGCAAACAGCTCGCTGTGGGTGGCCAGATAAGCCAGCATGCGCTTGGTGTAGGTGCTGCCGTCCACGGCGAGGAGGATGTTCATGGTGGCGGGTCTCCTTGTTGATGCGGCCAGTTTAGGCCGGCGCGCCGTTTGCACATTGATGCAGGTCAAGCAAGGGTGGCTACCAGTCTTTCAGGCCGGGGGCGCACTGCTATTCCATTAATCCTACCGCTTCCGGCACGGTGCCAAGGAGGCCAAGGGAAAGATCAAATCCAGACAACTAAATGCTGGCTACAAGCCCCCTACCAAAATTGGATTGGCACGCACTGTCAAGACTCAATCGGCGCCAACAGCCTAGAGACGATGATGCGGTTAGCCCCGTTTTCCAATCATTTTTTGATATGATTATTAAATGGATTCATATCACCGCTGGATTTGGCAGCTACCTGAGTGGCCATCGCTGGCGTTCGACGCGCAATACGTCCAAGTCCGCTTAGCTGCGGCCAGGAAGTCCCAAGGGCTCCTTCTCGGAAAAGCCGAGATGATTGGCCTGGAAGGCTTGCAGCCCCACATACGCGACTCGCTGACACAAGAGGCGCTGACCACGTCGGCGATCGAGGGCGAGAGGCTTGATCCCGAAAGTGTTCGCTCATCGATTGCCAGGCGCCTGGGCCTCGACACGTCGGGGGCTCCAATCGCCGAAGGCAAACGCAACATTGAGGGGCTTATTGATGTGTTGCAGGATGCGACCCTCAATACCGACTCCGCGCTGACGCTGGAGCGCCTGTGCAGTTGGCACGGCGCACTTTTCCCAACAGGTTTTTCTGGGATGCAACGCATTGATGTCGGCGCTCTGCGATCGGTGCCCATGGAGATCGTCAGTGGTGCCATCGGTCGCACAAAAGTGCATTACGTAGCCCCACCTGCTCAAGGTATGGGCGATCAGGTGGATGCTTTTTTGACCTGGTTCAACCAGACCCATCCAACCAACGGGTCACTGCCGATGGACGGTCTGACGCGGGCTGCCATCTCGCACCTGTGGTTCGAGACGCTCCACCCGTTTGACGATGGTAACGGCCGTATCGGCCGTGCCATCCTGCAACTTGCACTGGGCCAAGACATGGGTCAGCCTGGGCGGATCGTGACGCTGTCGCGTCAAATCGAGTCCTGTAAAGATCGGTACTACAGCGAGTTGGAGCGAGCGCAGCGTTCAAAAAGTATGGATGTGTCGGCGTGGGTCGAGTGGCTGCTGGAACAAATATCCTTAGCCAGCGAATTTGCGAGTCGCACCATTGATTCCGCCGTCCAAAGAATTCGATTTCAGGCGGTGATGTCCACCGTCTCGCTCAATGAGCGGCAGCATAAAACCATGAAGAATCTTCTGGATGCTGGCCCCAAGGGTTACGAGGGTGGCATGACCACACGCAAGCACGAGCGAATATCCCAAACCTCGACGCCCACGGCGGCGCGCGATCTCATCGAGCTGGAACGGCTTGGGTTGCTAAAAAAATATGGTGCCGGGCGCTCGACTCGCTATTACCCAGCGATTGAAGGGTGGGCCGAAGAACTGCCGCCAGACAAAGCACACCTTGAACAAAGTTGAGGCTAATTCCGAGCCGCTCGGCGGAGCGCAGTCGGCGCACCTCCTGCGCAATTGCCACCTGCGTTGGCACCTCGTTGGCTAAACGCTCATGCCGCAGCTCGGCCGGGGGGCGGCATGTCCTGATGCAGCTTGCGTCTTGCAAACTGCCACTGTCCGTTGACACGGCGCAGAGTGTCTTCGTAATGGCCGGTGAAGACGATCTTTACGCCTTTTTCCGTTGTCTTAACCAGCTGCAAATAGGAACGCGATGTGGCCGTGTCACCCGAAATGATGGATAGGATGTTGACGGTGTAATGCTTGAGGCCTGTTAGTTTTGAGCGGGTGCTGTCTTCGTACGTATCGGCAAAAGCCTGGATCTGGGCTTTGCCCGTCAGCAATTGCCCGATGCCGTCTAGCACCGCGTCGTCGGTCCAACAGGAGACCCAGGTCGGATAGTCATCAAATCTCTTGAGCTTGCTGGCGGCATAGGGGCTTAGGAATGCCAAATCGGCCGCACGGATAGTGTTTCCCTGGGATTTCAGTGCGTGAAGGGCTTGGGTCTGAACCCACTTGCCTCTGCTAGAGTGGAGCAGTGACCTCATCACCCCCTGATTGCTCCTTGCTAACGGTTTGGTTGGACCTCGCGAAGACGGTAGGTGGTGTCTTTCTGGGAGCGATTTTGGCGTTTGTTGCCAACCTCTGGATTCAGAGCTTACAAAGGCACCGAGCTAACAGATCGACAGGTAACATGGCCCTAGCCATTCTTTCAAAGCAATTTGGTGACTTCAATATTTTTCGGGCGAATTTGCAAAAAGAGCTTGAGAGTAAGGCCAGTTTTCCCTATTGGTTACAAATAAGCCCGACAGTCTACCGACTTCCTGATCACCTGCGATTTGATTTTCCCTCCCTTACTTTTCTATTTGAATGTGGACGCTCAGACGTAGTAGAGAAATTGTTTTTGGCCGAAACAAAGTATCATGACCTTCGCATGATCTTAGAAAGAAATTCAGATGCTTGCGAGGAAAGAGATCAGATCCTCGCAAAGGCTGGATTTGGAAGTTTTGCGTTGGCGGACTTGCCCAAAGCCGAAGTTGTAGTGGGTAGTGCTTTGAAAGCGAAATGTGAGAATTTAAATATATTTCTGCAATCTCGAGCAGAGAGAGACGGTATCGAATATCAATTGGCTGGAGAGTCACTCCAACAACTGATGAATAAAATATTTGGTGCCAAAAAAGTTATAAAATTCAAGTCAATGTTAGCCAGAGACAGTATTAACTAATCGCCCTTATTTCGCGGCATACATATTTTATCTACTCAATTTTTTTAAATAAATGAGCAATACAGCCTATTGCTGTGCACAAACCAGTCTGCTTATATTTCTGCCCAAACCGCTGCCGTCAGACTGCCAGTCTTTTGGTAATTTTTCATGACCCAAAATTTTGCCATGCCCCATCTGCTCAGAATAGTAAATGTTTTGACGAATAAAAAATTTTGGATTCAGTCCGGAACAGTCAAATTCGAGCAATATGGCATTTGACCTTGATCCGCAAAGGTCGGGTGTCATGCAATTCCTAATTAGCCAAAATATTCTAAGGTCAGCGTCTTTTTTTATTGTGCCCTTGTCAACATAAAAAGTCGACCCCGAATCAATTCCCACACTTGCCCAGTCGGCCAGATCCGGCGATCTTGGCAAATTGGCTAATAGTTGCTGAGCAAATTCAATTTTGTCTTGCCTTTTTCTTGCAACTTCACTTTCAAAATCGTTGTTGGCTATTGGAAAATAGTAACCATTTGGTGGATTATTCATATAGAAACGAAGCCACCTTACCTTGTAGCCATTGTCTGAAATTTCCCTGTCACTAAAAAATCTAATGTTTAAAAGAATATAAAAGTCCGAGACACAATTGGTTGATATATTTGCAACAAAAACCTTTTGCTTTAAGTCATCTTCTGGGATTTGTACGCCACCTTCCAGTCCAAGAATTTTTAATTTGGCCGTGACATCTTCAATTGACATATCCTTGGTGATGGATTCCTTTATTTTGCGCGCCACATTTTCGATTCGTGTCACATCCGCTGCCAAACAGGGCCTGGCCGCTATATCCCTAGCTTCTCTAGCTTTTTCTCTTTCAATGGCGGCATCGCGCTCAACCTGTACCTTCTTTTTATTTTCCTCGGATTTGCTTATGCATTTCCAGCGGGCGATAGTTTCATCTTTGAAGGCAGTTTTGCAATAATGCAATATATCCGGGTCATCAGTGCAGCCAGTGACCAAGCAGATCAAAATTGTCTGTGTAAGTATTAGGTAGAGAAATCTTTTCAATTTTTACCCCAGTGTGACTAGTCAAATCTTACGCCATCCGACGTGTGAAAACTAAAAATCCGGAAGGTGATAGCCAAAAGTCGCAGGCAAGTATGCCTTTTCGCTAGCCGCGGGGGTATTGGTTCGCACCATCCCGCGTTGCAAACACGACCTGATTCAAACTCGATTACGAGCGCGGTCAGTTCGTCAAAAGTCGCACCACCATCACGCAGGGTTTGAACCTGGCCGAGCATTACAGCTAGTGTGCCAGCCTCATGGCGTAGTCCGCGAGCATTTGCCAGTAGGTTCAGACGCCTTCTAAGCGGTCCGTGTAGCATGCCTTCCGCGAGCGAACCTAGCGCGGGCGGTAGTGTTTTTAGGGTCATTTTTTCGAGACTTAAGGAGAGCCTACAAAAAACGCCTAACCGCTTGCTCGACTGGCGCGCCAACCTTAAAGCTATGTTGCGTGTCCGCTTTAGAGCGTGATAGAAGACCGCTTCCAGCCCATTGCGGTCCTACGGCGAGGGGCGGCCAGTGACCGCTACTGCCCCAAAGCAGGCTGTCACAAACAGCAGCTTTCTGAGTGATCGAGGCATTGCCCGCGAACCTACCAGTCCCTTAGGGCTGCAAGGAGTTGTGCTTTGACGTCTACGCTGGCGAAACTGGCCTCGATGGACGTTTGCGCGACCGACTTGGTGATCGCATCCGTCCAACCGAATGTGCTGCGGCACAAGGCATATTCCCCGACCAGGCTCGCACCCAGCAAGGCCGGGTCATCCGTGTTGACGGAGACGCGCACACCCGCTGCCCTAAGCTTTTCGATGGGGTGGTCCAGAATGGACGGGTAGACGCCCAGCACCAGGTTGGAGGTGGGGCAAATGCCAAGGGGAATTTGTCGGTCAGCCAGCATGTGGACCAGTGCCGCATCTTCAATGGCCCTGACCCCATGGTCGATCCGGTCTGCGCCCAGCACGTTCACCGCATCCCACACACCCTCGGGCCCGCTGGACTCGCCAGCATGGACGGTGCGGCGCAGGCCGGCAGCCCCTGCGCGCCGAAACGCCTCGGCAAAGCGGGGGCCGGTTCGGCCGGCCGTGGCCTCATTGCCATCCACCGACAAGGCCACAACCCGCGGATGGCGCAGGGCGCGCAATGCATCCACCAGTTCCATGGCTTCATCGGCCGACTGGGTTCGCAACAAGCTGACGCATAAACCCACGCTGGGCAGCCCATCCTGCTCGGCCGCCTTGAAACCCGCGTCCATCGCGTCCAGCATGGCGCCCAGCCGCCCATGCCAGGCATGCCAGTGCGTCGGGTTGAAGATGACATCGGCGTAAGCGGTGCCGTTGTCAGCCAATCGCTGGCTCAGACCATAGCTGAGTTCCATCAGCCGCTCGGTCGTGCCGGCTAAGCCGCAGGCCAGGTCCAGAAAGCCAAGAAAATCAGCCAGCCCTGAAAACTTGAACAAGTCTTCCTGCGGTCTGGGCAGTGCAAGGCCTTCAGCCCTGGCCCATTGCGCGATGGTCTCCGCCTCAAAACAGCCCTCCAGGTGCAGATGCACTTCCGCCTTGGGAAGCGACTTCAATCGACGGGTCTCAAGTTCTGGGAGGGATGCATTCATACGGCGGATTGTCCATGCCAAAATGAACCGTGGCCTTTCAACGGGACACACCGCATCACCGGTGATTCCAGAACTTGCTGTTTCTCATCAATGACCACACTCACCTCCGACCGTTTGAAGCTTGTCCCGTTCACCGATGATCATTTGGACGGATTGAACACGTTGAACTCAGACCCCGAGGTCATGCGCTACCTCTCAGGGCGACCCGATACACGTGAAGAGACGGTGGCGGTCATTGAACCTGTCAAACAACGTTGGACAGAGTTCGGATACTCGTGGTGGAGTTTCATCGACAAGGAAAGCGGCTGGCGGCTTCGACCTTTACTTGAAATAAGGCCGGTTTACGGGCTCAGCCCCGCAGGTTGACCTGCACCCCGCAATTGCAGCGCACGACCTCAAACCTCCAGGCAACACATCGGATCAAAGCGGCCCTGCTCGCCCTTGCGGGCATAGCCCAGCGGGTTGGCCAGCACCTGGCAGCCGAGGTGCTGATAACTGCTGGGCGCGTGCAGGTGCCCGTGCAGCCAGAACTGCGCCGAAGGCAACAGGCTGTCGAGCGCATTGCAAAAACCGGCCGTGCCGGGTGTCAGGCCATAGCGCGGGTCGGCGCTGCGCAGGCTGGGCGCGAAATGGGTCACGACGACGGTGGTGCCGGCAAAGGGCTGGGCTAATGCCTCGGCCAGCCAGGCCTGGCAGACCAGTGCTTGCTCGCGCACCTGCTGGGCCAGCATGGGCGCGCCGTGGCGCGTGGTGGCGGCTTTGCGCAGATAGTAGGTGGCAGCGCGAAAGGCCTTGTCCCGCGCCTTGAGTTGCTGGGCCAGCGGATTGCCGCTGAGCATGGAGGCGCCGGCGTCTGGCGCCAGGGCATCAAAGTCGGTCCACAGGGTGGTGCCGATGAAGCGCAACTGGCCCGCGCCCGGCGCTGTCGCGTCGGGCAGGGTCAGCACCTCCCGCTCCAGCCAGGTGATGTCCAGCCGGTCGCAGGTCTCGCGCAGCCGGTCGTGGGCCTGGTCAAAGTCCAGCCCGTCGTACTCGTGGTTGCCCGGCACAAACAGCACCGGCGTGGGCCAGCCCTGGCGGGGTGAGAAGCGCGCCAGGCCGAAGTCGGCGTCGGTCAACAACGAACCGACTTGGTAAGAGCCAATGTCGCCTGCCAGCACCAGCAGCGCCGCCCCCGGTGCCGGGCTGGGCTGCCAGTGCGGGTGGGCCTCCAGGTGCAGGTCGGACAGCAGTTGGATTTTCATGGCCCGATGGTGTTGCGTATCCCGGCACCCTCTGGCGCCGTAGCGCGTTGAGCCCTGCCTCGATGGCGGCCTGACGGCCTCAGACCAAGGCCAAGCGCTCGCCGATGCGTTGGCGGGTGGCTTGCAGTGCCGGTGGCAGGTGGTGGGACAGTTGCTCGAACAAGGCCTGGTGCAGGGTCAGCTCCTGCGCCCAGGCCGCCTTGTCAATGTGGGTCACCGTGTCGAACTGGGCCGCACTGAACGACAAGCCGGACCAGTTGATGTCGGCATAGGTCGGGCTGACACCAAAAATGCTCTCGGTGCCGCTGGTCTGGCCGTCGATGCGGTCGATCATCCACTTCAGGACCCGCATGTTGTCGCCGTAACCGGGCCAGACAAATTTGCCGTCGGCGTCCTTGCGGAACCAGTTGACACAGTAGATGCGGGGCAACACCCCCCCTTGGCGGGTGACGGCAGCTTCCATGTCCAGCCAGTGCTGAAAGTAGTCGCTCATGTTGTAGCCACAGAAAGGCAGCATGGCAAACGGGTCGCGCCGCACCACGCCCATCTGGCCGGCAGCCGCTGCTGTGGTCTCGGAGCCCATGGTGGCGGCCATGTACACGCCTTCGGTCCAGTTGCGGGCCTCGGTCACCAGCGGCACGGTGGTGGAGCGGCGCCCACCAAAGATGAAGGCGTCGATCGGAACCCCCTTCGGGTCATCCCATGCCGAATCCAGCGCCGGGTTGTTGGTGGCGGCAACCGTGAAGCGGGCGTTCGGGTGCGCCGCCTTGGCACCGGTCTGCTGCGCCAGCTCGGGCGTCCAGTCCCGGCCCTGCCAGTCCATGGCGTGCGCCGGGGCCTCGCCCATGCCTTCCCACCACACGTCGCCATCGTCGGTCAGCGCCACATTGGTGAAGATCGCGTCCTGCGTCAGGCTGGCCATGCAGTTCGGGTTGGTCAGCGTGTTGGTGCCGGGTGCCACGCCAAAGTAGCCGGCCTCGGGGTTGATCGCGTACAGGCGACCGTCGTCATGGGGCTTGATCCAGGCAATGTCGTCGCCGATGGTGGTCACCTGCCAGCCGTCAAAGGCCCGGGGCGGGATCAGCATGGCAAAGTTGGTCTTGCCGCAGGCACTTGGGAAGGCCGCAGCCACGTGGTATTTCCTGCCGGTAGGGGCGGTGACGCCCAGAATCAGCATGTGCTCGGCCAGCCAGCCCTGGTCGCGACCCATGGTGGAGGCGATGCGCAGCGCAAAGCATTTCTTGCCCAGCAGCGCATTGCCGCCGTAGCCCGAGCCAAAGCTCCAGATCTCGCGTGTCTCGGGGTAGTGAACGATGTACTTGGTGGGGTTGCAGGGCCAGCTCACATCGGCCTGACCCGCGGCCAGGGGCGCACCCACCGAATGCACGCAGGGCACAAACTCGCCGTTGACGCCCAGGACGTCATAGACGGCGCGGCCCATGCGGGTCATCAGACGCTGGTTCACCGCCACGTAGGCGCTGTCGGTCAGTTCCACGCCAATGTGCGAGATGTGCGAGCCCAATGGGCCCATCGAGAACGGCACCACGTACATCGTGCGGCCGCGCATGCAGCCGGCAAACAGCGCCGGCGTGCCGTCCGCCTGCCCGCCTTGCAAGACGGCACGCATCTGCGCGGGGTCCATCCAGTGGTTGGTCGGGCCGGCATCGTCTTTTTGCGCGCTGCAGATGAAGGTGCGGTCTTCCACGCGGGCCACATCGCCAGGGTCTGAGCAGGCCAGGAAGCTGTTGGGCCGCTTGCTGGCATTGAGCCGCTTGAAGGTGCCGGCGTCCACCAGCAACTGGCACAGATCGGCGTACTCGTCCGCCGAGCCATCACACCAGTGAATGCGGGCGGGCTGGGTCAGCGCTGCCACCTCCGCCACCCAGGCGATCAGCCTGGCGTTTTTGATATAGGCGGGCGCGTCCAGCCTGAGGCCCTGCATCACGGGTGAGTTCATGAAAAAGCTCCGGAATTGAAATGACGACTCCGTGCGCCACGCACGGCCGGCCCCTAAACCGGAAGGCCGATTCTAGGGAGTCGTCCCGTGGTTACCAATCGGTTACCGGCAAATGTTATGCAAAACCTGCATGACTATATGCAGAAATGGAGGGGGCGGAGAGGTGCCGGGCGCCGAGCCCGGCTGGCGGCCAATCAGGCCATGGAAACGGCGATGAAGGCAAGCAAGAACATGAGCACGCCGCCCACAATCGGCAGCACGAAGGGGATGGCAGAAACAATCTCTTCCACCGGGTCTTGGGGGTGGTCGTCGTGCGGGGCTTCGGGCTTGGACATGGGGTTACCTCAAAGGGGTCAATTGCGCAATGGCGGTCATTTTACCTGCCGCAGCACTGGGTGGCAGGCCGGCAGCGGTCAGGGCAGCTTGGCCGACAGCGTTTCCAAGCGCGCCGACAGCTCCCGCACGGCCTCCGTCAGCGCGGCGAGCTCGCGCGCCTTGAGCAAGTCGATCTTGTCATGCAGCAGTTCGATTTCCAGCTCGGCTTTGACATTGACTTCGAAGTCGGTTTCCGCATGGCGCCGGTCCAGTTCGGACTGACGGTTCTGGCTCATCATGATGGCTGGCGCCGTGTAGGCGGCCTGAAAAGACAGCAGCAGATTGAGCAAGATGAACGGGTAGGGGTCCCAGGCGCCTTGGCCGGTCAGCACGTTGCCCGTAATCCAGATGGCGATGGCGGTGCTCTGGAACAAGATGAAACGCCAGGAACCGATGGTGGCCGCCACCCGGTCGGCCAGGCGCTGTCCGCGGGTTGGCGCGGCCAGCGCAAAGTGCTGCGGTGTCGCCGGCGGCGGCAAATGGCGTTGCCGGTGCGCCCGGCGGTGTGCGCGCAACAGCTTGAGCTGGTGCTGCTCCTGGTCCCCGAGCAAATCGGCAGGTCCGGCGGCCGGCTGGTGGCCGGGCTGTGGGGTAACGGTGGCGGCAGGGGTCATGGGCTTGCTCCGGGTTGCTGCGGTTCAGGGGATCAGCTGGGCTTGCAGCCCAGCCCCCAGCAGTTGGGCCAGCACCTCGGCAATGTGCTGCGGCCCGCGGGTCTGGATCACCAGCTCCACCTCGGCATTTTGCGCCGCCAGGGCCGTGAAGGCGCGCTGATGGTGCACCTCGTCGATGTTGGCGCCGGCCGCCGCCACCGTGGCGGTGATGCGGGCCAGTGTGCCCGGCACATCGCGTGCGCTGACACGGATGCGGGCCAGCCGCCCGGCGCGCACCATGCCGCGGGCAATGATGGCGGCCAGCAGCAGTGGCTCGATGTTGCCGCCGCACAGCACCAGCCCGACCCGTTTCCCATGAAAGCGTTGCGGGTGCCGGAGCAAGGCCGCCAAGCCAGCGGCGCCGGCGCCCTCGACCAGAGTCTTCTCCACCTCCAGCAGCATCACGATCGCCTGCTCGATGTCGCCCTCGTCGACCAACAGCAGGTCGTCCACAAGCCGGGCAATGATGGCGCGGGTCAGCTCACCGGGCGCGCCCACGGCAATGCCCTCGGCAATGCTGCTGCTGCCTTGCGGGTGGTGGGTGCCCTGAATGGCATTGACCATGGCCGGGAAGCGCGCCGCCTGCACACCGATCAGCTCGATGGCGGGCCGCAAGGCGCGCGCAGCGGTGGCCATGCCAGCCAGCAGACCGCCGCCGCCCACCGCCACCACCAGCGTGTCCAGCTCGGGCAGGTCTTGCAGCATTTCAAGCGCCACCGTGCCCTGGCCGGCAATGATGTCGGCGTCGTCATAAGGGTGCACAAACACCAGACCCTGCTGGGCCGCCAGCGCCAGCGCATGGTGGTGGGCTTCCTCCAGTGTGTCGCCGTGCAGCAGGACTTCGGCGCCGAAGCCGCGGGTGCGCTCCACCTTGACACCCGGTGTAAAGCGCGGCATCACGATCACCGCGCGCAAGCCCAAGCGCTGGGCGTGGTAGGCCACGCCCTGGGCATGGTTGCCCGCGCTCATGGCAATCACGCCGCGCTGGCGCTCCGCCGCGCTGAGCTGGGCCAGCTTGTTGCAGGCACCGCGCTCCTTGAACGAGGCCGTGAACTGAAGGTTCTCAAATTTAAGGAACACCTGGGCCCCGGTCAGTTCCGACAGGGTTCGCGAGGCCACGCAGGGCGTGCGCAGCACATGGCCCTGCAAGCGGGCGGCGGCGGCTTCAATGTGCTGGAGATCGACCATCGGCTTGACCCGGTTCAGTCGCCACGCGTACCCAGCAGGGCCGCGCCAACAATCAACAAAGCGGCCAGCGCGATGTTCCAGGTGAAGGCCCGCCCCCCCACCAGCACCAGCACGGCGGTAGAGGCCAGCGGCGTCAGGTAGCTCAGGATGCCGATGTGGCGCGTGTCACCCCGCTTAAGCGCCATGTCCCACAGGAAAAAAGCCGCGCCCATGGGGCCCAGCCCGAGCGCGCCGATCAGCAGCAGATCGCGCCCGCTCAAGGCCACTGCCGGCTCCAGCAGCGCGTGGCACAGCAGCGCCAGCAGGCCTGACAGCAGGGCAAAGCCGCCAATGGCGGCGGTGGGGAAATGCGGCACGCGCCGGGTCAGCAGCGAGTAGCTGGCCCAGACCAGGGCAGACAGCAGCGCCAGCAGGTAGCCCCACTGCCAGCCAGCGGCCTGCGCTGTCCCGTCATGGGCCGGGTTGCCCAGAATCACCAGCGCGGCGCCCGCAAAACCCAGCAGCGCTGCCAGCACATGCACCGGCCGCAAACGCAGGCCCGGCAGCAGCAGCGGCGACAGCAGCACCATGAACAGTGGCCACAGGTAGTTGATCAGGTTGGCCTGTACCGGGGGCGCCAGACGCAGGGCCAGGAACAGCAGGAAATGAAAACCAAACAGGCCGCCCACCCCGAGCGCCAGTGTGGGCAGCGGCACGCGCCATTGGCCCAGCCGAAAGCCCGACAGCGGCAGCGCCAGCAGGCCGCCCACGCCCAGCGCCAGCCCGGTCAGCAAAAACGGCGGCACATGGGCCAGCGCCACGCCCAGGGCAGCCAGCGTGCCCCACAAGGCAATCGCGCCCAGGGCCAGCAGCGTCGGTGGCAAGCGGCCGGTACGAGTGGGAGCGACCGGGACGGCCGTGGCAGGGTGGGGCATGGTGCGATACTCAAACGGATGAGTTTGAGTGTATGGCCATGACCGACGCGCCGCGCCCCAGCGGCCGCTTGGCTTTGGTGGGTGTGCTGCTGCTGTTGGGCATCGGCTGGGGCAGCACCCAATCCTTGGGCAAGTTGGCGGTGTCCAGTGGCCACCAGCATTTTGGTTTGATCTTCTGGCAGTTGGTGATCGGCGCTGTGGTGCTGGGTACCCTGAATCTGCTGCGGCGCAAATCCTTTGCCATCACCCGCGCCGGACTGCGCTTTGCCGTGGTGATCGCCCTGATCGGCACCCTGATCCCGAATTCGACCTTTTACCTGTCGGTGGCGCATCTGCCGGGCGGCGTGATGTCCATTCTGATCTCGACCGTGCCCCTGTTGTCCCTTCCCTTGGCGCTGGCCTTGGGCATGGACCGTTTCAGCCCATTGCGCCTGCTTGGGCTGTGCTGTGGCGTGCTGGGGGTGGCGCTGATCGCCCTGCCCCAGACCAGCCTGCCCTCCCCCGACATGGTGGCGTGGCTGCCGGTGGCCCTGATCGGGCCGCTGTTTTACGCCATGGAAGGCAACTACGTCGCCAAATGGGGAACTGCCGGCCTGGATGCCGTGCAAGCCATGTTTTGGGCGTCGTCGGTAGGGGCCCTGATGGCCCTGCCGCTGACCCTGTGGTCGGGACAATGGATCAGCCCGCTGCCGCCCTATGGGGTGCCCGAGCTGGCGCTGATCGCCTCGTCCTGCGTACATGCGCTGGTGTATGCGGGCTACGTCTGGCTGGCGGCCCGTGCCGGCGCGGTGTTTGCCACGCAGGTGGCCTACGTGGTGACGGGTTCGGGTGTGCTGTGGGCCATGCTGCTGCTGGGCGAGCGCTTCAGCGGCTGGGTGTGGGCCGCGCTGGTGGTGATGCTGCTGGGCCTGTTTCTGGTGCAGCCGCGCCTCAAGGCGTGAT
>JBAXMQ010000053.1:0-21558 GCA_037134215.1 Betaproteobacteria bacterium
ACCCCAGCCGGCGCAAAAGCGGCGGCGCCCTGCTGGGTGACCGCATTCGCATGAACGCCATAGCGCCGTGGGCCGGCGGCCCACGTGTGTTTATGCGCAGCCTGGCCACCCGCGACTTTGGCTCCGAGATCAGCGCGGCGCTGCCTGATGTGATTGCGGCCTGCAAGGTGGCTGGCTTCGATGTGATTGTGGTGGAGACCTCGGGCATTGGCCAGGGCGACGCCGCCATCGTGCCGCATGTGGATGTGCCGCTGTATGTGATGACGCCCGAGTTTGGCGCGGCCAGTCAGTTGGAAAAAATCGACATGCTCGACTTTGCCGAGTTTGTGGCCATCAACAAGTTTGACCGCAAGGGCTCGCTCGACGCGCTGCGCGACGTGGCCAAACAGGTGCAACGCAACAAAGAGGCCTGGACCGTACCCATCGCGGAGATGCCGGTGTTTGGCACTATGGCGGCGCGTTTCAATGATGACGGCGTGACCGCGCTGTACCAGGCGCTGCTGACGCGGCTGGCTGCCCTGGGCCTGGAGGTGCAGCCCTCGCGCCTGCCGCAGGTGGCTGTGCGGCATAGCACCAACCAGACGCCGGTGGTGCCGGCGGCGCGCACCCGTTACCTGGCCGAGATCAGCGATACCGTGCGTGGCTACAAGGCCCGTGCTCGCAGCCAGGCCCGACTGGCGCGGGAAATCCAGCAGTTGCGCGAATCGGCCCGCATGCTGAAAGAGGCGGATGCCACCAAGACCCGCGCCGCAGAGGCCGTGCTGGACTTGGCCGGCCAGCGCGACGCGCACCTGGGTGCCGCCGAGCGCAAGCTGCTGGCGCAGTGGCCGGCGATGCAGGCGGCCTATGCTGGCGACGATTACGTGGTGACAATCCGCGACAAGGAAATCCGCACTGCGCTGACCACCAAGTCGCTCAGCGGCACCACCATCCGCAAGGTGGCGCTGCCGCAGTACGAGGACCATGGCGAGATCCTGAAGTGGCTGCTGCTGGACAACGTACCCGGCAGCTACCCGTACACCGCCGGCACCTTTGCCTTCAAGCGCGAGGGCGAGGACCCCACCCGCATGTTTGCCGGCGAGGGCGATGCCTTTCGCACCAACACCCGCTTCAAGCTGCTCAGCGCCGGTATGGCGGCCAAGCGCTTGTCCACCGCATTTGACTCGGTCACGCTGTACGGCAACGACCCCGACCCTCGGCCCGACATTTACGGCAAGGTGGGCAACTCGGGCGTGTCGATCGCCACGCTGGACGACATGAAGGTGCTGTACGGCGGCTTTGATCTGTGCAGCCCATCGACCAGCGTCAGCATGACGATCAACGGCCCGGCGCCGAGCATTTTGGCGATGTTCATGAACACCGCGATTGACCAAAACATTGACAAGTTCAAGGTCGACAACGGCCGCGAGCCGACCGAGACCGAACTGGCCAAGATCCGCGAGTGGGTGCAAGAAAACGTGCGTGGCACGGTGCAGGCCGACATCCTGAAAGAAGACCAGGGCCAGAACACCTGCATTTTCAGCACCGAGTTCAGCCTGAAGGTGATGGGCGACATTGCGCAGTACTTTGTGCACAACCGGGTGCGCAATTTTTACTCGGTGTCGATCAGCGGCTACCACATTGCCGAGGCCGGTGCCAACCCGATCAGCCAGCTGGCCTTCACGCTCAGCAATGGCTTTACTTTTGTCGAGGCCTATCTGGCGCGCGGCATGCACATTGATGACTTTGCACCCAACCTGAGCTTTTTCTTCAGCAATGGCATGGACCCGGAGTACACGGTGATGGGCCGGGTGGCGCGTCGGATCTGGGCGGTGGCCATGAAGGAGAAATACGGTGCCAACGAGCGCAGCCAGAAACTCAAATACCACATCCAGACCAGCGGCCGCAGTCTGCACGCGCAGGAGATCCAGTTCAACGACATCCGCACCACGCTGCAGGCGCTGATTGCGATCTACGACAACTGCAACAGCCTGCACACCAACGCCTTTGACGAGGCCATCACCACGCCCACCGAAGACTCGGTGCGCCGGGCGATGGCGATTCAGCTCATCATCAACCGGGAGTGGGGCCTGGCCAAGAACGAGAACCCGTCGCAGGGCGCCTTCATCATCGAAGAGCTGACTGAGTTGGTGGAAGAGGCCGTGCTGACCGAGTTTGAGCGCATCGCCGAACGCGGCGGCGTGCTCGGCGCCATGGAAACTGGCTACCAGCGCGGCCGCATCCAGGACGAATCCATGCACTACGAGATGCTCAAGCACACCGGCGAGCTGCCCATCATCGGCGTCAACACCTTCCGCAACCCCCATGGCGATGCAGTGCTGGACAAGCTCGAACTCGCCCGCTCAACCGACGAAGAAAAACAAAACCAGCTGCAGCGCCTGGCCGACTTTCATGCCCTGCATGCCGCCGAGTCACCTGCCATGCTGCAGCGCCTGCAACATGCGGTGATTGAGAACCAGAACGTGTTTGAGGTGTTGATGGACGCGGTGCGCGTGTGCTCGCTGGGCCAGATCACCAATGCCTTGTTTGAGGTGGGTGGGCAGTACCGACGTAACATGTAAAGACTGACAACGGCTTACGCTGGGCTCGTTTGGACACCATCTACATCGTTGCTGCCTTGTGCAGTGCCCTGCTGCACGCCACCTGGAATGCAGCCGTCAAGTCCACCGGGCAGCATTCGGCCATCATGACCGGCCAGATGCTGGTCGCCGCCTTGGTAGGGCTGCCGGTGCTTTTCTTTGTTGAGCCGCCCGAGTTGGCCTCGCTGGGCTGGATCGCCGCCTCAGCCGGCTTCAATGTGCTCGGCCTGAGGGCTATCCTGCGCGCCTACGACCAGGGCGAATTTGGCTTGGTTTACCCGATGTCGCGCGCCATCATGATCATGCTGGTGGTGCCACTGTCCACCTTGCTGGCGCATGAGCAACTGTCCTCAGGCGCCATGCTGGGCATTGGTTTGATCATCTCAGCCCTGGCCGTGCTGGCGCTGGGTGCGGGCAAGGGTCAAGATGTCTCGCGCCATGTGCTGATCTGGACCGGTGTGGGCGGCGTGTTGAGTGCCTGCACGGTGCTGATTGACGCCCATGGCATCCGTCAATCGGGCTCGCCGTTTGCATACGGTTGTGTCGTCGCCATTGTCAACGCCACCAACATGACTTGGCAGCAGCGTCGCCGTCCTGACCTGTTTGCCACGATGCGGCAATACGCCAGCGTGACGCTGTGGTCGGGTGTGCTGTCAATGGCGTCCTACCTGCTGATTGTCTGGGTATTCAGCAAGGCGCCGATTGCCGGCGCAGCGGCGCTGCGAGACACCAGCTCGGTGTTCGCCGTGCTGATTGCCATGGTGTTCATGAAAGAGGCGATCAACCGCACCAAGCTGCTGGCCGTGGGGATGGCCCTGGCCGCGATTCCCCTGATGCGTCTGGTCTGAGCTGGCGCAGGCCGCCCAGACGGGGACTCAGCCGCCTTGGTGGGCGCGCTTGCCGGGGTTCTTCTTGTTGTTGGTGGCGGTACCACGCTCCAGGCTGCGCTTCTGGCCGCGCGGTGCGGTAAAACAGACGCCCTTGGGCGGTACGGGGCGGGGGGTGGCCAGGCGGTCGGCTTCGGTACGAAATTCTTTGGACATGAAAACTCCAGGGAAGATGGTGAAGGTACTGGATTATCTCCGCTCCCGGCGCGGGTGCTGGCGCTGCCTCCCAAGTGACTGCCATGTTGGCGACTTGTCGCTTAAAGTGGCAAACTACCAAAGGGTATTCACCATGAACAACTTATTTTCCTTGCAGGGCCGAAGCGCTCTGATCACCGGCGGCTCGCGCGGCATCGGTCGCATGATTGCGGCCGGTTTTCTGGCGCAGGGTGCACGGGTTTACATCTCGGCGCGCAAAGCCGCCGCCTGTGACCAGACGGCGGCAGAGCTGGGTGCCCTGGGCCACTGTGTGTCGCTGCCCGCAGATGTCTCCACCGTCGACGGAGCCAAGGGGCTGGCTAAGGCCTATGCAGGCCATGAGCCCCAGTTGGACATTCTGGTGAACAACGCGGGTGCTGCCTGGGGCGCGCCATTTGACGAGTTTCCCGAAAGTGGCTGGGACAAGGTGGTTGACCTGAATCTGAAGGCGCCGTTTTTTCTGACCCAGGCGCTGGCAGGGCATCTGCGTCTGGCCGGTAAACAGCGGGTGGCTAAGGTGATCAATATCGCCTCTATCGATGGTTTGTCAGTCAACCCGCAGGAAACGTATTCCTACGCCGGCAGCAAGGCCGGCTTGGTGCACCTGACACGGCGCATGGCGCTGCGCCTGATTCAGGACAACATCGCCGTGACCGCGATTGCCCCCGGCGCCTTTGCCTCCGAGATGAACCGTGACGCCCGTGACCGGGCCGACGAAGTGTCAGCCCATATCCCGGCTGGCCGTATCGGTGTGGACGAAGACATGGCGGGCGCGGCGATTTACCTGGCCTCGCGCGCCGGCGACTATGTGGTGGGTGAAACCCTTGTGGTGGACGGCGGCGTCACACTCAGACGCTGATCACTGAGCCGGGGTCATGCAACTGATGGCGGCGGATCAGCGCTTGGCGCTGGCGCGGGTCAAAATTGATGCGGGTCGCATCACGCCCCACCGTTTGCAACAGGCGGGGGTCCATTACATGGCGCCACCATGGCGGGATGTAAGCCAAGCTGAACATGCCAAAGTAGCCGCTGGGCAGGCGCGGCAAGTTGTCGAAATGGCGGAGCGACTGGTAACGCCGCAGCGGATGGGCGTGGTGGTCGGCGTGGCGCTGCAGGTGGAACAGCGCCCAATTGGAAAACATGTGGTTGCTATTCCATGAGTGGTGCGGCTGACAGGGTTCATACCGTCCGGGGCTGACTTCCTGTCGCAACAGGCCGTAATGCTCCACATAGTTGGCCGATGTCAGCTGGAAATTGGCCCAGAACGCTGCCGCCAGCAAAAAGGGCAGCACGTCCACGCCCAGCCACAGCATCAGCCCACCCCAGAGCAGCAGGGTGATCAGCGCGGGTTGCAGGATCTCGTTGTGAAGTGACCATACCGCCTGCCTTCGCTGCCGAAGTCTGGCGGCCTCAAGCTGCCAGGCACGCCGGAAGGCGCCGGGCATTTCGCGCAGCACAAAGCGGTAGATCGACTCGCCCATCCGCGAGGATGCCGGGTCAGTGGGGGTTGCGACATCGCGATGGTGGCCGCGGTTGTGCTCTATCGAGAAATGACCGTAGCCGCTGGGTGCCAGGATGATCTTGGCCAGCCAGCGCTCCAGTGCCGTGTTCTTGTGGCCCAGTTCATGGCCAAGGTTGATGCAAAAGCCGCCGACCGAACCGCAGATCAGCACCATGGCGACCAGGCCGTGCCAAGGCAGGGCCTGTGTGGCAACAAACCAGGCGCTGAAGATGAAGGAGAGCCAAAGCACGGGCACCAGCAGGTAGGTGATCCAGCGGTAATAGCGGTCTGCGTCTAGCGCTGGTACGGCGCTCTCAGGCGGATTGCTAAGGTCTTCACCCAGTCAGCGGTCGATCAGCGGCGCCAGCACATAGAAGAAAAGGGCGGGTAGCCACAGGGTCCACGCCTGGCCGCTGGCCAGCATCAGCACGGGGCCGATGCCCACCGCGCCTGGGACCAACAGCGACATTAGCCAGGCCGCACGCTTGCGGTCACGCCAGGGTGGGGAATGCAGGGCTTCTGGGGGTGGCGTGTGCATGGTCAGGGGCCTGATGGGCGGGGCACTTCGCCCCGACCCCCCTGATTCTGCGTCAAAACGCCACGCACAGCGCGCGGTCGTCCGGCCGAGGCCGGTTCAGTTCAGCAGCAAGCTGTCGCTGAAAGCATCAAGCTCTTCAGCGTCGATGGCGGCGTCGTAGGCGGCGCGGTCGTCAATGGCTTGCTGGGTGTAGGGGATGAGGGGTTTGTCCAGCGGCCGCAATTTGTGGCGACGCAGCCGCCGCAGTTGTTCCGAGCGCTCCATGGTCTGCAGTACCAGTTCCGGCTCCATCATGAGGCTGAACGGGTTCAGGGCAATGTCTTTGGCATTCATCAGGCTTCTCCAGTAGGTTCAGGGCGCTTTTGCGCTTAAGACAACTTTAGCTGCGTGTTTTGGTAACTGTAGTCAGCAACTGGATGTAAAGGGTGTCGGAATTTGCCTTACAAGACGCAAATCAACATTCGGTGCTTGCCCGGCGCGACGTACGCTTTTCGGTGGATCTGCGCTTGCCGGCGGCGGGCTTATGTGGCAGGGCTGTCGGGCGGCTGTGGCGGCGTCAGAGCAGCCGCACCTTGACGCCTTTGCCCTTGATCTTGCCGGCATTGAGCTTGTGCATGGCGTCCAGGGCGATGTCGCGCTGCACCGCGACGAAGGTGGTGAACTCGGTGACGTTGATCTTGCCGATCTGCTCGCGGGCGTAGCCGGCGTCGGCGGTCAGGGCGCCCAGCACGTCGCCAGGACGGATTTTTTCCTTGCGCCCGCCCAGAATCTGCAGCGTAACCATGGGCGGCTGCAAGGGGCCACTGCCGGTGGGTGTCAGGCTGCTCAAGGGGTGCCAGACCGATTCGTGGTGCTGGTACTGCTCGATGCGGCCGACAAAACCCATCTCGTGCAGGCTGGCCAGGCTCAGCGCCAGGCCCGACTCACCGGCGCGACCGGTGCGGCCGATGCGGTGCACATGCACTTCGGGGTCGGGCGTGATGTCGACGTTGATCACGGCTTCGAGTTGGTTGATGTCCAGCCCCCTGGAGGCAACGTCGGTCGCCACCAGCACCGAGCAGCTGCGGTTGGCAAACTGCGCCAGCACTTGGTCGCGCTCGCGCTGCTCCAGCTCGCCGTACAGGGCCAGCGCGCTGAAGCCCTGCTGCTGCAAGGTGCCGACCAGGTCTTTGCACTGCTGGCGCGTGTTACAAAACGCCAGCGTGCTGACCGGCCGGAAATGGTTGAGCAGCCGGGCCACCGTGTCCAGCCGGTTGTCTCGGGTGACCTCGTAATAGCGCTCTTCGATCAGTCGCTCGGCCGGCGGCGCCTGCACCGTGATCTGCAGTGGCTCGCGCATGAACTGGGCCGCCAGCTTGCCGATGCCCTCGGGGTAGGTGGCTGAGAACAGCAGGGTCTGCCGGTCTTTCGGGCACTGCTTGATCACAGTCGCCATGTCGTCAAAAAAGCCCATGTCCAGCATGCGGTCAGCCTCGTCGAGCACCAGGGTGTTGAGCGCTTCCAGGTTCAGGTAACCGCGTCCCAGGTGGTCCATGATGCGGCCTGGCGTGCCTACCGCCACATGCGCGCCGTGCTCCAGCGAGGCACGCTGGCCGCGCAGGGCCACACCGCCGCACAGGGTGACGACCTTGATGTTTTCTTCGGCGCGTGCCAGGCGGCGGATTTCCACCGCCACCTGTTCGGCCAGCTCCCGCGTCGGGCACAGCACCAGGGTTTGCACGGCAAAGCGGCGTGGGTTCAGCCGCACCAGCGCGGCCAGGGCAAAGGCGGCGGTCTTGCCGCTGCCGGTCTGGGCCTGGGCGATCAGGTCGCGGCCGGCCAGCGCCGGCGGCAGGCTGGCGGCCTGGATCGGCGTCATTTGGTGGTAGCCCAGGCGCTCCAGGTTGGCCAGGGTGGCCGGGCTCAGCGCCAGGCTGGCAAATGCGGGGCCACTGGCCGGTAGGGCTGGGGACTGGGTGGGGGTTTCAAGCGAGGACATGGCGGTGCGGCAGCCCGGACGGGGTAAATGATTTGCTATAAATTATATAGCTATAAACCCTTATTTTATAAGGGCCGGAAGCCGATTTGGCTTAAGAAATGGCTGCGTGGGGGCGGCTCGTCAAGCGTAATACTGGGCCACAAAGTCTTCGAAGCTGCCCTGCTCGGCCGCCTCCAGCTGCGCCTGCTGGCTGATGGCGGCCTGTACGCTGGCCTCAAAGCGGGCGTTGCTGGCGGCGTCCAGCGGCTGCGCCAGCAATTGCTGCTGGTGCCGGCGCGCCCAGTCCATGCTGTAGTTTAAAAAGCCGCCGGCCTGGCCAATGCCGTCCAGCACCTGGGCCGAGGGGGTGAGTTCAGGGTGGTCGATACGCTCGCGCAGCTGGCGCAGCGTGTCGGCGTAGCCGGTGCCGCCGTAGGCGGTGTCCAGCATGTCGGCAAAGGGCAGCATGTCGTCAAACAGCGCGTGGGCCAGCGGTCGCATCGGCTGTTCGCGGTTGTGGGCCAGCAACTGCAAATCAGGGGCGCGGCCGTAGTTCACCACGCGCCGCTTGTTTTCGTCATTTTCTGCCTGCTCACGGCTGCTGATGGGCGGGCTGTCACGAAACAGGCACATCAGCAGCAGCAGGTCGGCAAAACGGCTCTGCTCGGGCGCGATGCCGACGTCAATGGTCGGGTTGAGGTCAAACAAGCGCACCTCGACATAGGCCACGCCGTACTGGGTCAGGGCCTTGGCAGGCCGCTCCCCCATTTCGCCGACGCGTTTGGGCCGGATACCAGCGTAAAACTCGTTTTCGATTTGCAGCAGGTTGGCGTTGAGCTGTTTCCAGTGCCCGCCCTCGCGTACACCGATGGCCTGGTAAAACGGGTCGGGCGTGCGGATGGCTGATTCCAGCGCCTCGGTGTACGCGGCCAGCGAGTTGAAGCTGACCTGCAGGCTGGCCTGTGCCCGGTTCTGGTAGCCGAGGTCACTCATGCGCAGGCTGGTGGCGTGCGGCCCGTACAGGGTGCCCGGCGTCAAAGTGAGCAGCTCGGACTTGCGCCCCTGCAGGAAGGACTCGCACAGGGCGGGCGAGGCGCCAAACAGGTAGGGAATGAGCCAGCCGTAGCGCAGAAAATTGCGGATCAGGCCAAAGTAGCGTTCGCTGACGAATTGGGCATCGGTCTGGGCTGGAGAACACAAATCCTGCAGAACGGGCCAGAACTCGGCCGGCAAGGACCAGTTGTAATGGGCGCCGGCGATGGTCTGCATGTGGCGGCCGTAACGCAGCCCCAGCCCTTCGCGGTAGACCGACTTGAAGCGGGCGGTATTTGAGCTGCCGTAGTCGGCAATCGGTATGTCGGCATCCGTGCCGAGCCGGCAGGGCATGGAGCCGGCCCACATCAGCTCGTCGCCCAGGCGGGGCGCACTGAAACGGTGCAGCTCGCGCAGAAACTGCAGCGGAAACGCCGCGTCCTGCGACGGCGGCGTGATGAACTCCAACAGGGCTTCAGCGTAGTCGGTGGTGATCCAGGGGTGGGTCAGCTTCGAACCCAGTGCCTGCGGGTGGGGCGAGGCGGCCAGCCGGCCGGTGGCGTCGACGCGCAGGCACTCCCGCTCGTAGCCGCGTGTGATCCGGCCCAACATCTGAACCTGGCCGCTGGTGGCAAACAATTTGGCTGCATCGCAGCAGGTGAACTTCAGCATCGGTGGCCACTTGACGAAAATCGGCTCGCAGTATGGCAGTTTTCCGGTCTTTGCGTTTTGACGTCGGGCAGCGCTGCGCCAACGGCGTTGCCGCCAGGCCTGTCCCGGGCCCGCCGAAGCGTGGACAATAGCCCTATGTCCTCCCACCTGCCCGGTTTCATTGCACCCGCCCGCTTCACCGACCCCGCCGCTGCGCTGGCCCGGGTTCGCGAAATTTATGACAGCAGCCTCGCCCATTTGCGCGACGCCATGCGGCGCTTTGTGGCCGGTCAGACCCTGCCCGGCCATGTGCGGGCCTGCTACCCCTTTGTGCGGGTGCAAACCGACACGGTGGCGCGCCAGGGGTTGGCCAACGCGGCCCAGCTGAGTTACGGCTTCGTGGCCGGGCCAGGCCGCTTCGAGACCACACTGACCCGGCCGGACCTGTACGCGCAGTACTACCTGGAGCAGTTCACCTTGCTGGTGCGCAACCATGGGGTGGCTCTGGAGATCGGCACCAGCTCCCAGCCGATACCGGTGCATTTTTCGTTTGCCGAGCAGGACCACCTGGAGGGCAGCCTCAGCGCCGAGCGCCGTCAGTTGATGCGCGATGTGTTTGACCTGCCCGACCTGGGCGCGATGGACGACGGCATTGCCAATGGCACCTATGAACCCCGCCCGGGCGAGCCCCTGCCGTTGTCGCTGTTCACCGCGCCGCGCGTCGACTATTCCCTGCATCGCCTGCGGCACTACACCGGCACGGCGCCTGAGCACTTCCAGAACTTTTTGCTGTTCACCAACTACCAGTTCTACATCGACGAGTTCATTCGCCTGGGGCATGAGGCCATGGCCGATCCGGACAGCGAGTACATCGCCTTCGTCGAGCCTGGTAATGTGGTGATGCGGCGCGTGGGCAGCGCACCGCAGGCGGCTGACGCCCAGGGCAAACCGCCGCCGCGCCTGCCGCAAATGCCTGCTTACCACCTGATGCGCGCTGACCGCAGCGGCATCACCATGGTCAACATTGGCGTCGGCCCGTCCAATGCCAAGACCATCACCGATCACATTGCGGTGCTGCGACCGCACGCCTGGATCATGCTCGGCCATTGCGCAGGCCTGCGCAATTCACAGCAGCTGGGCGACTATGTGCTGGCCCACGGCTACGTGCGCGAAGACCACGTGCTGGATGAAGAACTGCCGCTGTGGGTGCCGATCCCGGCGCTGGCCGAGATTCAGGTGGCGCTGGAATTGGCGGTGTCGCAGGTGACGCAGTTGCAGGGCCCCGAGCTCAAGCGCGTGATGCGCACCGGCACGGTGGCGAGCACCGACAACCGAAATTGGGAGTTGCTGCCCGACAACGGGCCGCAGCGCCGGTTCAGCCAGAGCCGGGCGGTGGCACTGGACATGGAGAGCGCCACCATCGCGGCCAATGGCTTCCGTTTCCGAGTGCCCTATGGCACCCTGCTGTGCGTCAGCGACAAGCCCTTGCATGGCGAAATCAAGCTGCCGGGCATGGCCGACCATTTTTACCGGGAGCGGGTGGACCAACATCTGCGCGTGGGCATTCGGGCGCTGGCCCTGTTGCGCCAGCAGGGCGTGGACCAGTTGCACAGCCGCAAGCTGCGCAGCTTTGCCGAAGTGGCTTTTCAGTAGGCGGCGGGCATGGTCACACTGTCACCCCTGCTGTCCGTCCAGCACCTGAGCAAGCGCTATGGCGCCACCCTGGTGGTGGATGACCTGTCGTTCGAGATCGCGCCCGGCGAGTGCCTGGGCGTGATCGGCCCCAATGGCGCGGGCAAGACTACCACCATCCGCATGTGTCTGGGGCTGTCGGTGCCGGATGGCGGCACGATTGCAGCCATGGGCGGACAGATGCCCCGCGATGCCCTGGCCATCAAGGCGCAACTGGGCGTGGTGAGCCAGATGGACACCCTGGACCCTGATTTCAACTGTGCAGAAAACCTGCTGGTGTATGGCCGCTATTTCGGTATGAAAGACGCGCAGATTCGCGCTCGAATTCCCGACCTGCTCGAGTTCGCATCGCTCACACACAAGGCGAATGCCAAGCCCGGTGAATTGTCAGGCGGCATGAAGCGCCGTCTCAGCTTGGCCCGTGCGCTGGTGAACGACCCGCGTTTGCTGCTGCTGGACGAACCGACCACCGGGCTCGACCCCCAGGCGCGCCACCTGATGTGGGAACGCCTGCAGTTGCTGCTGCAGCAGGGTAAATCGATTTTGCTGACCACCCATTTCATGGACGAGGCGGAGCGCCTGTGCTCGCGATTGCTGGTGCTGGACCACGGCAAGAAAATCGCCGAAGGGCAACCGCGAGACCTGATTGCACAGCACCTGGAGCCCGATGTGGTGGAGGTGTACGGGACCGGTGCTGCTGCCTTGCTGGCCTCGCCCTTGCGCGCCATGGCCGAGCGGGTGGAGCAAAGCGGCGAAACACTCTTTTTCTATACGCTCGATGCCAAGCCCCTGTTGTCGGCGCTGGTGGCCTACCCCCAACTGCGCACCCTGCACCGGCCGGCCAACTTGGAGGACCTGTTTCTCAAGTTGACCGGGCGCCAGATCAGGGAGGGGAGTTGACATGAGCGCAGAGATCATCACATCCGTGGCACCCAGCATCTGGCGGGCACCCAGCCTGTCCTTGCGCTTCTGGCCGGTCTTTTTGCGCAATCTGCTGGTCTGGCGTAAGCTGGCCATACCGAGCCTGGTCGGCAACATTGCGGAGCCGCTGATGTGGCTGGTCGCCTTCGGCTACGGCATGGGCGCGCTGGTTGGGCAGGTCAATGTGGTTGGTGCCGATGGCGACGCGGTCAAGGTGCCCTACATCCTGTTTTTGGCCAGCGGCTCGATCTGCATGAGCGCCATGAACGCCGCCACCTTCGAAGCCCTGTACTCGGCGTTCTCGCGCATGCACGTGCAAAAAACCTGGGACGGCATCATGAACGCGCCGGTCAGCCTGGACGATGTGGTGCTGGCCGAAATGCTGTGGGCTGCTTTCAAGTCGCTGTTCACGGTCAGCGCGATTTTGCTGGTGATGCTGGGGCTGGGCATCAGCCACAGTCCCAAATTGCTGCTGGCTTGGCCGATTTTGCTGGGGGTAGGCATCACCTTCAGTTGCTTGGCGCTGGTGTTCAACGCGCTGGCCAAGGGCTATGATTTTTTCACCTACTACTTCACCCTGTGCCTGACGCCCATGATGTTCCTGAGCGGCATCTTCTTTCCGCTGGAGCAGTTGCCTGCTGTGGTGCGTGTGATCTCGCAGGGTCTGCCCCTCACCAACGCCGTGGCCCTGGTGCGGCCGCTCTTCATGGACCAGTGGCCCGATCAGGCCTGGCAGCACGTGGGGGTGTTGGCCGCCTATGCGGTGGGCGGTTTCTGGTTGGCGCTGGCACTCACCCGCAAACGGTTTCGAGGTTAAGGTCTCGCCCTGTCCTCGCAACAGGGTTTACCCGCAATCAGAGGGAGGTGTAATCGCTCTAAGATAGCGCTGTCCATCTTTCACCTCACGTGCCCCATGACTCAGCCCTGTCGTGCTAACCCAAGGCGCCTCGAGCGGCGCGGCTGATATGGCCACTGTCACCCATTATTTCTTCAAGCTGCTGGAACTGCTGGTGGTGCTGCTGATGCTGGCGATGGTGATCATGGTGTTCGGCAATGTCTTCCTGCGCTATGCCTTCAACTCAGGCATCACCATCTCGGACGAGATGTCGCGATATTGCTTCATATGGCTCACCTACATCGGCGCTATGGTCGCCATGCGGGAGGGTGGTCATCTCGGCGTGGACACCTTGGTCAAGCACCTGCCTCGCGCCGGCAAAAAGGTGTGCCTGTTCCTGAGCGAGAGTCTGATGCTGTTCTGTAACGGCCTGTTTCTGCTGGGCACCTGGAAGATGCACGACCTGCAGGTGACCAATGTGTCGCCGGTGGCCGGCTTGTCGATGATCTGGGTGTTCGGTATTGGCTATGTGGTCAGTCTGGTCATGGGCACGATGAACATCCGGGTGCTGTACCGCCTGCTGAGCGGGCGCATCACCGAAGCCGAGCTCATTCAGGTGGTCGAGGCCGAGGGTCTGGCAGACGTCGAAAAAAGCCTGCAGCCCGGCAAAGCCTGAGTCGCCCGCCATGACCGTCACCGTTTTCATCCTGAGTCTGCTGGCGGCGATGGCCATTGGCATGCCGATTGCCTACTCGCTTCTGGTGTGCGGTGTCACCCTGATGGCTTATTTGGCGGCCACCAGCGGCCTGGTGATTTTCGACAGCCAGATTCTGGCGCAGCGCTTTGTGGAGGGAGCCGACAACTTTCCGCTGCTGGCCGTGCCTTTCTTTTTGCTGGCTGGCGAGTTCATGAATGCCGGCGGCCTGAGTCGCCGTATTGTCAACCTGGCCATGGCTTGGGTTGGGCATTTCCGCGGGGGCCTGGGTTACGTCACGGTGATCGCTGCCGTCATCATGGCGTCCTTGTCAGGCTCGGCCGTGGCTGACACCGCAGCGCTGGCGGCCCTGCTGATTCCGATGATGCGGGCCGCCGGTTACGACGTGGGCCGCGCCTCGGGCCTGATCGCCTCGGGCGGCATCATTGCCCCGGTGATACCTCCCTCGATTGGCATGATCGTTTTCGGTGTTGCTGGCAATGTGTCCATCACCAAGCTGTTTCTGGGCGGTATCGTGCCCGGCATTCTGATGGGTGTGGCCATCGGCCTCACCTGGTGGTGGCTGGCCAAGAAGGAAGACGTGCTGCCCGGGCGCAAGGTACCCATGCCTGAGCGTCTGCGCATCACCGCCGAGGGAGGCTTTGCCGTGGCGCTGCCAGTGGTCATCATTGGTGGCATGAAGTTTGGCGTGTTCACCCCCACAGAGGCTGCGGTGGTGGCGGCGGTCTACAGCTTTGTGGTGGGCAAGTTCATCTATGGTGAGCTCAAGTGGTCGGCCCTCTACGGCCTGCTGCTGGCGGCCGGCAAGACCACGGCGGTGGTGATGTTCCTGGTCGCGGCGGCCATGGTGAGTGCCTGGCTGATCACGGTGGCCAACATCCCCACCGAGGTCGCCGGCATGTTAGAGCCCTTTATGGGCAACAAGATGCTGCTGATGTTTGTGATGATGGTGCTGATTGTGGTGGTCGGCACAGCCCTGGACTTCACGCCCACGGTGCTGATCCTCACACCGGTGCTGATGCCGGTGGTGCTCAAGGCGGGCATCGATCCGGTTTATTTTGGTGTGCTGTTCATCATGAACAATGCCATCGGCCTCATTACCCCACCGGTGGGCACTGTGCTCAATGTGGTGTGCGGCGTGGCCCGCATCAGCATGGACGAGGCTTTCAAAGGTGTGCTGCCTTTCCTGTACGCCCAGCTGGCCGTGCTGTTTCTGCTGGTCCTGTTCCCCGATATCGTCCTGGTACCCCTGCACTGGCTGATGCGCTGACCCATTTCCGACCAACCCTGTTCGATAACCCTGCTACCAACCTACAAGGAGATCACCATGTTCCAACGAAGAACCCTCACCTCGGCCCTGGTCGCTGCCACGCTGCTGGTGGCGACCTCGGCTTTTGCGCAGTTTGCCGAGCGCACCATCAAGTTCACCAATGGTGTCAATGAAGACCACCCGGTGGGCTTGGGCGTCAAGCGCATGCAGGAGGTGCTGGCTGCCAAGACGGGCGGCAAGATCAAGATCAATGCCTTCTGGGGTGGCTCGGCCGGTGGTGACCTGCCGGCGACCCAGGCGCTGCGTGCTGGCACCCAGGAGATGGTGTGCACCTCCAGCTCCCCGCTGGTCGGCATTGTGAAAGAGCTCGGTGCCTTTGACCTGCCTTTTTTGTTTGCCAATGAAAAAGAGGCCGACGTGGTGCTGGATGGCCCGGCCGGTGCCTATTTCAACAAAAAGCTCGAGGAAGCCGGCCTGGTCAACCTGGCCTATTGGGAAAACGGCTTCCGCAACCTGACCAACAGCAAGCGCCCGGTGACCAAGCCTGAGGACTTTGATGGCGTCAAGGTGCGGGTCATGCAGAACAACATTTTCCTGGACACCTTCAAGACCCTGGGCACCAATGCCGTGCCCATGGCCTTTGGGGAAGTGTTCACGGCCCTCGAGACCAAAACCATTGACGGCCAAGAAAACCCCTTCGTCACGATTGAAACCTCCAAACTCAACGAGGTGCAGAAGTACCTGAGCGTCACGCGGCACGCCTACACGCCTTTCCTTGTGCTCTACAGCAAGAAGCTGTGGGATCAGCTCAACCCTCAGGAGCAGGCCGTGCTGCGAGAGGCTGCAATGGAGGGCCAGAAGGTGCAGCGCTCCGCAAACCGCAGCCTGAACGACCAGTCGCTGAGTTCGCTCAAGACCAAAGGCATGATCGTCAACGAGGTAACGCCTGCTGAGCAACTGCGCATGTTCCAGAAAGTCAAGCCGGTCTATGACCGCAACATCCCAACCATCGGAGCCGAAGCCGTCAACATGGTGCTCGACGGCCTGAAAAAGGCCCGCGGCGGCTGAATTCCCTATCGTCAGACCCGGCCGCAGGTGGCAACACCTGCGGTTTTTTTTGGAGTGTCAATTGAAAATCACCAAAGTCGAAACGCTGCGGCTGGACGAGTTTCCCAACATCATCTGGGTGCGCGTCTACACCGATGAGGGGCTGGTTGGCCTGGGCGAAACCTTCATGGGTGCGCAGGCGGTGGAAGCCTACATCCACGAGTGGGCCGGTCCGAAGCTGCTCGGCAAGGACCCGCTGGCGATCGAGGCCCGCAACCGAGAGCTCACCGGCTACCTGGGCTGGCGTGGCTCCGGCGCCGAGACGCGCGGTAACTCGGCCATCGACATCGCCTTGTGGGACATCTTTGGCAAGGCTGCCAACATGCCGCTGCACACTGCCTTAGGGGGCAAGAGCCGCGATGACATCCGCATTTACAACACCTGCGCCGGATATCGCTATGTGCGCAACACCGTCAATCAGAGCACGTCCAACTGGGGCCTGGGCCAGCACCAGGGGCCTTACGAAGACCTGGAGGGCTTTCTGCATCGGGCCGATGAAGTGGCGGAGTCCTTGCTGAGCGAGGGCATCACCGCCATGAAGATCTGGCCCTTCGATCCGGCGGCAGAACGCAGCGACGGCCAGTACATCAGCAACGCCGATCTGGACCTGGCGCTGGAGCCTTTTCGCAAGATCCGCTCGGCCGTTGGGGATCGCATGGACATCATGGTTGAGTTCCACAGCCTGTGGCGGCTGCCGATGGCGCAAAAGATTGCGCGGGCGCTTAAGCCCTTCAACACCTTCTGGCATGAAGACGCGATTCGCATGGACAGCCTGGACCTGCTCAAGCAGTACGCGCGGGATTGCGAAGCCCTGATCTGTGCCAGCGAAACCTTGAGCTACAAATGGGCCTTCAAGGACTACCTGCAGACCGGCGTGGCCGGCGTGGTCATGCTGGACCTGAGCTGGTGCGGCGGCCTGAGCGAGGCGCGCAAAATTGCCGCCATGGCTGATGCCTGGCAGCTGCCGGTAGCGCCGCACGACTGCACCGGGCCGGTGGTCTGGGCCGCCTCCAGCCATCTGTCGCTGCACGCGCCCAATGCGCTGGTGCAGGAAAGCGTGCGGGCTTTCTACAGTGGCTGGTACAAGGAACTGGTGACCGAGCTGCCCGTGGTCAAACACGGCATGCTGAGCCTGAGTGACAAGCCTGGACTGGGCTTGGAGCTGCTGCCCGACCTGCATCAGCGGGCCGACGCCACGCTGCGGGTCTGCCGGTAAGCCTTGATGGCGCGGCTGGTCGCGGGCGCTCGTGCCGGGTTACTGGGTGTAGACGCCACCATCGACGATGAGCATCTCGCCGTTGATGAACGCCGATGCCGGGCCCAGCAGAAACAGGATCGGACCGGCCATATCCTGCGGCTGGGCCATGCGCTTCATCGGAACCCGCTTGCCATAGGTGTCGGCATCAATGCCTTCGAAGATCTGTTCCCGCCCCGTGCCGCCGGTCAGAAAGGCGGTGTTGGTTAGGCCCGGTGCCACCGCATTGACACGAACCCGCGGCGCGTTCTCCCGGGCCAGGCCCTTGGTGAGCGCGACGATGCCAGCCTTGGCCGTCCCATAATGGGTGTAGCCTTTGACGACATCGACGGCCATGGTTGACGCAACGCTGACCATCGCCCCCTGACCCGAGCGGTGCAGCATAGGCAGGGCCGCCCGGGCGCACAGAAAGTGGCAACGCAGATTGCCCGCGATGATCTCGTCAAACACGGCTACAGGCAATTCGGCAACAGGCTGCCAGCCCTTGAAAAAACCGGCCAGATTGACAAAACCGTCCAGCGCGGGCCACTGCTGACCCATCGTGCCAAAGGCGGCCGCTACGCTGGCTTCGTCACTGCCGTCCATGGCGATGGCCAGCACCTGCGCTGGCGGCGGGTTTTGCGCCAGGGAGTTGGGCAAGTCCAGCACCGCCACCGCCACGCCAGTGTCCAGCAACGCTTGAACCACCTGCCGGCCCATGCCGCCGCAACCACCGACTACCGCGACTCGGGCGCCGGGGGGAGGCCCCAGGCGCGCCGGGTCAAACACCGGGCCGGTCATGCTGGTCGCAATTTATGAACAGGGCCACGGCTCACGGCAGAACGTCGCTGACCGAGACCCAGCGGCCGCCAGTGGCCTGGTCCACACGCACTCTTTCGGGGTCGATGTGGTTTGCCTTGAACGTTTTGGGGCCGTAGAAGATCAGGCCCTTGTCGTCGTAGCCGGTGGCCTGCAATGCCTTAGCCACTTTGTCGGCAGTCACGTCGCGACCTGCGGCGGCAAGCCCCTTGAGAAACCAGTCGGTGTACACATAGGCCAGCAGGGCGTTTTCGTCGGGTTCCATGTTGTTGAAGCGCTTCTTGAAATTGTCTTTCCAGCCTTTGGCCTCGGGCGCATCAGTACCGGCCTTCCAGACGCCAGCGCCGTAGAGGCCCTCGACCGTGTCCTTGCCCAACTGCAAAACGATGCCGGTGCGGCCGGGGTTGCCGGTCAAGACCCTGACGTCCTTCCAGCCCAGCTTCTTCACCTCGGACATGATGCCCACGGTTTCGCGGGTGACGGTGGCGATCACGATCAGATCGGTGCCAGCGGCCTTCATGCGGGCCACTTGGGACGAGAAGTCGATGTCGGCCACTTTGTAGCCGGCTTCCGCCACCAGCGTCAGGCCATTGGCCTGCATGGCTGACTTGACGCCGGCACCCATCAGGTCGCCCAACGGGCCCTCCTGGTAGATGTAACCCACTTTCTTGGCGCCGTACTTCTTGATCATCCAGTCGACACTCTTGTGCATGACGGTGTTGTAGTTGGGCGTGGTGGTGAACAAAAGGGGGCTGTTGCCGGAAATTTGCTGAATCACCGACGACGCCGCCCAGGGCGAAAAATAGAGCACACCCGCATCGACCGCCTTTTTCACCGTGGCGGCGTTCGGGCCTGAGCCGAAGGGGTTGACGATGGCGAACACGTCGTCGCTGCGAATCAGCTTGTCAACGGCGCGAACGGCCAGTTGCGGCTGGCTGCCGTTGTCTTCGACGACGATGCGCAGCTTGCGGCCATTGATGCCGCCAGCCTCATTGATTTCGTCGATCCTCATCTGCATGCCGTTGCGCAGGTGCGGCATGCCTGCGGCAACGGGCCCGGACAGGTCCATGTGGGTGCCCAGGACAATTTCCTTGTCTGTGACACCACCGCTGTGGGCTGTGCTTGCCAGCATCGTCGCCAACAGGGCGGCTGGTAAATACTTGAAAAAACGCTTCATCATGGTCTCCTTCTCTAGTTGATCGACAGGCAAAAAATGGCGGTGCTCGTTGCAGATTCAGGTTGCGGCGTACATGCTGGCAATCACCGTGGCGTACTTGCTGGCCATCACCTTGCGTTTGAGCTTCATGGTGGGCGTGAGTTCATCATCCTCTGCTGTGAGCAATTGCGCAATGATTCGGAAGTCCTTGAGCTGCTCCACCCGGGCCAGTCGACGATTGACCTGCTCGAGTTCCGCCTGGATCAGCGTCAGCACCTCAGGGGCGCGGGTCATGCTGGCATAGTCGGTGTAGGGCACCTGCCGGTCCTGGGCAAACTTGGCCACATTGTCCTGATCCAGCATCACCAGGCAAGTCAGGTAGTGGCGGCCTTCGCCGATCACCACAGCGTCCGAAATGTAGGGGCTGAACTTGAGGTGATTCTCGATGTTGCTGGGCGTGATGTTCTTGCCGCCAGAGGTGATGATGATGTCCTTGAGCCGGTCCTTGATGCTCAGGAAGCCATCCACGTCGATGGCACCGCAATCACCAGTGTGCAGCCAGCCGTCTGCGTCGATGGTCTCCCGGGTTTTCTCGGGCTGGTTCCAATAGCCGGCAAACACATTGGGGCCACGCACCAGCACTTCGTCATCAGCGCCAAGCCGGATCTCGGTGCCCTGGGCACATACCCCGGCGGTACCGATCCGGATCCGATCGGCTGGCATCGAGGTGCAGAAGCCGCAGGTTTCGGTCATGCCAAAGGCTTCCAACAGGTCAATGCCGATGGCCATGTACCAGCGCAGCAGGTCGGGCGGCACAGGCGCCGCGCCAGTCATCGCGGTCTTGATGTTCTGCAGCCCGAGAAAGCTGCGCAAATTGGACAGCACCAGCTTTTGCTGCCAGGCGTAGCGGGTGGCGCGCCACCCGGTGATGGGTCGGCCGTCGAGCCGGGCCTGCGCCACGGCCGCGCCCTCAGTCAGCACCTGGGCATAGACCTTGCGTGCCAACGGCAGAGCGTCCTGCATGTACAGGGTGACCTGTGAGTACATTTTTTCCCAAAACCTGGGCGGACCGAAGATCACATGGGGCGCGACCTCGCGCACGTCGTTGAAGACGGTGCCGGCATTCTCCGGAAAATGCACCGTCTGACCCTGCGCCAGTGGGTTGTAGGCGGTGCTCATGCGCTCGGCGATGTGGCACAGCGGCAAAAAGGACAAGGTCCGGTCCAGTGGCTGCAGCCGCAAATACTGTTGCACGCTGTTGATCTGGAACATTAAATTACGGTTGCTGACCATGGCCCCCTTGGGCGCGCCGGTGGTCCCCGAGGTGTAGACCAGGAAGGCAATGTCCTCGGCCCGGCTGGCGTCGATGGCCGCGTCAAAGCGCTGCGGGTCGGTCGCCGTCAGTGCCCGACCCTGGGCCAGGAACTGCTCAAACGGGGTAGCCATCGGATCCGACAGGTCGCGCAGGCCTTTGAGGTCGGTGATGACGATGCGTTGCAGCGCCGGGCAGTGCTTGCGCACGGCCAGCACCTTGTCATACTGCTCCTGGTTCTCCACAAACAGCACGCGCACCCCGGCGTCTTGCAGAATGTGCCGCACCTGCTCTGGCGACGAGGTGGGGTAGATGCCTGTGCTCAAAATGCCCATGCACTGCGCACCGAGGTCGGCGTACAGCCATTCGGGCCGGTTTTCGGACAGGATGGCGATCGCCTCGCCGCGCTGCAGGCCCAGGCTGTGCAGCGCCATGCCGACAGCACCGGCCCGCTCAAAGTACTCAGACCAGCTGGTCGAGGCCCAGATGCCTTTTTTCTTGTGGCGCAGCGCAGCCTGCGCTGCCCATTGCTGGCAGCGGGCGCGGAATAGCTTTTGGGGCGTGTCATGGCTGAAAGCCAAGATAGGCGAGGACGGTGGCGTGGCGACAGGCATCGTGCAACTACCTCCAGGTCTTGCGCCGCTTCCAGCGCTGTTTTTGGCCGCCTTCGCCTGTCTGTTGACGGCCTCCGCCCAGGTAGAACTCTTTCACATCGTCCTTGGCCATCAACTCGGCGCAAGTCCCGGCGGCCACAATGCGGCCCAGTTCCATGATGTAACCGTCGTCGGCCGTCGCCAATGCGATGGCGGCATTTTGTTCAACCACCAGAATCGCCGTGCCCAGCTCGGTGTTGATGCGCCGAACGATGGCGAAAATTTCCCGGGTCAGCAGCGGCGACAGACCCAGCGAGGGCTCATCCAGCAGCAGCACCGAGGGTCGGGCCATCAGCGCCCGGCCGATGGCCAGCATTTGTTGCTCACCACCCGAGAGCAGGCCGGCATGCTGGTCCTGCCGCTCCAGCAGTCGTGGAAACCAGGTGAAGACCCGTGCCAGATCGGCTTCGATGTGTTCTCGTCCGGCACGTGCAAAAGTACCCATCATCAGGTTCTCGCGGACCGATAGGAAGGGAAACACCTGGCGGCCTTCGGGCACCAGCA
>JBAXMQ010000054.1:0-21359 GCA_037134215.1 Betaproteobacteria bacterium
CACTCAAAGGCTCCAAGACGGAAGACAACCTGAAAGCCGCCTTCGCAGGCGAGTCACAGGCCAACCGCCGTTACCTGTATTTCGCGAACAAGGCTGACATTGAAGGCCAAAACGACGTGGCAGCACTCTTCCGCTCCACAGCCGAAGGCGAAACCGGCCATGCCCACGGTCACCTCGAGTGGCTGGAGCAGTGCGGTGACCCGGCTACCGGCTTGCCCATCGGCGCGACCCGTGACAACCTGAAAGCCGCAGTGGCTGGCGAGACCCATGAGTACACCGACATGTACCCTGGCATGGCCAAGACCGCACGCGACGAAGGTCACGACGAAATCGCCGACTGGTTTGAGACCCTGGCCAAGGCGGAGCGTTCACACGCCAACCGCTACGCCAAGGCGCTGGCCGAACTCGTCGATTGATTCGCGAGTGATGTGTGTTGGGCGCTGCCTGCAGCGCCCAATGCACAGCCCTTGTTTCTGAAGACTCCCCCCGAAAGATCCCCATGGCACGCGAAGGCAACCTCGAAGCCCCGACCCGGCACCCGCTCGACTGGAAAAACCCGGACTTTTACAACGAAGATCTGGCGCTCAAGGAAATGGAGCGCATTTTTGATATTTGCCACGGATGCCGCCGTTGTGTCAGCCTCTGCGGTTCATTTCCCACCCTGTTTGACCTGGTCGACGAGAGCAAGACCATGGAGGTCGACGGTGTCGACAAAAAAGACTACTGGAAGGTGGTCGACCAGTGCTACCTGTGCGACCTGTGCTACCTGACCAAGTGCCCCTACGTTCCGCCGCACGAGTGGAACCTGGATTTTCCGCACACCATGCTGCGCGCCAAGGCGATCAAGTTTCAAAAAGGCGAGGTCGGCACCGCCGAGAAGTTGATGGCCTCGACCGATGTGCATGGCCATTTCGCCGGCATTCCGATCGTGTCACAGGCGATCAATGCGGTCAATCACACCAAGGCTGCGCGCAGCGTGATGGAAGACGTGGCGGGTGTCGACAAAAACGCCTGGTTGCCGGCCCTGGCCACACGAAAGTTCAGGTCCAGCGCACCCAAGGCCAAGGCCACCGTGGTGCAGGATGGCGCCAAGACCCCGGGCAAAGTGGCCATCTTTGCCACTTGCTACATCAACTACAACGAGCCCGGCATTGGCCACGACCTGCTCAAGATCCTCGACCACAACCAGGTGCCCTATGTGATCGTCGAGAAGGAAAAATGCTGCGGCATGCCCAAGCTAGAGCTGGGTGACCTTGAATCGGTCAACGCCAGCAAAGAGGCCAACATCCCGGTGCTGGCGCGCTACGCCCGCGAGGGTTATGCCATTCTTGCCGCGGTACCGAGCTGCGCCCTGATGTTCAAGCAGGAAATCCCGCTGATGTACCCCAAGGACGCCGATGTGCAACTGGTCAAGGAGGCGGTGTGGGACCCGTTTGAGTACCTGATGCAGCGTCGGCGCGATGGCCTGCTCAAGACCGAGTTCAGCACGCCGTTGGGCAATGTGAGTTACCAGATTCCCTGCCATGGCCGGGTGCAGAACATCGGCAAGAAAACCGAGGAAATGCTCAAGATGATCCCGGGCACCACCATCAACACGGTGGAACGCTGCTCAGGGCACGCCGGCACCTTTGGCGTGAAAAAGGCCTTTCACCAACAGGCCATGAAGATCGGCAAGCCGGTTTTCAAAGCCATGGCCACCATGAAAGACGGTAGCAAGCCGGATTACATCAGCTCGGACTGCCCCTTGGGCGGCCACCACATCGCCCAGGGCTTTGAAGTCAACGGCCTGGGCGCGCCAGAACTGCAGCACCCGCTGTCCCTGGTTCGCCAGGCTTATGGATTGAAATGAGGACACCATGCAATTGACCGGACGCATCACCCCCGACAGCCTGATGTCGCTGGAGGCTTACACCAAGTACCGCAAGGCCAACAAGCCCGCCATCATCGCCCACCGCAAACTGCGCAGTGTGACGCTGGGCGAGCACATCAACCTGCAGTTTGAGAGCGAAACGACCATCCGCTACCAAATCCAGGAGATGCTGCGCATCGAGAAGGTGTTTGAGGAAGAGGGCATCCTGCAGGAGATCGAGGCCTACGCCCCGCTGGTGCCGGACGGCAGCAACTGGAAAGCCACCATGCTGATCGAGTACCCCGACGTCAACGAGCGCAAACGCGAGCTGGCGCGCCTCATCGGGGTGGAAGACCGCCTGTTTGTCGAAGTCGAGGGACAGCCGCGCGTCTACGCCATCGCCGACGAAGACCTGGACCGGGAAAACGATGAAAAGACCTCAGCGGTGCATTTTGTCCGCTTCGAGCTGACGCCGGCCATGTGTGCGGCCGTCAAGGCCGGGGCCAGTGTCAAACTGGGCTGCGACCACACCAACTACCCGGCCCATGTGAGCCTGGCGCCGGAAACCCTGGCGTCACTGGCGGGCGACCTGCATTAGACCGCGACGACCGGTTCAGGATAATGAAGGCTTCAATTGAAGCCTTCTCTTTTTTGGACCCGTCCCTGCCATGTTGTTTCTCTTATCCCCCGCCAAGTCGCTCGATTACGAGACACCACTGCGCGAGTTACCGCACACGCCGCCGCTGTTTGGGCCGCAATCTGCCGAACTGATCGGGCAGTTGCGCCAGCAGTCACCGCAGCAGATCGCTGAATTGATGAGTCTGAGCGATACCCTGGCCGGGCTCAACGTGGCGCGCTATCAGGCTTGGCGCCGCAAGCCGACCGAACACAATGCACGGCAGGCGGTGCTGGCCTTCAATGGCGATGTGTACGAGGGGCTCGACGCCCGCAACCTGGGCGATGATGAACTGGCCTGGCTGCAGGACCACCTGTGTATTCTCAGCGGCCTGTATGGCGTGTTGCGCCCGCTGGACCTGATGCAGCCCTACCGGCTGGAGATGGGCACCCAACTGGCCAACCCTCGTGGCAAGGACCTGTACCAGTTCTGGCGCAGTGACGTGGCAGCCTACCTGAACCGGCGGCTCAAGGCAAATGCCTCGCCGGTGGTGATCAACCTGGCCTCGCAGGAGTATTTCAAGGCGGTTGACCTGAAGGCGCTCAAGGCACGGGTGGTGGACTGCGTGTTTGAGGAGTACCGTGACGGCCGCTACAAGATCATCAGCTTCATGGCCAAGCGCGCGCGCGGCCTGATGGTGCGCTACGCGGTGAAACAACGCCTGATGACGCCGGCCAGTTTGCACGGGTTTTCGGCTGAGGGTTATGCCTTTGACGCGGCCGCCTCCGAACCGCAGCGGCTGGTGTTCCGGCGCGGCCGGGATGAGAAAGTTCAGGCATGAAATTGGCCTCCAGACCATATCCAATATAGGTTTATAACTATGAAAATAGTAGCAAATGGCCTGCAGATCGAGGTCGAGGACAGTGGCGTAGGCGACGGCGCGGCGGCGCGTCCGGCGGTGTTGCTGATCATGGGCTTGGGCATGCAGCTGGTGGCCTGGCCGCCCGAGCTGGTGCAGGGGCTGGTCGATGCGGGCTACCGCGTGATCCGGCATGACAACCGCGACGTGGGCCTGAGCCAGCGCATGGCGCATCTGGGTAAACCCAATCTGCTCTGGGCCGGCCTGCAGCACAAGCTGGGTTTTGCGCCACGCCCGCCCTATACCCTGACCGACATGGCCGCCGATGCGCTGGGCGTACTCGACGTGCTGGGGGTGCAACAGGCGCACGTGGTCGGCATGAGCATGGGTGGCATGATCGCGCAACGACTGGCGTTGACGGCGCCAGACCGGGTCCTGAGCCTGACCAGTGTCATGAGCAGCAGCAGCGCGCCGGGTTTGCCGCAAGCCCGACCCGAGGTGATGGCGGCCTTGATGGGTCGCCCCTCGGGGCGTGACCGGCAGGCTGTGGTGGACCACTATGTGCGGCTGCTGCGGGTGATTGGCAGTCCGGGTTTTGTGACCCCCGAGGACGAGCTGCGCAGGCGTATCGCGGAATCCACCGACCGAGGTTTCTACCCGGTCGGCACCCTGCGCCAGATGCTGGCGGTGATGGCCGACTCAGGGCGCGCTGCGCAGTTAGCACGGATCAGTGCGCGGACACTGGTGTTTCATGGCAAGGACGACCCCCTGTTGCCCTACGCCTGTGGCGAAGACACGGCGCGGCGGATTCCAGGCGCCCGCCTGGTTGGGGTGCCGGGCATGGGCCATGATTTGCCTTTGCCGGTGGTAGACCGCCTGCTGGCCGCGCTGTTGCCCCACTTGAAACCGGCATGAACGACCCGCTCGACTCGCCACTGGGCAAAGCGGCCGCCTATGCCGACCAGTACACACCGGATTTGCTCTACCCAATCCCGCGCGCGGCCAAGCGTCTTGAGCTTGGCCTGACAGGCGCCCTGCCGTTTCTGGGCGCTGACATGTGGACCGCCTTTGAGCTGAGTTGGCTCGGGCCGCGTGGCAAGCCGCAGCTGGCGCTGGCGCACATCACCGTGCCCTGCGAATCGACCCACATCATCGAGAGCAAGTCGCTCAAGCTGTATCTGAACAGCTTCAACAACAGTGTCTTTGCCGACGCCGCAGCCGTGCTGGAGCGTTTGCGTGCCGATTTGAGCGAGGCGGCCTGGCGCGGCGGCCCGGTGCAGTCTGCTGTGGGGGTGCGACTGCTGGCGCCCGAACAGTTTGACCAGGAGCCGGTGCAGGAGCTTGACGGACTCAGCCTGGACCGGCTCGACATTGAGTGCCGCCAGTACACGCCGGCGCCGGAGTTGCTGCGCGCGGCGACCGATGAGCCACCGGTGACCGAGGTGCTGACCAGCCGCCTGCTCAAGAGCAATTGCCTGGTCACCGGCCAGCCCGACTGGGGCAGCGTGCAGATACGCTACAGCGGCGCCGCCATCGACCAGGAAGGTTTGCTGCAGTATCTGGTGAGTTTTCGCAACCACCACGAGTTTCATGAGCAGTGCGTGGAGCGCATCTTCATGGACATCTGGCAGCGCTGCCAGCCGCACAAACTGGCGGTCTACGCCCGTTACACCCGGCGCGGCGGGCTCGACATCAACCCTTTCCGCACCAGTTACGCACAGGCGCTGCCCGCCAACGTGCGCACCGCCCGCCAGTAACTCGGGTGGCCCGGCCGGTTTGCCGGCTCAGGGCAGGTGAAACACCTGCACCGCGCGCGCCAGCGTGACGGCGCTGGCACTGAGCCCATTGGCCGAAGCGGCCGACTGCTCGACCAGCGCGGCGTTTTGCTGCGTGACGGCGTCGAGTTGGGTCACTGCCTCGTTCACCTGCGCAATGCCGATCGACTGCTCATGGGTGGCACCGGTGATCTGCCGGATCAGCTCGCCGACATCGCGCACCGACAGCACCACCTCATCAATGGTCTGGCCGGCGTGCTTCATCTGCTTGGTGCCTTCGGTGATCTGCTCGGTTGATTGCGCGATCAGGTCGCGGATTTCCTTGGCCGCGACGCCACTGCGCTGCGCCAGTGCCCGCACTTCGGACGCCACCACCGCAAAGCCGCGGCCCTGTTCGCCGGCGCGCGCCGCTTCCACCGCCGCGTTCAGCGCCAAAATGTTGGTCTGGAAGGCAATCCCTTCGATCACACCAATGATGTCGCGCACCTTGGCCGAAGAAACGTCAATGGCCCGCATCGCCTCGCCCACCAGGTGCACCGCGTCGCCGCCCCGCGACACCATACCGGTACTGGCTTCGCTTTGGCGCGCCACTTGCGCTGCCGTGGAAGCCGTCTGTTTGACGGTGCTGGACAATTCCTCCATGGAGGCGGCGGTTTCCTGCAGGCTGCTGGCTTGCGATTCGGTACGCGCCGACAGATCCAGCCCACCCGCCGCGATCTCGGCCGCTGACTGGGTAAAGGTGTCAATTTCGCCGCGAACATCCCCCACCACGGCCTGCAGATTGACCTGGATCTGGCGAAGACTGCGTACCAGTGAGTCCAGCGGCGGCGCGAAATTGCTGGCCACCGTGGTGGTCAGGTTGCAGCCAGCCAGGTCATTGGCAAAGTGCTCAGCCGCGCTGATGGCGTCACCGAAGGACCGGCTGAACCAAGTCATCAGGAGCAGGGCGCCCACCACCAGGCTGGCAAGTTGCAGTGCCAGCTGCGCCATCGCCGGCAAGCGCGTGCCAAAGGCCTCGACCAGTTGCGGCAGCATGCCCAAAAGCACCATGCCGGCCAGACCCAATCCGAGCCGGCCGGTGATGGTGACGCGCCGCAGGCGGCCGGTCAGACCACGCAGGCCGGTGTAGCGGACCTCACCCCCGCGCAACACCATGGGCGGACGTTTTTGACCAGCGTCCCGTGATGCCCGCATTTGCGCGTAGAGCGCTTCGGCCGCCAGCACCTGTTGCGGTGTGGGCTTGATGCGCACCGACATATAGCCCTTGGGCTTGCCTTGGTCCAGGATCGGCGTGACGTTGGCCTGAACCCAGTAATGGTCGCCGTTCTTGCGCCGGTTTTTGACCATCCCGGTCCAGGGCCGGCCACGACCTATGGTTTGCCACATGTCCCGGTAGGCCTCGGGCGGCATGTCGGGGTGTCGTACCAGGTTATGGCTCTGACCAATCAACTCCTCGTAGCTGAAGCCGCTGACGGCAACAAATGCATGGTTGCAGTGTGTGATGTGGCCCTTGGTGTCGGTGGTGGACACCAGCATCTGCTCGGCTGGGTAATCAAAGTCCTGCTGGGTGACTGGCAGATTCATGCGCATGGAAATAGCCTTCTCAAAAATCCGTCCAACAGGGCGCTCACAGTGTAAGGGAACTGGCCTCAGCCTTGGCAGCCTTACGCCAGGTCGCTGAAGTTGCGCAGCGGGCTCAGGGGCGGGAAGTCAGCCGGCTGTTTTGCCTTCATGCCCGCCACGGCGGTCTGGACATGGGCGTTGCTCCAGATTGCGCCCTGCAGCCAGCCCATCTGGCGCAGGGAGTCCTCCACAGAGTGGTCGCGCGCGTAATGCACCGCCTGTTTGGTGCCCCAGATCGCCACAGGCGGCTTGGCTGCAATTTCCCGCGCGCACTGCAAGGCGGCGGCCAGGGTGGCCTCGGGCGTGTCAAACACCTCATTCACCAAACCGTAGCCCTGTGCCCGTGCTGCGCCCAGGCGCCGCCCGGTGTAGGCCAACTCCTTGACCACCGCCAACGGCAGCAATTTGGGGAGGCGCTGCAGCGTACCAAGGTCAGCCACCATGCCGATGTTGATCTCCTGAATGCAAAAAAATGCGTCGGCCGTGGCGTAGCGGATGCAGCAGGCGGTCACCATGTCCACCGCGCCGCCGATGCAGCCGCCCTGAATCGCCACGATCACGGGCATGCGCAGGTTTTCGAGCTTGCTGAAGGTGGCCTGCATGTCGGTCAGCGCATCAAAGATGGCAGCGCGCCCCTCGGGGCTCTGGTCGTCCATGGTGATCGCGCCAGCAAAGGTGTCCAGCGCCATGCCAGCGCTGAAGTGCCTCCCCGTGCTGCTGATCACCAGCGCCCGCGCCGTGCCCTCTTGGTGCAGCCGGCTCAGCACCACATCGAGCTCACGCCAGAACAGCGGGTGCATGGTGTTGAGCTCGGTCGGTCGGTTCAGCACCAGATGGGTCACATGGTCTTGGGTGCTGAGCGTGAAGCAATGCAGGGGGGCGTTTGGAATGGTCATGAGGCCCGATTGTCGTTGTTGTGCAAAAGCACTTTCTTCAGACCAGTTCCACCTCTCCCTTGCGCAGGGGTGCTGCCGCCCCACTGGCGCGGGACTTCGCTCGGTCCAGTACCCGTCGTGCCACCTCGTCCTGCGGGCAGCGCGCCAGGCAGCGGGTCAGAAGATCGATGGATTTGGCAAACTTGGCGTCGCGGTAGGCCTCCAGGGCCGCCTCGAAGTCTTGTGCGGTCTCGCGCTTGGCGACGCGCACCGGCTCGGGGTTAGAGGAGAAGACCTCCACGATGGCGATTGGCTCCTCCCGGCCATAGACAAGGACCTGTCCCAGCACCCGCAGGTCGATCGCGTTCGGGTCCAGCAGGCGCCACATCACATCCTCGGAAATCAGCACTTCGGCCCCGACGGCGGAGGTGATGGCCTCGAGCCGGCTGGCGCTGTTGACTGTGTCGCCGAGGGCCGTCACGTCCAGCCGCTGCGCCGAGCCCACGGTGCCTAGCGCCACCGGGCCGGCATGCAGGCCGGCCCCCATGCGCAGCCGCAGTCCGTCAGGAAGTTCGCCACTGTCGTTGAGCTCACCGAGCGCCGTGTGCATGGCCAGTAATGCCTTGACGGCCTGGTCGGCCGAGCCCAGGAACAGCGCCATGATGCCATCGCCGATGAACTTGTCCACCAGGCCGCCGTGTTGCTCGATGATGGGCGTCATGCGCCCGAGGTAGAGGTTGAGCAGCGCGAAGCCCTCTCTGGGGGGGATCTTCTCGAACAGGCTGGTGAAGCCGCGCAGGTCGGTGAACATGACCGTGGTCTGGTGCATGCGGGCATCGCCCAGCGCGATGTCGACCACGCGTTCCCGGCCAAGGTGGCCCAGGAAGGCCTTGGGCACGAAACGCTCGAAGGCGCGCACCATCTCGGTGCTCTCCCGCAGCAGGCGTGCCTTGCCCAGCGCTATCGCCGCCTGTGACGCCAGCAGCTCCAAGGTGAGCACGCGGCTGGGCGGGAATGCGGTGTGGATGAGGTCGTTGGACAGGTAGAGGACGCCCAGTCGCCTGCCCTGATCGGCCAGCACCACGGCTGCGACAGCCTGGCCCGGGACACCGTCCTGTGTCTGCCCCGGCGGTGCCTTGTCCAGCCCGGAGACGACGGCTTCGCCGCTGCGGAAAACCCTGGTGACGACCGAGCGCGAGATGTGGGTCAGGCTCGCCAGCGGCTGGTCGAGGTATGCCTCCTGCATGGGCGCCGCGTGGCATTCGGCCGCCACCACCAGGCCGCCATCCTGGGCCAGCAGCAGGGTGGCGCTGGTGGCGCCGGCGCTCTCCATGGCCACCTGCACGATGCGTGTCAGCAGGGCATCGACGTCCGATTCGGACGTGATGGCCTGCATGGCCTTGGCCATGGTGACGATGTCGAGGTCCAGGGACACCGAGCCCCCGCTCACCGTGCCGGTCAGCGTGCCATGGACACTGGCCTGCAGGGGGTCGGCAGACGCTGGCAGGTCGGCGAGGGTGGCCATGGGTGTTGCCAGATCGGGGAAGGCCGCCAGCAGCTGCGTCACCTTGGCGTGTGCCCCCCACTTCTCGTAGGCGTAGCGGGCCTCGGTCAGGTAGGCACGCGCCACCGTTGCGCGTTGGGCCTTGAGGTGGAAGCGACCCGCCAGCTCGCTGGCCAGTGCCTCGTCTTGCAGGAAGCCCTGCGCTGCGGCGAGCCGGATGGCATGGTCGTAGCCGTTCATCGCGGCCACGGCATCGCCGTTGACCCGGGCGAGCTCGGCGTCGATGAGCGCCAGCCGGTGTGCGTGGTTGTCGGCGCAGGCGGCGATCCAGGGTTCGAAGGCGGCCCTGTGCTGGGCCACGGTGGCCAGGAGTTCGGCCCGCGTCTCGTCGCTGGCCGAGTCGCAGTGGCTCAAGGCGGCCAGCGCTCCGTAGAAACGGGTGTTGACTGTCACGTAGGTGGCCAGCACACCGTCAGCATGTGCCATCCCCTCGGCGGCGGCCTGCAAGGCACCGGCATCATCGCCGAAGAGATAGCGCAGCATGGTGTGCATCGACCGGGCCACGGCAATCGCAGTCCGGTTGCCGATGGCATGGTACCGGGGCAGTGCCATGTCCTCGTCGAAGCCGGCATGCACCAGGCGGGTTGGCTCCAGGCCGTCACCGCACAGGGCGATGACGCCGGCCTGGTAAAGCTGAGCCACCGGAAGCACGGTCTGCTGGCCGCAGGACAGGCATGCGGCTACGTCGGCATCGACCTTGGCGCGCACCTGGTCCAGCGGCACGCCCGCCCACAGGGCGTTGGCGCTGGCCATGCCTGAGCCCCAGCAGGCGTACTCCAGGTCGCCGCTTTCCATGCCAAGGTAGTAGACCTGCATCTGGCGGTCGATGACCTCCCGGAGTGCCTGTTTCCAGGGTGCGACGAAACCGACCGCCAGGTGGGTAGCGCGGGCCCGTTGCGGGCAGTCCTCGAACCGGTCCAGCAGGGCCAGCGTGGTCTGCGCCTGGGCATAGGCGGCGTCGTACATGCCGATGGCGCACAGGAAAAGGCCCAGCAGCCCGAAGCCGAAAGGCGAATCCCGCGAGGGGCCCTGGTCGAGCGTGATGCGGACCATGTCGAAGGCCAGGATGGGCAGCAGGGCGGGCCGCGCAACGAAGGCGGGGGCAGACATCAGCGTCTGCAGCTGCAGGGCGAAATTGGCCTCAGCGGCCTCGCTGACGGGTCGCTCTGCCAGGCTGCTGCCGGGCTCGCTCGCGAGCCGCTCCAGGGTTGCCTGCAGGCCTTGGCCGATTTCTTCCTGGGTCGGATGCCAAGGCAGGTTGTAGCCAAGCGTGCCCAGCGTTTCCAGACCCAGGGAGATGGCGCCATCGAGGTCCAGGCTGCTCACCGAGGACTGCACCTCCACGATGCGTGCCTGCGCCCGGTCGAACACCCTTCGGGCGCGGCGCTGGACCATCGCCACGTGTTCCTTCATGCGGTCGTTGTGGCCGGTGAGGTAGGCCGCCCGTGCCGCCTGGATGGTGAGCGACAGCGCGCCCAGGTAGTCCTCGGTCCAGTAGCTGGTGCCCGCGAGCACCATGGCACGGTCGAGCAGGATGTGCGCGGGCGCGAAGGCGGCCGAGGCCAGGGCTTGCAGACCGGCCTGGGTGTGCAGCTGGATCGACTGGGCACGGGCTGCCGCATCGGCGGGCGGGCCGGCCTGGTGCAGGTGCTCGACCAGCCGGAAGAGGAGGTCTGCCCGGTCGCCCTCGGTGCGCAGCTGCATCAGGCGATGGGCCAGCTGGAGGTGGGTGGCGCAGCGCTCCGCCGGGGTCATCAGCGAGTCGGCCGCCTGCTGGATCCGATCGTGCTGGAAGCGGTACTGATAGTCAGTCGAGGCGTCCGAGGCATCCTCCCAGTAGGTGTCGCCCAGGACCGTGATCAGATCGGCGTCCAGCGCTGGCCGCAGCGCGCGCTGGGCCTCTCCGGTGCCCAGCCCCAGCACCTCGGCCAGTAGGCTGAGGCCGAACTGGTTGCCGATGATCGAGGCCGCCTGCAGCGCCCTGCGCGTGTCCTCGGGCAGACCACTCAGGCTCGTGCAGATCAGTCCGACCACGTTGTCGGTGAGGTCCAGGGCCCGGATGGCGGCCAGGTCCCAGCGCCACGGCCCGCCCGAGGGATCGGGTGAAACCAGGCCGCGCTCGTTCAGATCACACAGGAAACGCCGGACGAAAAACGGGTTGCCGCCGGTCTTGCGGCTTACCACCGTCGCCAGTTCGCCCAGCGTGTCGATGTCCGCAGACAGTGCATCGGCCAGAAACTGGGCCACATCACGATCGGCCAGCGGGCCCAGTGAGATCGATCGCGCTGCAACGCCCTTGGCCTTGAGCTCCACCATGGCGCGCGTGAGCGGGTGGCCTTCGTCCACCTCGTTGTCACGGAAGGCGCCCAGCAGCAGCACATGCCGGGTCTGGTCATCGGTGGCCAGGCTGACGATCAATTCGATGGACGGCGGGCAGGCCCATTGCAGGTCGTCGAGGAACAGCACCAGCGGGTGCGCCGGCGCCGCCAGCGCCTTGACGAACCGGCGCATGGTCTGCATCAGGCGGTTGTGGGCTTCGGCTGGCTGCATGTCGGCCACGGGTGGCGGGTCGACGATGAGCAGGCGCAGTTCCGGCACCAGGGCCGTGAGCACCGCGCCGTTGTTGCCCAGTGCTTCGGCCAGACGCTGCCGCCAGAGGCTCAGCGTGCCTTCCTCCTCGCCAGCAAGCTCGGCCACCCAGCCCTTGATCGCCAGGACGAGGCCCTCGAAAGGCACGCCCTGGTTGAATTGGTCGAACTTGCCCTGCAGGAAGATACCCCGGCATTCGAGGATCGCGGGCTGGACCTGGGTCACCAGGCTGGACTTGCCGATGCCGGGCTGGCCGGCGATCAGCAGGATTTCCCGGCCACCGGAGGCCGCCCGCTGAAACCCGCCGGTGAGGGCTCCGATATCGCGCCGGCGACCGTAGAGCTGCTCGGGCAGACGCAGGCGGTCGCTCAGGTCGAACTGTCCCAGGGGAAAGGGCTCGGGGCCGGCGCCAGCATTCAGGCGCTCGGCCACGGCCTGGAGGTCCCGCCACACGCCCCGTGCGGTCTGGTAACGCAGGTCGGGACGCTTCTGCAGCAGACGCATCACCACGTCCGAGAGGATGCGCGGTACCTGTGGGTCGACCTCACAGGGGGGGCTGGGCACCAGCGCGATGTGGGCATGCACCAGGCCCAGCGCATCGTCCGTCTCGAAAGGCACCCGGCCGGTGAGCATCTCGTACAGCGTGACCCCGAGAGCGTACAGGTCACTGCGGGCATCCACCTGCCCCTCGGTGCGGCCGCTCTGCTCCGGCGCCAGGTAGCGCAGCGTCCCCATCAGCTGCCCGACCGCCGTGGCCGTGGCGGTCTGGCGACTCAGCGTGGTGGCCAGGCCGAAGTCGATCAGCCTGACCTCACCGGTGGCCCCGTTGCGAACGATGTTGGACGGGTTGACGTCGCGATGGACCATGCCGCGTTCATGCACCTGCGCGAGCGTGTCGCAGACCGACACCGCAATATCCACGGCTTCGGCCAGGGGCAGCCGACCTGCCTGCAGCCGGGCGGCGAGCGATGTGCCGCCGAAATCCTTGAACACCAGGCTGACTACGCCCTGCGCCTCGCTGAGTTCCAGCGCCTCGACCACGCCTGCACAGGCGGCCTGGCGGGTCAGCGCCAGTTCCCGCCGCAACGCCGTGATGCTGGCCGGTGGCGGGTACAGCTGGCGCAGGCGCTTGAGCACCACGGGCGTTCCATCGGCGGCGCGCACACCCCGGCTGACGATGGTCAGGCGACCGTTGTGCAGCGCCTTGCGCTCGGCGTACGGACTTTGGTTCATGATGCCCCCTAGACGTGGATACTCTCGGTGATCAGTGAAGGCTTGGAGTAGATGTACGGCCAGGGTCGGTCGGCGTTGCTGCGGTCGATGCGTGCATCGATCTGGGAGAGTGCGCCCCGGAAGGTCTCGAGCGCCGGCAGCAGCCGGTCGTCAGAAAACGCATGCGCGTACAGGCCGAGCCGGTTGAGCCGGGTCTGCAAGGCCCAATAAATCTGGATGACCTCGTAGGCGATATTCCAGGGCGGCAGCATCCTCAGCAAGTCGGATTCACCGTCCTTGCCCACGGGCCCGGGCCCGAAGGCGCTGGTGGGTCCGTTGGGCGCATAGGTGAAGTCGTACAGCGAGTAGTTGATGGTTGCGTGGAAGGCGCTGGCCCTGAAGACGATGCGGGCGATCAGGTCGACCAGGCGCGAGACGGTGACGATGGGACCGATGTCCTTGAGCCGCCCGCCCCCGTCGGCGCCCAATTCGACGACGAAGCTCTGCAGTTCGTGGTCGCGCGCGACCGAGGCGTCCGACTCGTAATAGAGCCTCACGTAGGCGTCGATCCATCTCTCGACGGCGCGCCAGACCAGGATTTGGTCATCGCGGTGCGGGTAGACGGGCAGCGCCCGGGTGTCTAGGACCCCGCGGCGGGCACAGTCCTCCAGCGGCGAGGAGTCCATGAGGCGGAAGTTGGCCACGGACTGGGCGCACAGCCGCATCGAATCTGCCAGTTCCTGTGCCTGCAGCCGGTCGACGACGCCGCCGGGGTTGGTCAGCGAGGTCTTGCAGTAATCGTTGGCGAGCAGGGTGTTCTCGGTGTGCTTGGTCAGCAGCAGGCGCAGGGGATGCTGTTTTGCCAGCTGGCGCTTCATGGCGATCGCCACCGCCTCCATGACCAGGTGGCAGGCCCCGAAATGCGTCATGAGGCCCTGGACCTGGCTGTCGGCCACGGCCACCACCGCCTTGGCCATGCGCCAGCTCACGCCATCGGCCGGTGTGAACAGTGGGCTGCCGGGCGTCTGGCCGGTCTGCACGCAGACCGGCACCAAACCGCCGGGACTGTCCTGGTGGTTGGGTCGCCAGGCGTAAACCGCCATCGGTGCCCAGACGTACTTCTGACGGCCATCGGTGCTGCCCGCCCGCACCCCTTCCAGGCCCGCGTAGTCCGCCAGGAATACACGCCCTTCAGCCAGGCCCTGCGCCAGGCTGTCGTGGTCGCCTACCGCGGCCTGGTAGAGCTCGGGCGTCAGGGCCAGTCTGGACGGAATGAATGCCATCCCCTCCAGCATGATCGGGTTGCAGCCGGCCAGCGCCTGCCAGGCGAAGAAGGCGTCACTGTCGGTATTGTCCAGCGCCAGCGGTGCCGGCAGGGACTGGTAAGCCCGGTCGTAGTCCGCGAGGGCGGATACCGGATGGGCCTTGTTGGCAGCGTCAGCGCCGCCGCTGAGCTGCTCGGCCATGCCGCGCATCAAATCGAGGGCGTTGCCGCCCATGCGCTTGAGTCGCCCCAGCAGGTCGTGCGGTTCATGCGCATCATGGTCGGCATGGTGCAGGTCGCCGGATGCCTCGATCTTGTTCACCGCCGCCTTCAGGCTCATCCGGCCCAGGCCGGTGTAATACCCGGCGTCCATCTTGTCGGCCAGCGGCAAATGAGGCAGCTGCAGGGTGTCGTGGTAGGCGTAGTCGAAGGCGTAATCGTCCCGGGACCTGGCCAGTTCGGCAGCCCGGTCGGCCACGGCGGGATCGTTTTGCGGCAGCAGAGGAATCATGGTCGGTCTCAGATGCTGATGCTTTGGAGCACCAGGGATGGGCGGAGGTAGGGGTAGGACAGGAAGCGGCCGGCGTCCCGAGCCTTGCTGTCTTGCTCCAGTTGCAGCAGCCGGTCATGCAACCTTGACAGGATGGGTGCCACGTGCGGGTCGTTGAAGGTGCCCGCCGGGTAGTCGCCGAGTTGCGAGACACGCACATGGGATAGCAGGTAGACAAAGCTGGCGCTGTTGACTGCCGCCTTGCGCGGGGTGAGCAGGGCCATGTAGGCGGCCTCGGTAGTGGGGGTCTTCGCCGTCGGCGGCGGCGCGTACAGCGCGCCGCCCATGTTGGGCGAGTAGCTCATGTAGTCGTACTGCGAGAAATTGACGGCCGAATGCTGGGCCGTGGCGATGAAGACCAGGGTCGCGAGCAGGTGCGCCAGGGCCTGCGTGTGCTGCACCGTGGGCACACCAGCCAGCCGCCCCCCTTCCGGGGCCGACAGCAGCCGCACGAAGTCCTGCAGCTCCGCGTCATTGGCCACATGGGCATCGTCCGGGTAGTACAGCCCCACGTAGTCGTTGACGAAGTCGAGGAGGGCGTCCCAGAGCGGCAGGGCGTCATCACGGTAAGGGTGCTGGGGCAGGGTGTCGGCATCGAGCAGGCCGCGTGCGCCCAGATCGCTGCGGGGGTCGGCCGAGTCCAAGCGGTAGCCTTGCAGGGCACCATGGACCAGGCTGCCGAAGGCGCGTATCCGGGGTGCGAACGTGCTTTCCACGATACCGCCAGGGGCGATCAGGTCCGTCTTGGCGGAGTGGTTGATCGCCAGCGTCGTGCGGGTGTGCGCGGCCAGCAGGACGGCTACTGGATGATTGGGCGCTAGGGCGTTCTTCATGGCCACTACCGCGGCTTCCATCACCAGGTGGGTGCGCCCCAGGTGGGCAGAGGCTTCATGGTGGTTGGCATCGGCCACCTGCACGCACAGGTTGGCCATGCGCCAGAGCCAGCCGTCGGCCGGCGTGGCCACCGGGTAAACCGACGGGACCTGCCCGGTCTGCACGCAGACCGCGCGCAGCCGCCGCTCCACCCTGTCGATGGCGTACAGGGCCATTGGCGCGGCAAGATATTTCTGCAGCCCATGGGTAATGCCACAGTCGACGCCGTCGAGCAGGGCGTAGTCCGCGATGAACAGCCGGCCTTCCTGCCTGGCTGCCTCCAGGCTGTCGCTGGCACCCATCGCTGCCACGTAGTGCGACGGAGTGACCGCAAAGTGTGGCGGGATCCGATCGCAACGGCTCAGCAGCGTCGGGTTGCAACCGGCGATGCGCTGCCAGGCCACAGCGTCCCCGAGCGTGGCCAGGTTGTTGACGTGCGCCACGACGGGCGGCTCTGGCAGGGCCTGGAAAAAAGACTGGTAATCCTCCAGGCGTTGCGGGGGCGTGTCGTTGAAGTGATCCAGCCGGTCGCGAACCGACTGGAAGATGTGGGACTTGAACGCCGCGTGGTGATCGCTGTGCAGGAGGTTGCTCATCCGGTCCAGCACGGCGTCGCCCAACATCTCCAGGGAGAGTTCGGTCGCGAGCAGGGCGTAGTTGCCGGCGATCTCGGCATAGATCGGCAGACTCTTCTCGATGTACTGGGCGCCGTAGTCCTGCTCCGAGGGCAGCACCGAATTGGTGGCCACCGCAGTCGGCCAGTCATGGACGAAGCGGTAGCTGTCGCGGTTGCGCGCGATCGCGGCGGATCGCTCCGCCTGCTTCGGGTCGTCGCTGACCAGCGTGGGCAGCAACCGGGGTTGGGCATCTGTCGCCATCATGGCACCTCTCTGTGGTTCGCCTTTCGGAAGGCGTCGCGCTTCGGCGACATCGCAAAAGATTCGCAATTGCAAGTAAAAAAATTTAACACATTGCAACGATTGGTCCAAATCGAGGGGTATTGCCCGACTGCATCCGGTGGTGCCAACACCAAACTGGTCAAAACAACTGCCCTGTCCAGCGGTCTTCTGCTTCTGAATTCATAGCAACAACCCCATGATCGGCTTGGCCTGCGGGCTGATTTGGCACAGAAGATTGGGCGTCCTCCCGGCGCTGTAAGCCACCCACCCGCACGCCCAGCAGCCGGAAGCGGCGCGCCAGCGGCGCCCGCTTGAGGCACTGGCCAGCGGCGTGGCGAATCGCCTGGGCATCGGCGGTGGGTGTGGCTAGGGTCAGGTCGCGCGTCAGGCTCTTGAAATCGGCAAAGCGCAGCTTGATGCCAATGGTGCGGCCGACATAGCCCTTGCGCTGCAGGTCATCGGCCACCTGCTGGCACAGCCTGGTGAAGATGGCGCTGAGTTCGGTGCGGTCGTGCACGGCGTGCAGATCGCGCTCAAAGGTGGTTTCACGGCTCATCGACACCGGCTCGCTCTCGGTCACCACCGGCCGCTCATCGCGGCCGTGGGCGGCGTCATGCAGCCAGGCACTGGTGCGCGGACCAAAATGAGCGGCCAGCCAAGCCAAATCTTTCGCGGCGAGTTGACCGATGGTGTCGATGCCCAGCCCTTTGAGCTTCTCGTCGGCTTTGGGTCCGATGCCATTGATCTTGCGACAGGCCAGCGGCCAGATCAGTTCGGCCAGGTCGGTCTCGTGCACAACGGAAATGCCCCGAGGCTTGTTGAACTCGCTGGCCATCTTGGCCAGCAGTTTGTTGGGCGCCACGCCAACCGAGCAGGTCAGGCCGGTCTGGTCAAAGATGGCTTTTTGGATCAACCGCGCCAGCACTCGGCCACCTTCGCGCTGGCCACCGGGTACCTCGGTGAAGTCGATATAGACCTCGTCCACACCGCGGTCTTCCATCACCGGCGCAATCTCCGTCACGATCGTCTTGAAGGCGCGCGAGTACTTGCGGTACTCGGCAAAATCTACCGGCAACAAAATAGCCTGCGGGCACAGCCGGGCGGCCTTCATGAGACCCATGGCCGAGCCAACGCCAAACTGGCGTGCCGCGTAGGTGGCGGTGGTGATCACACCGCGCCCGGTGTAGCCGGCCAAGCGCGGGAAAAAATCGAGCGGAATGCGGCCCATATCGGCCGGTGTCCAGAGGTGTTCGGGCCGCTCCTGGTTCAGCCGCGCCAGCAGGTCATCCTCGCTGCGGCGGCCGCCGCCAATCACCACCGGCAGCCCCTTGAGCTGAGGGTAGCGCAAGAGTTCGACCGACGCGTAGAACGCGTCCATGTCGAGGTGGGCGATGCGGCGGTTGCAGGGCAAGGCGGTCACGCCGTCACCCTGCAGCATGCCTTCGCGACTTGCTTCCGCGATTCAGCCGTCGGCGTTGATCTGTTTGATCAAGCCGTTCAGCACCTCGGTCGCCCTGTCATGCGCGATCTGGCAGGTGCCCGCGGCCGCATGGCCGCCGCCGCCGTGCTGCAGCATCAGCGTGCCAACGTTGGTTTTGCTGCTGCGGTCCAGAATTGACTTGCCGGTGGCCAAAACGATGTTTTGCCCCTGAAAGCCCAACATCACGTGGATCGAGATATTGCATTGAGGGAACAGGGCATAGACCAGAAAACGGTTGGTGGCCCAAATCGTTTCCTCTTGGCGCAGGTCAAGGACCACCAGATTGCCGTGCACCGTGGCACAGCGCAAGATCTGCTCGCGCGCCTTGGCAGATTGTTCAAAATACAAATCGATACGCTCCACCACATCGGGCAGGGCCAGAATGTCATCGATGTCGTGATTGGCGCAGTAGCTGATCAGGTCCATCATCAATTGGTAGTTGCTGACTTTGAACGTTTTGAAGCGACCGAGCCCGGTACGCGAGTCCATCAGGTAATTCAGCAGCACCCAGTCCTGCGGCTCCAGGATGTCGTCCAGGCTGTATTGCGCAGAGTCTGCCTGGTCCACGGCGGCTATCATGGCCGGGTTGACGCCGGGAAAGGTCTTGCTGCCGCCATAGTGCTCAAAAACCACCCGAGCCGCAGACGGTGCATCGGCCCGAATGATGTGGTTGGCGCGCTCGCCCGTGTTGCGCAGGATTTCAGATTCATGGTGGTCAAACACCAGATGCGCCAGCGGTGAGTAGGGCAAATTGGTGGTGATGTCGTTGGCAGTGATGGCGACCTTGCCGTCCTGAACGTCTTTGGGGTGGACAAAGGTGATGTCCTCGATCAAGCCAAGCTGGCGCAGCAACACCGCGCAAACCAAGCCGTCAAAATCACTGCGTGTCACCAATCGAAATTTTTTGTCTGTCATCAAGGGCCTCTCTGTGGTTACGAAGGGTTCCAGGCACACAGCGGGTTGGCGCAAGGCCTGTTATCGGGCATTATTGTCCAGCTGCGGGTCGTGGTGGATTCAGTGACTGCCTGGCAAAAGAATGCTCTTGTCCACGCGGTCGATTTGGGTCTGGCCACAAAAGGCCATGGTCAGGTCGAGCTCCTTGTGGATGATCTCCAGCGCCTTGGTCACGCCGGCCTCACCCATGGCGCCCAGACCGTACAAAAAGGCGCGGCCGATGTAGGTGCCGCGTGCGCCCAGGGCACGGGCTTTGAGCACATCCTGCCCGCTGCGGATGCCGCCGTCCATATGCACCTCGATCTGCGAGCCCACCGCGTCCACGATGGCGGGCAGCGCCCCGATCGAGGACTGCGCGCCGTCGAGCTGGCGCCCGCCGTGGTTGGAGACGATCAGCGCGTCGGCACCGCTGGCCACGGCCAGGCGGGCGTCTTCCACGTCCTGGATGCCCTTGAGGATGATCTTGCCGCCCCAGCGCTTCTTGATCCACTCGACATCCCCCCAGTTCAGCGCCGGGTCGAACTGCTTGGCGGTCCATTCGCTCAAAGAACCCATGTTCTCCACCCCGGTGACATGGCCCACGATGTTGCCGAACTGCCGCCGCTTTGTACCGAGCATGCCCAGCGCCCAGCGCGGCTTGCTGGCGATGTTGATCAGGTTGGCCAGTGTGAGCTTGGGTGGTGCTGACAGGCCGTTTTTAAGGTCCTTGTGGCGCTGGCCCAGGATTTGCAGGTCCAGTGTGATCACCAAGGCCGAGCAGTGCGCCGCCTTGGCGCGATCGATCAGGCGCTCGATGAAGCCCCGGTCTTTCATGACGTACAGCTGAAACCAGAACGGGTGGCCGCCGGTGGCTTCGGCAATGTCCTCGATGGAGCAGATGCTCATGGTGGACAGGGTGAACGGAATGCCAAATTTCTTGGCGGCCAGCGCACCCAGGATCTCCCCATCGGCATGCTGCATGCCGGTCAGGCCAGTGGGTGCAATCGCCACCGGCATCGCCACTGGCTGTCCGATCATGGTGCTGGCGGTGCTGCGGTTTTCCATGTTCACCGCGACGCGCTGGCGCAGCTTGATGCGCTGGAAGTCGCTTTCATTGGCACGGTAGGTTGATTCGGTCCAGGATCCGGAGTCCGCATAGTCGTAGAACATGCGGGGCACACGCTGTTGGGCCAGCACGCGCAGGTCTTCAATGTGGGTGATGACGGGCATCCAAAGTCTCCTTGTGATGGGCTGCATGGTAAAGCCTGCGCGCGGCATCGACGCTGAAATCGCGGTGGTGCAGCTTGAAAATTTTGATGCTGCGCTTTGCGCTGGCGCAGGCCGGGACGTTCTTGTGTGCCTCACCATGAAGGCCTGAGCACCCCCGGGCAAACCCTTCACAGGTCACAACACATGACGTGGCGATTCAATTGGCGGCTGACCGCCGTGGCGCTGGGCGTGTGGGTCCAGTGGCTGGTGTGCGCGCCTTTGGCGGGGGCGACCGCGTTGCGTGACGGCTTTGAGGCGCGGCGGGCGCAGCCGGGCCCTGCCTTGATCGACCAGGCCGTTTACCTGGACTCGACCGAATCGTCCAGCGCCTTGCAGGGCCAGGTCTATGCTTTGGTGGTCCATCCGTTCGAGCAGGTGCGGCAGGCGCTGGCGCAGCCCGGGCCCTGGTGTGACATCCTGATCCTGCATCTCAACGTCAAATACTGCCGTGCATCGGGTGCGGCTGGTCAAGAGGTGCTGGACGCTGGTTTGGGCCGAAAAACCGACCAGCCTTTGGCCGAGGTGTCCTGGTTGCGTTTGGCCTACCGGCTGGTCAGCAACCAGGAGCAGCAGCTCAAGCTGGAGATGGTCTCTGGCAACGGCCCCCTGGGCACCCATGACTACCGCATTGAATTCGACGCTGAACCCTACGCCAGCGGGCAGACCCTGTTGCGCCTGCGCTACGGCTATGCCTTTTCTTTTGCCGCGCGCTGGGCCATGCAGTTGTATCTGGCCACTTTGGGCCGTGACAAGATGGGTTTTACCGTGCTGGGCACCGGAGCCGACGGCCAGCCGCGCCACGTGGGCGGTCTGCGCGGTGTGCTGGAACGCAACACGGTGCGCTACCACCTGGCAATCCAGGCTTACCTGGGTGCGCAGTCCCTGCCGGCGGCGCAGCAAACGCAAAAAAGTCTGCAGGACTGGTTCGCAGCCACGGAGCGGCACGCCGAACAGTTGCATGAAATCTCGCGCGACGACTACATGGCCATGAAGTCGCGTGAGCTGCTGCGCCAACGGTCGGTGCTGCCGCCGGTGCCCTGACCTAGAGCGCGCCGGCGTGAGCCAAGTGCAGGCTCAAGCCGATGCAGAAAGCGGGCCCGTTAGTTTGTTGCTTCGGCTTGGAAGCGTG
>JBAXMQ010000055.1:0-21276 GCA_037134215.1 Betaproteobacteria bacterium
GCGTGTAAGCCACCAGCGTGGTCTTGCCGTCAGCACCCTTGACCGGTTTTTTCAGGTTGACCGGAATCAGTTTGTATTGCACCAGTTTGAGCTCGCCATTGCGGTACTCGAAGTCGGCCCGGCCCACGTACTTGCCCCATTCATGGGCCTGCACAATCCAGGTGCCGTTTTGGCGATCGGGCCGGCACTCGGCCCCGGGCACATAGGCCTGGTCCAGCACGTTCTCGGCCTTCATGCAGGCCGGGTTCTGGGTATGGCCCCCCACAATCAGGTCAAGGCCTTTGACCGCACGTGCGAGTTCGACATCACCGGGCGCCTGCGTGCCGTGGTTGCCATTTTCGTAGTGGCCCATATGGGTAGCAGCGATGACCACGTGCGCCTTGGTGCGCAGTTCTGGCAGCACGCCGGCCGCCTCGGCGGCCGCATTGCGGAACTCGATGTTCTTGACGTTGTCTGGCAGCACCATTTTGGCGGTGTCTTCGGTCGTCAACCCCATCACCCCAACGCGCAGGCCGCCCAGGTCAAATACTTTGTAAGGGTCGAACATGCGCTTGCCGTTCTCATAGATGTTGGCCGACAGCATCGGGAACTGCGCCAGGTCGCGCTGCATGCGCAGTATTCCAGGTGGCTTGTCAAACTCATGGTTGCCGACCGCCATGGCCTGGTAGCCCAGCAGGTTCATGCCTTTGAAATCAGGTACTGCGTCCTGCAGGTCGCTTTCCGGCACGCCGGTGTTGACGTCACCACCGTCGAGCAACAGGCTGTAGCCGCCCGAGGCCGCCACCTCACTGCGAATACCGTCAATCACGGTTTTTCGGGCCGCCATGCCGTATTCGCCATCGCTGTTTTTCCAGAAGCGGCCGTGGTGGTCGTTGGTATGCATCACCGTGATGCGGTAAGTCTTGTCTTTGTCGGGGCCAGCCAGGGGGCCGAGGGCACAGGCCGACAGAAGGCTGAGCAGCAGCAGGCTGAGTGCGGAGCGCGAGAGGTTCATGGGGCATGCCTATCATGTGGTCAAAGGTTTGATGATGCCAATTATGGCTTCTTCCGCACCCGACTGACCTCCAGATCAGTGACCGATGCCGCCTTATGGCGCCAGGCGCTTCTCAGGCAGATCCGCGGGGTGCAAAGCGTACGGAACACGTGGCGTGGTTTGAAGCGACAATGCCTATCCGTCAGTTTTTCCGGGCCGTGAACGCCCATCTATTGTCCATGTCCAGTCAGCGTCGGTTTCAAGTTCGCCCCGCCACACAGCGTGATGCCAAGGCCATTGCCGCCATCGACCTGGAGGAGGGCGCCACCGGTCGCCCATTGTTCGATTGGCGAGAAGCGATCGAATTCAGCGAGCCGCAGGTCCAGGTTGTGCTGGATGACACCCAGGTGGTGGGCTTTGTCGGTTTTGACCGAAGCCGTGATACCGGTACGCCACCGACCACCGGTGAAATCTGGGTCATACAGGTGTTGCGCTCGCACTGGGGTCAGGGGGCGGGCCTCGCACTTTGGGATGCTGCGCGCGAAGGCCTGATCGAAGAGGGTTGCACCCAAGTCACCGCCTGGGTGCCCTTGCGCAATGAGCGCGCCATCCGCTTCCATGAACTCGCAGGTTTCAAGCGCGACATGAGCACGGCCAAAACGGTCGTGGTCGGGTCTGTCCGGCGCGAAGAGGTGCGCCTGAGTCGTCCCCTGGCTTGATCAGGTACGCCGCACCACCACACTGCCAATCGAGTAGCCGGCACCGAACGAGCAGATCACGCCGATGTGGCCGGCCGCGATGTCCGCATGGTGCCGGTGAAACGCGATGATCGAACCGGCTGAGGCGGTGTTGCCGAATTCATCCAGGATCACGGGCGCATCCTCGGCGCTTGCGTCGCGACCCAGCAGCTTGCGCGCAATCAGCTGGTTCATGCCCAGATTGGCCTGGTGCAACCAGAACCGCTGCACTTGAGCCGGTGTCAGGCCGTGCGCCAGGAGGTGGCCGGCGATATGGTCCGCCGCCATCGGGCAAACCTCCTTGAAAACTTTTCGCCCCTCTTGGTAGAACAACTGGTCCCGGTCATCGGGGTTGCGGTCTTCACTGCGCGACATGAAGCCGGCGTTGTTGCGGATGTTGTTGGAAAACGTGGTCAGAAGACGTGTTCCCAGCACTTCAAACGCACCGGCGGGCGCACTGTCCAGCCGCTCCACCAACACCGCAGTGCAGACGTCACCAAAGATGAAATGGCAGTCACGGTCCTTCCAGGCCAGGTGCGGCGAGGTGATTTCAGGGTTCACCACCAAAATGGCCCGGGCCGAACCGGTACGCACGGCATTGAAGGCCATGTCAATGGCAAACGTGGCCGACGAGCAGGCCACGTTCATGTCGAAGCCGAAGCCCTGTATGCCCAGCGCGGTCTGGATTTCGACGGCCATGGCCGGGTAAGCGCGCTGCATGTTGGCAGCGGCGCAGATCAGGCCGTCCACATCGCCTGCTGTCTTGCCGGCGCGCGCCAAGGCATCCCGCGCTGCTGAGACGCCGATGTCGGCCATCAGCGAGAGGTCCTGGTCAGGTCGTGGCTGAAACCGGGGGTACATCCGATGGGGGTCGAGAATACCGGACTTCTCCAGCACATAACGGCGTTTGATACCGGACGCCTTTTCAATAAATTCCACGCTCGACAGCGGCACAGCCACCCGCTGACCGGCGCCAATTTCGGCCGCATGCCGTTGGTTCTCGATGGCGGCGTACTGGTTGAACGCAGCCACCAGTTCTTCGTTGGTGATCGTGTAAGGGGGGACAAACAGGCCGGTGCTGCTGATGGCGACGCGATGCATGGGATGGGTCTCGATTGGGGCTGACAGGACGCCAAGGCGCCATGGCAAGGGTGGCTTTCACCTGACGGGTGGTGTGGGGTTGGATGCGCCAGCGGTGGTGGATGGGTGAGCATCCCCATTCTGGCATCATATCGACGGTGGAGGCGTTTTTGGCTGCTCTCCAAATCGTGAGGCCAGCCGGTCCGAGCGCGTGAAAAATACAACCATAGGGGTTTCAAGCCATGTCTATCGATCCTGAAATTGCCCGCATGTATGCCGAAAATGTGCGCGCCAAGGTGATCCCCAAACCACATGCCACCAAGCTCGCGCCAGCGCTGGTGCAAAAAATCAGGGAAAAGGTTCCCGTCTTCAAAGGCATGCCGCTGGATTGCCTCAACAGCACCCTGTTGCTGGGTGAGCAGGTGACCTTCACGGCGGGTGATGTGGTCTTCGCCGAAGGTGACCTTGGAAATTCTTTTTTTGTAATTCTCAGTGGGCAGGTTGTGGTTGAAAAAAACCAGCAGGGACGGCAGGTTGAATTGGCTCGCATGGGCGTGGTGGACTGTTTTGGCGAGATGGCTCTGGTTGCCAGGGACGCGCGGTCAGCCACGGTCCGCGCGCTGGTCGATACCGTCACCATGCGCTTTTACAGCGAGACCGTTGATGCCAATGCCACCAGTGCCAGTTACATTTACCGCAACATTGCCAATATCCTGGCAAAACGGCTGAACGCATCAAGCGTCAATCTGGCGAACTTGACGTCGAAAGCGGGTTAGGGGCTGCTTCGCCCGCCTGCTCCCAAAATCCCTCGAACCCGCGTTCGGTCTCAAAGCGCCGGTTGCGGTAGATCAGCCGCGTGGGACCAGGCAATGCGCGAGCCGCCACCGAGTGACGCGGATCACCGGGGTAGCAGATGACACGCGTGCCCTCTTGGTCAAAGGGTTCTGGCTCGATCAATGGCGGTGGTTGGGCCGCAGCGGCCGCCAGCACACCGTGTACCGTCTCGTGCCTCATCAGGTGGACCAGGCTCATGATCTGGGGCGGCGCCAATTCGATGTCACGGGCCCAGTAACTGTACAGTGCGGTCCGGGGGGTGACCCAGAGGCTGGCGGTGGCCTCATGATCATCATGTTGTGCGGTCTGCTGTGCAGGCATGGCAGCCACAAAAAACCGCGTATCGAAGCGCTTGTTCATCACGCTGGGCATCTTGGGCGTGATCCAGCGCGACCAGGGCAGCAAGCGGCTGGCTGCCAGAACCAGCCCGGTGGCGGCCAGCACAGACGCGAAGCCCTGGCCACTGCGGTGCAGCTCGCGTGCACGCAAGCTTTGCTCGGCTGAGGCACCCTGGGCCAGCAAAATGCCCGATTCTTCAAAAGCCTCGCGCGCCGCTGCCACAAAGATCGCCGCCGCCGCCCGCGACGACAGTTCGGGCTCGTTCAGGCGCCCATGAAGTGTTTCGGGGCTTTGGTCGAGCAGGGTCAGAACGTCTGGCGCGGCATCGGCGTCATCGACCTTGCCGCCGGGGAACACGTGGGCGCCGCCAAGCACGTCGGACCGGCCATGGCGTTGGATCAAGAGCACCTCCAGACCCTCACGCCCGTCGCGCACCACCACCATGGTGGCCGCCGCGCGGGGTGGCTCGGTGATGCTGAGGGTGTTCAGTTCCATTCAGGCCTTTCAGAGGTGTTGCTCGCGCGGTTCGCTACAGTGTGGGTTGGCTGAGCTTGAGGCTAGCAGAGCCAAGCCTACCGCCATGTCACCAACAGTTCAGGAGTCGTCAGAATGGGCATTGATTTTGAGGGGCAGGTCGCGATCGTGACCGGCGCAGGGGGCGGCTTGGGCCGGCAGCACGCCTTGGCGCTGGCAGCGCGCGGTGCCAAAGTGATGGTCAACGATTTGGGTGGCGCCAGGGATGGTTCCGGCGCCTCGGCCTCGGCGGCGGAGGCGGTGGTGGCCGAGATTCGCGCCGCAGGCGGCGAGGCCCTGGCCAACAGCGCTTCGGTAACTGATTTTGCCGCTGTGCAGGCCATGGTGGCGCAGGCCGTGGCGGCCTGGGGCAGGGTGGATATCCTGGTGAACAATGCCGGCATCCTGCGCGACAAGACATTTGCCAAGATGGAGATAGCCGACTTTGAGTTGGTGGTGGACGTGCACCTGATGGGCGCCGTGCATTGCTGCAAGGCGGTCTGGGCTCTGATGAACGCCCAGAAATACGGACGCATCGTCATGACCACGTCGTCGAGCGGGCTGTACGGCAATTTTGGCCAATCCAATTACGGCGCGGCGAAGATGGCGCTGGTGGGACTGATGCAGACGCTGGCGCTCGAAGGCGCCAAAAACAACATCCACGTCAACGCCTTGGCGCCTACCGCCGCCACCCGGATGACCGAGGGCCTGATGCCAGAAGCCGCTCTGGCGGCCCTGAAGCCGGAGGCGGTGGTGCCGGCGATGCTGGTGCTGGCTTCACGCGGTGCGCCGACGCGCACCATTTTGTGCGCTGGCGCCGGCACCTTTGAGGCCGCCCACATCACCCTGACCCAAGGTGTCTGGCTCGGTACCGATGGGCAAACGCCCGAGCGCCTGGCCGCGCGCCTCGCAGAGGTGACCGACGCGGCCGGTCAGATGGTGCCGCAGGGCGGTTCAGCCCAGGGCGCCAACGAAGTGGCCAAGGCCATGGCCCACCTGGGCTCCCCGGGCTAGCCTGGCCCTGCTTCCCGGGAGCGGCTCGTCAAGGCGCAGCCTCGGATGCCCGATCAGGTCGGGCATGACCGGTGGCGTCTTCGCTATGTGAAGTCACTGACCGGGACGCAGGCGCAGAACAGGTGCCGGTCGCCGTAGACATTGTCGATGCGCCCGATTGGCGGCCAGTACTTGCCCTGTTTCAAGCTGGCCAACGGAAATGCGCCCAGCTCGCGCGGGTAGGGCCGGTCCCAGTCTGCACCAAGCGAGGCCGCAGCGGTGTGTGGCGCATGTTTGAGCGGGTTGTTGTCGGTCGGCCATTCGCCGCTTTCAATGCGCCTGATCTCGGCCCGGATGGCGATCATGGCCTCAATGAAACGGTCCAGTTCGGCCAGGTCTTCGCTCTCGGTGGGCTCCACCATCAGCGTGTTGGGCACAGGAAAGCTCAGCGTCGGGGCGTGAAAGCCATAGTCCATCAGGCGCTTGGCCACGTCCTCGGCCATGACGCCACAGGATTCCTTCAGCGGCCGCAGGTCCAGAATGCACTCGTGCGCCACATCGCCGGTGGCGTTGGCGTACAGGGTGGGGAAGTGATCCTTGAGGCGGCGGCTAATGTAGTTGGCACTCAAAATCGCCACTTCGGTGGCGGCTTGGAGTCCCTCGGGGCCCATCATGCGGCAGTACATCCAGCTGATGGGCAGCACGGCGGCGTTACCCAAAGGGGCGGCGGATATTGCCCCCACGCTTGCCACTGCGTGTGCTGCGCTGCCCCCCGAGGGGGCTAATCCACCTTGGGGCGGCCCGGCGGTGGATTCCGTTGCCCTGTCGCTCGGCACTGCGTGTGCCTCGTTGTTGAGGTGGCCGGGCAGGTAGGGCACCAGGTCGGCGACGACGCAGACCGGGCCGACGCCGGGGCCGCCGCCGCCGTGGGGGATGCAGAAGGTCTTGTGCAGGTTCAGGTGGCTGACGTCGCCGCCAAATTCGCCGGGTGCGGCCAGGCCCACCAGCGCATTCATGTTGGCGCCGTCCACATACACGCGGCCGCCATGCCGGTGCACCAGGGCGCAGAGTTCCTTGACTGAGGTCTCGAACACGCCGTGGGTACTGGGGTAGGTGATCATCACCGCCGCCAGGTGCTCACTGTGCTGTTCGCACTTGGCTTGCAGGTCGACCATGTCCACATTGCCCTGCGCGTCGCAGGCCGTGACCACCACCGTCAGGCCGGCCATCTGGGCGCTGGCCGGGTTGGTGCCGTGGGCGCTGCTGGGAATCAGGCAAATGTGGCGATGACCCTGGCCGTTGGCGGCCTGCCAGGCGCGGATGGCCAACAGGCCGGCGTATTCGCCCTGGGAGCCGGCGTTGGGCTGCAGGCTGATACCGGCGTAACCGGTGGCGGCGCACAGCCAGGCGCGCAGTTGGGCATCCAGCTCGGTATAGCCGGCCCGCTGTTCGGCGGGCGCAAAGGGATGGATGTTGGCGAATTCTGGCCAGGTGATGGGGATCATCTCGCTGCTGGCGTTGAGCTTCATGGTGCAGCTGCCCAGCGGGATCATGCTGCGGTCCAGCGCCAGGTCTTTGTCGCTGAGCCGGCGGATGTAGCGCAGCATGCTGGTCTCGGACTGGTGCGCGTTGAACACCGGGTGCGTCAAAAAGGCACTGCTGCGGCGCAGTTCATGCGGAATCAGCGGCTCCAGGCCTTTCTCGAAGGCCGCCACCTGCGGGAGTGCCTGTCCGTCTTGCGCAAACACCGCCCAAAGCGCTGCCACATCGGCGCGCGTGGTGGTTTCATCGATCGAAATGCTCACCAGGTTTTGGGAAGAAAATCGAAGGTTTAGTCTTGCTGCGTGGGCTTTCTTTGCTATTGAATCAATAGCTTTTCCGGGATTCAGGGTCAGGGTGTCAAAGGCATGGGTGTTGATGAGCACGTGTCCCAGGTCCTGCAGGCCCCGCGCCAGCATCGCTGTGAAAGTGGCCACCCGCTGCGCGATGCGGCGCAAGCCCGCAGGCCCGTGGTAGACGGCGTACATGCTGGCCACCACGGCAGGCAGCACCTGCGCGGTGCAGATGTTGGAGGTAGCTTTCTCGCGCCGGATGTGTTGTTCGCGGGTCTGCAGTGCCAGCCTGTAAGCCGTGTTGCCTGCGGCGTCCATGCTCACGCCCACCAGCCGGCCCGGCATCGAGCGCTTGAATTCGTCGCGGCAGGCCAGGTAGGCCGCGTGTGGGCCACCGTTGCACATTGGCATGCCGAACCGCTGGCTGCTGCCCACCGCGATGTCTGCACCCAGCTCGGCGGGCGGCACCAGCAGCGTCAAGGCGAGCAGGTCAGCCGCCATGATCACCACGCCACCCCGCGCCTTGTAGGCGGCGATCCAGTCCCTGTCGTCCCGCACCATGCCGCTCAGGCCCGGGTACTGCAGCAGCGCGCCAAAGCTGTCTTCGGTCAGACCTTCGGCTCCGCCACAGGTCTTGAGGGTGATGCCCAGTGGCCGGGCGCGTGTTTGCAGCACAGCCAGTGTCTGCGGCAGCACGTCGTCATCGACCAGGAAGGTGCTGGACTTGGATTTGCCCATGCGCATGGCCAGGGTCATGGCCTCGGCGGCTGCCGTGGCCTCGTCGAGCATGGAGGCGTTGGCGATTGCCATGCCGGTCAGGTCGGTGATCATGGTCTGGAAGTTCAGCAGCGCCTCCAGCCGACCCTGGCTGATCTCGGCCTGGTAGGGCGTGTAGGCGGTGTACCAGGCCGGGTTTTCCAGGATGTTGCGCAGGATCACGCCCGGCGTGTGGGTGCCGTAATAGCCCTGGCCGATGAAGCTGTGAAATACCTGGTTGCGGCTGGCGATGCCGCGCAGTTCGGCCAGCGCGGCGGCTTCCGTCAAAGGTGCCGGGATGGCCATCGCGCTGCGACGGGCAATGCTGGCGGGCACGATGCGTGCCATCAGTGCCCGGCGGGATTCGGCACCAACGGTTTGCAGCATCAGCGCCTGCGCTGTCTCGCTGACGCCGATGTGGCGTGCACTGAATTCATGGCTGTTTTCAAGATCAGCCAAAGCTTTGGCGGTTGGCATCAACATGGCGGCCTCCTTCGGGTTGGGATGTCAGGCAGACGCCGAAAAGCCGGCGTAGGCGGTGTCGTCCATCAAGTCCTTGAACTCCTGGGGATGGCTGATGCGGACCTTGAAAAACCAGCCGGCCCCGAGTGGATCGGAATTGGCCAGTGACGGGTCAGCGCGCAGGGCTTCGTTCACCTCGGTGACTTCGCCCGAGACCGGCATGAACACATCGGCCGCTGCCTTGACCGACTCCACCACGCCGGCCACCTCTCGGGCGGACAGAGCCTTGCCGACTTCGGGCAGATCAACAAACACCACATCGCCCAAGGCATCCTGGGCGTGGTGGGTGATCCCGACAGTGACGATGTCGCCTGCTGCGACGGCAGCGTTATCGGAGAGCAGCCATTCGTGGTCGGGGGTGTAATGCAGGGTCATGGTTGGGTCCTTTCAAAAAAATAAGGGTCAGCCTCGTACATAGCGGTGAGGCACAAAGGGCAGGGCGACGATCGTCATCGGCACGGGTTTGCCGCGCACCAGCGCCAGAAGTGGCGTGCCCGGCGAGCTGAATTCGAGCGGCACATAGCCCAGGGCGATCGGCGTGTCCAAGCTCGGGCTGAGCAGACCGCTGGTGACTTGGCCCAGCGCTCGCCCATCGGTCGTCTGCAGCAGGCTATGCTCACGCACCGGCACCCGCTCCAGAGCCTGCAGTCCAACCAGCTTTCGGGCGTCAGGCCCTGTCCCACTTGACAACTGCGCTAGTATTTTTGTAGCGCTAGGGAAACCGCCGGCGCGTGCGCCGCCATTGCGCCGCACTTTTTGGATGGCCCAGCCCAGGCCGGCTTCGACCGGGGTGGTGGTGCTGTTGATGTCGTTCCCGTACAGGCACAAGCCGGCCTCCAGCCGCAGTGAGTTGCGCGCGCCCAGTCCGGCCGGGCGCACCTCGGGCTGTGCCAGCAGTGCGTTGGCCAGGGCGGCGGCATCGGCCTGGTGTACCGAGATTTCAAACCCGTCTTCGCCGGTGTAGCCGCTGCGGGTGATGTAGCAGGGCACTGACCTGCCTGTGCCTGCTTGGGCGCAGTCGAGCTCGAAACTGCCGCCTGTCATGAACACCAATTGTTCGACGCTGGGGCACAGGCGCTGCAGCGCAGTCACTGCCTGCGGCCCTTGCAGCGCCAGCAGGGCCAGGTGGGGCAAAGGCAACACCTGGCAGCGCTGGCCAATACCCGCCTGTAAATGCGCAATATCACCGAGCTTGCAGGCGCCGTTGACCACCAGAAGCAGATCACCATGGCTGTCGGCCCGGTTGACAAACATCAGGTCATCGACGATGCCGCCTGCGTCGTTGAGCAGCAGCCCGTAGCGCTGGCGGCCGCTCGCCAGGCCAAGCACATCCACTGGCAGCAGGGTTTCCAATGCGGCGGCCGCGTCCGGCCCGACCAGGCGCAGTTGGCCCATGTGGGACACATCGAACAGGCTTGCGGCGCTGCGGGTGTGGTGATGCTCTGCCAGCAGGCCGGCGGGGTACTGCACCGGCATGGCATAGCCTGCAAAGGGCACCATGCGGGCGCCCAGGGCCAGATGCAGGTCGTGCAAGGGCGTTGTGAGCAGGTCGTCAGAAAGCTGGGTCATGCAGAGTTTCCAGGACAGTGAATGCGCGGGCAGCCACGACCGAAGTCATGGATGGCCCCCGCTGTCCGTGGTACCTGAGAGATTCACCGGGCGGCACGCGCCAGACATCTGGCGCATGGGCTGCGGTTTGCTCCTTCGGTGGGCGGCATGGGCTGCCGCCTCTCTCCAGTGGGGAGTCGAGGGGAAACCTTATCGGAGTCCCCTCGTTTGTCAGTCCTTTTGCCTGAGCGTTCAGACCGCTGCAATCAGCCGTCCTGCGCCTTCGGCGGTCGGTTCTGTACAACCAACACTCTCCTGACGCCTGAATTCTAACGCCGGAAATGCCGCTTGCCCTTGCGTTATTTGGCGTAAACGAGGTCGCGCAGGGTCAGTGAGATCCCGGGCACGTAGGTGATGACCATCAGGCAGGCCAGGATCACCAGCACAAAGGGCAGCAGTTGGCTGATGATTCGGTCGAGTGAAATTTTGGCCACGGTGCAGGCGGCAAACAGGTTCACGCCAAACGGCGGCGTGATCATGCCCAGCGCCAGGTTGACCACCATGATCAGGCCGAAATGCACCGGGTCGATGCCGAAATGCACCGCCACTGGCGCCAGGATGGGTGCCAGCACGATGATGGCCGCACTGGTCTCAATAAACATGCCGATCAGGAACAGCGCCGCGTTCACGCCCAGCAGGAAAATGGCCGGCGTTTGCAACACCGACTCCAGGTAGGCGCCAATCAAGGCGGGCACCCCGGCGCGGGTGATAAGGAAGGCAAACAGGCCGGCGTTGGCGATGATGAACATGATGACGGCGCTGGACAGCACCGATTTGCGCAGAATCGCCGCCAGATTGCTGAGGTTGAGCTCGCGGTACACCACGATGCCGACCAGCAGTGCGTAGAAAACCGCTACCGCTGAGGCTTCAGTCGGGGTGAAGATGCCGCCGTAAATGCCGCCCAGGATGATCACCGGCATCATCAGGGCCCAGCCAGCCTGCCGGGTGGCCGCCAGAAAGCCGAGTCGGCCGTCACCATCGTTTTTGCCCCAGCCCTTGTATCGGCAGTAGATGTAGACAAACAGCATCAGCGCGCCGCTGATCAAAAACCCCGGGCCGAAGCCGGCGATGAACAGCTCGCCGATCGAGACCTCGGCGCTGACGCCATAGAGGATCATGGGAATGCTGGGTGGGATGATCACGCCAAGCTCTGCGCTGGTGGCTTGCAACGCAGCGGCATAGCTTGTGGGGTAACCGTGCTTGATCAGCGCCGGGATCAAGATGGCGCCAACCGCAAACGTGGTAGCGACGGAAGAGCCTGACACGGCGGCAAAAATCATGCAAGTCAGCACACAGGTCATGGGCAGTCCGCCCTGGACCCCGCCCACGATGCTCTTGGCAAACTCCACCAATCGGCGTGAAATGCCGCCAGTTTCCATCAGGTTGCCGGCAAGGATGAAAAAGGGAATAGCCGCCAGCGGGAACTTGTTGATGGAGGAGAACATTTCCTTCACCGAGATCAGCATGTTGATCCCCGACACCTGGATGCCCAGGATGGCCGCCAACCCGATCGAGACTGCCACTGACACGGTCAGTGCAAAGCACAGGACCATGGTGATGAGCATCATGACACTCATTGCGCTGTCTCCAGTTCCTGGCGCTGCGGGTCCAGCAAATTGGCCACAATGCCCATCACGCTGAAAACACCACCTACCGGCATGGCCAGGTAGGCCCAAAACATCGACACGTTCTCCAGACCCGCCATCGACTGGGCCTGCCCGCGCAGGGCATAGGCCCAGCCCCACCAGATGATGATGCTCACCAGCAGCAGCGCTGCGCAGCACACGACCCAGTCCAGTACCCGCCGAACACCCGGCGGGCTCCAGCGGTACAGCACATCCACGCTGACCATGGCGCCCTGGCGAAAGGCTGCGGCAATGCCCATGAACACCATCCAGATCAGGCTGAAGCGGATCAGGATCTCCGACCACTCCGCCGGCTGCTCCAGCACAAAGCGGGTGACGATCTGGAACATGCCCAGGCTCGATGCCACCACCAGCATGGCGCAGGCCACAGCCATGGCGAGCCCGGTGGTACGGCGCTCAAGCGCCAGGAACAGGTCTTTCACGGGCGTGCCGGCCCGTTATTTGGCGTTACGGATGGCGTCCAGATTGGCTTTGCCAAACTGCTTCTCGAACTCGGCGTTCACCGGTGCCAGTGCAGCGACAAACTTGGCCTTGTCGACGTTGTCGATCACCGTCATGCCCTTGGCGCGCAGTTCGGCCACGCCCTTGGCGTCATCGGTGTCAACCCGGGCCCGGTTGGCCTTGGCGGCTTCCTTGGCGGCTTCGATGAAGGCACTCTTGTCAGCAGCGCTGAGCTTCTCGAACGAGGCCTTGTTCATCAGGATGATGCAGGGCGAGTACACGTGGCCGGTGAGCGACAGGTGCTTTTGCACCTGATCGAATTTGGACGCCATGATCACCGACAGCGGGTTTTCCTGGCCGTCAACCGTGCCCTGCTGCAGGGCGGTGAACACCTCGGGGAACGCCATCGGCGTGGTCACGATGCCCAAACCTTTGTAGGCGGCGATGTGCACCGGGTTTTCCATGGTGCGCATCTTCAGGCCCTTGAGGTCCTCAGGCGCCTTGACATCGCGTTTGCTGTTGGTCATGTGCCGGAAGCCGTTTTCTGCCCAGGCCAGCGCCTTGAAGCCCTTGCTGTCGAACTTGGTGAGCATGTCCTGACCAAAGGGGCCGTCGAGCACCGCCCGTGCATGGGCTTTGTCGCGAAACAAAAAGGGCACGTCGATGATCTTGGTCTCTGGCACAAAATTGGGCACCGGTCCGGTCGAGCTCAGGGTCAATTCCTGGGTGCCCAGTTGCACGGCCTCGATCGATTCGCGTTCGCCACCCAGCGAGCCGTCATAAAACGTTTGCACCTTGTAGCGGCCAGCGGTGCGTTTTTCGACCTCTTGTGCGAACACATCGATGCCGACGCCTTGGTGCGAGTTTTTGGCGGTCGAGATGCTGATCTTCATGGTGGTCTGCGCCACCGCGCCGGCCATCAGGCCCAGTGCCAGGCCAAGGCCCAGGGCGAGGCGGGACAGAGATTGGGAGTTCAGGTTCATGGGTTTCTCCAGGTTGATGGCCTGCTTTCAGGCCAGATGTACGCCATTGTGACGGTCAGTTCCGGCCGCCAACATCGGGGTTTTCTCGGGTGTGGGGCCCTGACCTGCGGGCGCCTGCGGGCCTCACATACCAGCGTAATTCGGTCCGCCACCGCCCTCGGGTGTGACCCAAATGATGTTTTGCGTCGGGTCCTTGATGTCGCAGGTCTTGCAATGCACGCAGTTTTGCGCATTGATCTGTAGCCGGTCGGTGTTGTCATCGTTTTTCACGTACTCATAAACGCCGGCCGGGCAGTAGCGGGCCTCGGGGCCGGCGTATTTGGCCAGATTGATGCTCACCGGCACTGAGGCGTCCTTGAGCGTCAGGTGGGCCGGCTGCTGCTCTTCGTGGTTGGTGTTGCTGATGAAGACGCTGCTCAGGCGGTCAAAGGTCAGTTTGCCATCGGGCTTGGGGTAAGTGATGGGCTTGCACTCGGCCGCCGGTTTGAGGTAGGCGTGGTCGGGCTTGTCACGGCGCAGGGTCCAGGGAATGTGGCCGCGCAGCACAAACTGCTCGAAGCCGTTCATCAGCGTGGCCGTGGTCAGGCCGTACTTGAACCAGTTCTTGAAGTTGCGATCCTTGTTGAGCTCGGTGTGCAGCCAGCTGGCCTCAAACGCAGCCGGGTAGGCGCTGAGTTCATCATGTTGGCGCCCGGCCACCACGGCCTCATAAGCAGCCTCTGCCGCCAGCATGCCGGTTTTGATGGCGGCGTGGCTGCCCTTGATGCGGCCCACGTTCAGGTAACCTGCGTTGCAGCCGATAAGCGCACCGCCCGGGAACACCGTTTTGGGCAGCGAGTTCAGGCCGCTGGCGTTGATCGCCCGGGCCCCGTAAGACAAGCGCTTGGCCGTGACCTCGCCCTTGTCGTTTTCAAAGTAGTAGCGGACGTTGGGATGGGTTTTCCAGCGCTGCAGCTCTTCGAACGGGCTCAGGTAGGGGTTGGTGTAGCCCAGGCCGGTGACGAAGCCGAGTGCCACCTTGTTATCCGGCAGGTGATACAGGAACGCGCCGCCGTAGGTGTCGCTCTCCATGGGCCAGCCGGCGGTGTGCATCACAAAGCCCGGCTGGTGGCGGCTGGGGTCGATTTCCCACAGTTCCTTGATGCCGATGCCGAAGCTTTGCGGATCGCGCCCCGCGTCGAGCTTGAACTTGGCGATGAGCTGCTTGCCCAGGTGGCCGCGCGCGCCTTCGGCAAACACGGTGTATTTGCCCAGCAGTTCCATACCGAGCTGGAAACTGTCCATCGGTTCGCCATCCTTGCCCACGCCCATGTTGCCGGTGGCCACGCCCTTGACCGAGCCGTCGGCGTTGTAAAGCACCTCGGCCCCTGTAAAGCCCGGGAATATTTCCACACCCAGGGCTTCAGCCTGTTCGCCCATCCATTTGGTGACAGCGCCCAGGCTGACGATGTAGTTGCCATGGTTGTCGGCAAAGGGTGGCAGCAGCAGGTTGGGTACGCGGAATCCGCTCGTTTCGCCCAGGAACACATAGGCGTCGTCGGTGACCGGCTGGTTCAGTGGCGCGCCGCGTGCTTTCCAATCCGGGATCAGTTCGGTCAGCGCCTTGGGGTCCATGATGGCGCCCGACAGAATATGGGCGCCCGGCTCCGAGCCTTTTTCCAGCACCACCACCGACAGGTCCTGACCTTTTTCGGCCGCCAATTGTTTCAGACGGATGGCCGTGGCCAAACCGCCGGGGCCGCCGCCCACCACGACCACGTCGTATTCCATGGCTTCACGGGGGCCGAACTGGGCCAGTAGCTCCTGGTTTGTCATGCTGATCCTCAGGTGAAATTCTCGTTTGATAATCGGGCTTGCCCCGGTCATCCGTACCGGGTTCCCAAGCGCGAGCGGCTGACCGAGATTTTATTCGGTGAATCGTCCCGTTCTGCGGATGCTTGGTCCCCTATTTGGAGAAACACGCCATGGCGTACAGCATTGACCTCGCCGGCCGGGTGGCCTTCATTACCGGGGCCTCCAGCGGTCTGGGTGCCCAATTTGCCCAGACCTTGGCGCGGGCCGGTGCCGCCGTGGTGCTGGCGAGCCGGCGTATGGAGCGGCTGAAGGACCTGCGTGCCCGCATCGAAGCCGAGGGGGGTAACGCCCATGTTGTCGAGCTGGACGTGACCGACCACGACTCGATCAAGTCGGCGGTGGCGCACGCTGAAACCCAAGTCGGTTCGATCGACATCCTGATCAACAACTCAGGCGTCAGCACGACGCAACGTATCCAGGATGTGACCGAGGCTGATTTCGACTTTACTTTTGATACCAACGTCAAAGGTGCTTTTTTTGTGGCGCAGGAGGTGGGCAAGCGCATGCTGGCTCGGGCGCGGGGTGCGGCCCCAGGCACTTACACGGGCGGGCGCATCGTCAACATTGCCTCGGCCGCAGGCCTGCGGGCGCTGCCGCAGATCAGCGTGTACGCCATGAGCAAGGCGGCGGTGATCCACATGACCCGTGCCATGGCCGTGGAATGGGGCCGCTTCGGCATCAATGTCAACGCCCTGTGCCCTGGCTACATCGACACCGAGATCAACCACCACCACTGGCAGACCGAGCAGGGTCAAAAACTGGTGCAAATGCTGCCGCGCAAGCGGGTCGGCCAGGTGCAGGACCTGGACGCTGTGCTGGTGATGCTGTGTGCCAACCAGAGCCACTTCATCAATGGCGCCGTGATTGCTGCCGATGACGGCGCCGGAATTTGACAAACAGCCCATGAAAATCGAGATTCCCGAGTCGAAAAAACTGGTTTTCGAGATGTGCATCCCTATCCGCTGGGGCGATATGGATGCCATGAACCACGTCAACAACACCAGCTATTTTCGGTACATGGAGACCTGCCGTATCGACTGGATGCGGTCCATCGGTTGCCAGCCCGACCCGCAGGGCGAGGGCCCCATCATTGTCAACGCCTTCTGCAACTTCTACCGGCAGATGCAGTACCCGGGCGATGTGCTGATCAGGATGTACACCAGTTCGCCCAGACGCAGCACCTTCGAGAGCTGGGCCACCATGGCCCGGGCCGATCAGCCCGACGCCATCGACGCCGCGGGCGGCGCCACCACCATCTGGGTGAATTTTCCGGAACAAAAGTCGAGGGCCTTGCCGGACTGGCTTCGCGCCATCGTCACGCCCTGATTATTTCTGCTTAGGCACCCGACCCATCAGGTAGAACTCGGGGTTGGGCAGCATGTTGCTGAAAGAGGCCATGCGGTTCGACAGCCCGAAGAACGCTGTGATGGCCGCGATGTCCCAGATGTCTTCGTCATTGAAGCCGTGCGCATGCAGCGCGGCAAAGTCGGGGTCGGCGATCTCGTCGGAATGCCGACAGACCTTCATCGCAAAGCCCAGCATGGCGCGCTGGCGCGCGGTGATGTCGGCCTTGCGGTAGTTCACCGCCACCTGGTCGGCCACCAGCGGCTTTTTCTCGTAGATGCGCAGAATGGCGCCATGCGCCACCACGCAGTACAGGCAGTTGTTGGCCGCGCTGGTGGTGGTGACGATCATCTCGCGGTCACCCTTGGACAGGCCCGAGTCTTCTTTGAGCATCAGCGCGTCGTGGTAGGCAAAAAATGCCCGCCACTCGGCCGGGCGTCGCGCCAGAGCCAAAAAGACATTGGGCACAAAGCCGGCTTTTTCCTGCACTTCGAGCACTTTGGCGCGGATGTCGTCGGGCAGGTCTTTCAGTTCAGGGGCAGGGTAGCGGGCCATGGGGGGTCTCCAGTTCAGTGGTTGCATTATCCGGTGGCTCGCACCGGTCAAACCGCCGTCATCCAGGCACGGCACAATACCGCCAGCCCTCTCCAGCTTAACCCGACACCGCCACTTTATGAAGACCCCAACCCTGATCCGCCGCGCTGTGCTGTCCCTGGCGACGGCGACCCTGCTCCTGCCCCTTTTGCCAGCCCATGCCCAAAACCCGGCCAACTACCCTGAACGGCCGGTGCGCATCGTGGTGCCGTTTGCCCCAGGCGCGGGCACGGACGCCATGGGTCGGCTGGTGGCGCAAAAGCTAGGGGAAATTCTGGGTGGCAATTTTGTTGTGGACAACCGTGCCGGCGCGTCGGGCGCCATCGGCACCCAGCACGTGGCCCAGCAGCCAGCCGATGGCTACGCCCTGCTGCTGGTGGCCTCGCCGTTCACCACCGTGGCCGCCTCGCTCCCTACGGCAGGCTACGACCCCTTGCGCGGCTTTGCCCCCGTGGGCCTGATCGCCACCGGCCCGCTGGTGTGGGCGGCGAATGCCAGCCTGCCGGTGGTCAGCATGAAGGACGTGGTGGCGCTGGCCCGGCAAAAACCCGGTGCCCTCAACTACGGCTCGGCCGGCGCTGGCGGGGTCAATCACCTGGTGCTGGAGCAGTTCAAGGCCAGCACGGGCACCTTCATCACCCACATCCCCTATCGTGGCGTAGCACCGGCCACGCTTGACATGATCGCCGGCCAGATCCAACTGGTGACCGGCACCATCCCCGCGCTGCTGCCCTTCATCAAAGACGGTCGAGTCAAGCCGTTGGCGGTGACCAGCGCCAAGCGCTCCAGCGCCTTGCCCGATGTGCCGAGCATGAGCGAAGCAGGCTTTGCCGGCATTGATGTGCTCAATTACTTTGCCATCGCCGCGCCGGCCGGTACGCCGGCGGCCGTGGTCGACAAGCTCAATGCTGGCCTGCGCAAGATGGTCACCCTGCCCGATGTGCTGGCCCGCTTCAAAGCCGAGGCCGTCGAACCGGCAGTTGGTACACCGGCGCAGCAGGCCGCCTTCATTGAGGCCGATTACCGCGCCTGGGTGAACGTGGTCAAGACCCAGAACCTCAAAATCGACTGACCGTTCCGCCCGCCATCAGCCTCCGCGCTCGAGCGCCAGGATGGCTCGCCGATAATCATTTTTTGGCCCGACCTTGGCCTGGTTCAACATTTGATTGGAGATCGACCTGTGAACAAGATTTACCCCAGCGCGGCGGCTGCCCTGCAAGGCATCGTGCGCGACGGCCAGTTGCTGGCGGTCGGCGGTTTTGGCCTGTGCGGCATTCCCGAAGCTTTGATCGAAGCCCTGCGCGACAGCGGTGCGCGCGACCTGACCGTGATTTCCAACAATGCCGGGGTGGACGGCTTTGGCCTGGGCAAGCTTTTGGAGACCCGGCAGATCAGCAAAATGATTTCCAGCTACGTGGGCGAAAACAAGGAGTTCGAGCGCCAGTACCTGGCCGGCGAGTTGCAGCTGGAGTTCACGCCGCAGGGCACGCTGGCCGAAAAGCTGCGTGCCGGGGGGGCTGGTATTCCGGCTTTTTACACCCGCACCGGCGTCGGCACCCAGGTGGCCGAAGGCAAGGAGACCCGCGAATTTGACGGCCATGTCTATGTGATGGAGCATGCCTTGGTGCCCGATGTATCCCTGGTAAAAGCCTGGAAGGCCGACAAGAGCGGCAACCTGGTGTTTCGCCGTACGGCCCGAAACTTCAACCCGGCGGTGGCCATGGCCGGCAAGATCACCGTGGTGGAAGTGGAAGAGATTGTCGAGACCGGCAGCTTTGACCCCGATGCCGTGCACCTGCCAGGCATCTATGTGCACCGCATCGTGCTGAACGCCCACCCCGAAAAGCGCATCGAGAAACGAACCATCACCGAGAAAGCAGGAGTCTGACCATGGCCTGGACACACGACCAAATGGCGGCCAAGGCCGCGCAGGAGCTGCAGGACGGCTTTTATGTCAACCTGGGCATTGGCCTGCCGACGCTGGTGGCCAACTTTGTCAGCCCCGACATCGAGGTCTGGCTGCAGAGCGAAAACGGCATGCTCGGCATCGGGCCCTTTCCCACCGAAGACGCAGTGGACGCCGATCTGATCAACGCTGGTAAGCAGACGGTGACCACCATCGCCGGCTCCAGCATCTTTGGCAGCCACGACAGCTTTGCCATGATTCGTGGCGGCAAGATCAACCTGAGCATCTTGGGCGCGATGCAGGTCAGCGAAAAGGGCGACCTGGCCAACTGGATGATTCCGGGCAAGATGGTCAAGGGCATGGGCGGCGCGATGGACCTGGTGGCCGGCGTCAAGAGCGTGGTGGTGCTGATGGAGCACGTGGCCAAGAAGAAGGACGGCACGATTGACCTCAAAATCCTGCCGCACTGCACCCTGCCACTGACCGGCGTGGGCGTGGTGGACCGCATCATCACCGACCTGGCGGTGCTGGACGTGACACCGCATGGCCTCAAGGTGGTGGAAATGGCCCCTGGTGTGACGCGCGACGAGCTGCAGGCCAAAACTGGCGTGCCGCTGCAGTAAACCCCGCGAACGAGGTTTGTCAGGCGGTCTGGCCCTTAAACCGGGGCCCTGACCACATTCAGCAGCGGACGCCTATCGGTCAGCCGCGCGATGTTGTCGGCCATGGTGTGCTGGCGGCGCTGCACCGTGCCACGGGTCCAGCCCGACATGTGTGGCGTCATCATCAGATTGGGCAGGCCGGCAAAGTCCAGCTTTGACGGCGCGCATTCGGTCTGCATCGGCGTGGGGTACTGGTACCAGGTGTCGATGATGGCGCCGCCGATGCGCCTGGCGGCCAGCGCGTCAAACAGCGCCTGCTCATCAATCACCGGGCCACGGCCCACGTTCAGGATCAGGGCGTCAGGCCGCATTGCAGCGAGAGCGGCCTGGCCCACCAGCCCCTGGGTCTGCGGCGTGAGCGGCAGCGACACCACCACCGCATCTGCTGAGCCCATGAAGGCCGGCAAATCATCCAGACCGACATAGCGGTCCACCAGCGGGCTGCTCACCGGGCTGCGGTTGGCCACGTGCACGGACATGCCAAAGGCTTTCGCTCGGGCGGCGATCGCTTGGCCAATGTGGCCAAAGCCCAGCAGCCCGAGGGTCTGGCTGCCCAGCTCGGTGCGCTGCGCCGTGGGCCGGCCGGCCCAATAGGTCCCGCGCTGTGCCCGCAGGTCGGCGTCTGCCGCAGCCAGTGGCACATGCCGCTGCAACAGCGCGGTCATCACATATTCGGCAATGGCGGCCTCGTGGCCAAAACAGTTGCACAGCGCAGCGCTGGCCGGCAGCAACGCCAGGTCCACCGCGTCGGTGCCAGCGGCCGGCGCGTGGAACAGGCGCAGCCGGCGCGGCGTCGGCAATGTGGCATTGAAGGCCACGCCGACGATCACATCGGCGTTTTCGTAACAGGCCTGCTCATCCGGCTGGTCCAGGCCGTCGCTCACGTCGGTGATTTGGTGCCGTGGGTCGATCAACTGCTCAAAGCCCTGGCGGAAATTGGTGGCATTGGTGCCGTGAAAGACGATGTTGAGGGAGGTGCTTGTCATCGTGATTTGGCTTGAGATGACCTTGTGGAGCGGGTGAAGGGAATCGAACCCTCGTATGAAGCTTGGGAAGCTGCCGTTCTACCATTGAACTACACCCGCAGTGTTGACGAGTATAGAGGACGCCCTTTGTGGCGTACTGGGCCTCGTCGTTTACAGGGATAAATCAGTTGCTAAGCCTTGTCGTGATGGGCTTTATAGCTACAAAATAAATAGCATTTACAAAGATTGGTTCAATACCCCGCCAATTTCTCCATCCGAAAAATAGGGTCTTGCTCGTTGCGACTTGCATCATTGAGGCGTCTTCAAAATGTCGTCAGTGGCTGTTCACCCAGTTGTCCACTTTCAGCCCGGCGAAGCTTACAAAATCTGCTTCGTTGTTGGTGACCAGCGTGACGCCCAAAGCAAGCGCGTGTGATGCGATGAGTTTGTCCAGCGCATCGCGGTTGCGATCTTTGTAAGCCGCTCGGATCGGGCCATAGGCCACGGCCGCCTGTGCATCAAACGGTGCCACCACGATGTCTTCGAGCAGGCTCGCCAAGGCCGCCCGGTTGGCCGCCTGAACGGCAAGACTTGAGCGAGCGATGCCAAATTCAAGCTCGGCCAGGGTCACGGCAGAGATGACGACGTCGCCTACAAAGCACGATGCGAAGCGCTCGCGCACCTCGGGCGGCTG
>JBAXMQ010000056.1:0-21151 GCA_037134215.1 Betaproteobacteria bacterium
CTGAGAAAGTCCCTTTGAACCTGATTGAGGTAATCCTCGCGCAGGGAAGCCGGCTCAAGACCGTTTTGTGGATGACCTTCACAGGGCGGCGCTCCGGGCCAAGCCGAACTGCCATTTTTGCTGGAAACACGCAATGGCACACCATGACACTTCTTCCGCCCTGACCCCGGTCAGCCCTGATGCCCGGGTGTTTGACACCGGTGCCCATCGCTCACTATGGTTCAGCCTAGGCGTGGGCCTGCTGGTGATGCAGGTGGGCGCCTACCTGGTGCCCGCTATGGGCACACAGGATGCGCTGCTGGCCATCGTGCTCGGCTCTGTTCTGGGGGCGGGCTTGCTGGCATGGGCGGCCAAGCTGGGCTGCGATAGCGGTCTGTCAAGTGCGGGGTTGATGCACCGGGTTTTTGGTGGCGCCTTTGCCCGGCTTCCGGTGCTTCTCAACATCGTCCAATTGCTGGGCTGGACCACGTTTGAGCTGGTGATCATGCGCGAAGGCACGCAGGCCATCGTCGCCAAAGCGCTGGGTTGGGCACCGGGCCCGGCCGGGCTGGTGGGGGCTACGCTACTTTGGGGCGGCGTGCTGACGCTGCTGATGATGGGCTCCATGCTGACCCTGGTGCGCAAATTTGTCCGCCGATTTGGCTTGCCACTGGTGGTGTTGTCGCTGATGTGGCTCACCTGGCAGTTCGGCAGCCTCGCGCTGGCCAAGGGTTTTGCACCTTTCTGGCAGCGCCAGGGCACCGGCGGCATGGGGTTTTGGGCCGCCATCGATCTGGTGATTGCCATGCCCGTGTCCTGGCTGCCCTTGGTGGCTGACTATGCACGCCATGGCATCAACGGCCGAAGCACCCTGCGCGGCACCTGGCTGGGCTACGCCTTGGCCAACACCTGGTGCTACGCGCTGGGGGTGCTGGTCGTCAGCGTCTCCGCGCCTGATGCGAATCTGGTGACCGCGCTGCTGGTGGCGCAGGGCGGCCTGCTAGCGCTCGGGTTGATTCTGCTGGACGAGCTGGACAACGCCTACGGCGACGTGTATTCGGCGGCGGTCTCTGGCAACAGCTTGCTGTCGCGAGTCTCCGTGCGGGCCTGGGGCCTGACCATTGCACTGGTCTGCACCGGCCTGGCGCTGGTGCTGCCCATGCATGACCTGGAGCCCTTTTTGCTCAAGCTCAGCTCGGTATTTGTGCCGCTGTACGGCGTGATCCTGGGTCGGCTGGCGCTCGGCGGCTTGGCGCTGCCGGCCAGTGAGCGGCGTGTGGACTGGGCGGCCGGAGCCATTTGGCTGCTCGGGGTGGCGCTGTTTCAGACGCTGAGCGCTTGGGCGCCGCAATGGGGCGCCAGCCTGCCGGTATTGGCCATCACCTTTGCGCTGGCGTGGCTGAGCCGGGCCAAGGCATGATCACAGCGGCAAGCGATGGCTTGGCTGCGGCGCATGACCATGGTTGAGCGGCCCGTGCCCGTGGCCGGTTTGCACCGCCGCGCCCTCGGAAATAGCGACGCGAATGAAGTGCCGCGCTGCCTCCACCGCCTCAGCCAGCCCCTGGCCCAACGCCAGGTGGGCGGCGATGGCCGACGACAGGGTGCAGCCGGTGCCATGCACGTTGCGGCTGGGGATGCGGGCGCTGGCCATGCGCCGCGGCGGCTGGCCCGGCTGCAGCAACACGTCTACCAAGGTATCGCCGGGCAAATGGCCGCCTTTGAGCAGCACCGCCTGCGCACCCATGGCCAGCAAGGCCTGGGCGGCCGCGTCGAGCCCGGACGACTCGGTGATGGGGTGCTGCAACAACAGGGCCGCCTCATCCAGGTTGGGCGTGATCAGGGCAGCGCGGGGAAACAGCTCGCGCACCAGCACCTGCACCGTGTCGCTGGCGATCAGGCGGTCGCCGCTGGTGGCCACCATCACCGGGTCGAGCACCACGTTCTTGAGCTGGTAATGGTCAATCGCCCAGGCCACCACCTCAACGATCTCCGGGGCATGCAGCATGCCAATCTTGACCGCATCGACACCGATGTCCTCGATCACCGACTGCAGTTGCGCCTTCAAAAAGGTCGCCGGCACCGCGTGAATGCCTTGCACGCCCACGGTGTTCTGCGCCGTCAAGGCCGTGATGGCGGTCATGCCGTAGCAGCCGAGCGCGGCAAGGGTCTTGAGGTCGGCCTGAATGCCGGCGCCGCCGCCACTGTCGGAGCCGGCAATGGTCAGCACACGGGCGTAACGGGTGGGTGTCGTGGGGGTGAGCGCGGTGTCATGCATGGCGGGGATTATGCGCAGGCGTCGGGCGGCCGGGCAGCCGGGCTGGCCCTGGACCTGTCAATGGGGTGGCCATGCACGCGGTAATTCTGGGCGCAGGGCTGATGGGCCGCTTGCTGGCGCATGCGCTGGCGCAGCAGGGCCACCGCGTTGAGGTGCACGAAGCCCAAGGACCCGACGGCACCGGCGCCGCAGCCCGGGTGGCGGCCGCCATGCTGGCGCCGCTGGCCGAATCCGCCATCACCGAGCTGCCGGTGGTGCGCATGGGCCAGTACGGCCTGCACCGTTGGCCCGAGCTGCTGGCCACGCTGGCGCAGCCGGTGTTTTTTCAGCAAAACGGCACCCTGGTGGTCTGGCACCGGCAGGATGCGGCCGAGGCGCGGCGCTTTGCCCAGTTGTTGCACGGCAAGCAGCAGCAGACGCCAGCACTAGCGGCGCCGTTGCCGCTGGACGCAGCAGCGTTGGCCGAGCAAGAGGCCGGTTTGGCCGGGCGTTTTCACCAAGGTTTGTTGCTACCGGGCGAGGGACAACTGGATAACCGGCAGCTGTTGGATGCCTTGCTCCAAAGCCTGCAGGCACACGGGGTGGCGCTGCACTGGCACAGCGGCCGGGCGCCGGCTGATTTTCAGCCGAGCCAGGCGGGCCAACCAGATTGGCTGGTGGACTGCCGTGGCCTGGGTGCCCGGCCGCAATGGGCTGATTTGCGTGGGGTGCGCGGTGAGGTGATCCGCTTGCACGCGCCCGATGTCACCCTGACGCGGCCGGTCAGGCTGATTCATCCGCGCTACCCGATCTACATCGCGCCCAAGCCGGGCCAGGTGTTTGTGGTGGGCGCCACCGAAATCGAAACCGACGACCTGTCCCCGGCCAGCGTGCGCTCCACACTGGAGTTGCTGAGCGCGGCTTACTCGGTGCACGCGGGCTTTGGCGAGGCGCGCCTGCTCGAAGTGGCGGCGCAGGCACGCCCGACCTTGCCCGACAACCTGCCTGCCCTGCGCCAACTGGGGCCGCGAACGATCCAGGTGAACGGCCTGTACCGCCACGGCTTCTTGATCGCTCCAGCCCTACTCGACGCCACGCTGGCCCTGCTGCACGGCGAACCGCCGCATCTGGCCCATGGCTGGGGCCTGCCTATTCATACCCACTGACTCGCATGACGACCCTGAACCTGCTCATCAACCAGAAACCCTACCAGCTGCCGGCCGGCGCCACGGTGGCCGACGCCGTAGCCCTGCTGGGCCTGCGCATGCCTTTTGCCGCTGCCGTCAACCTGCAGTTTGTGCCGCGCAGCCAGCATGCCCAGCATGAGCTGCGGGACCAGGACAAAGTCGAACTCATTACCCCTGTGACCGGAGGCTGACACCATGACCCATGACGACGATGCACTGATCCTGTACGGCGAACGCTTTGCCAGCCGGCTGCTGCTGGGCACCTCACGCTACCCGTCGCCCAAAATCATGGCCGAGGCCGTGGCTGTGGCCCGCCCGGCCATGGTCACCGCCTCTTTGCGCCGGCAGACGGCCCAGGGCCAGGCGTCACAAGAGTTCTGGCAGCTACTCAAAGCCATGGCGGTGCCGGTGCTGCCCAACACCGCCGGCTGCCACAGCATTCAGGAGGCGGTCACCACCGCCGAGATGGCACGCGAGGTGTTCGAGACGGACTGGATCAAGCTTGAGCTGATTGGCGACGACTACACCTTGCAGCCCGACACACTGAACCTGCCCACGGCCGCCAGCCAGCTGATCCAAGCCGGCTTCAAGGTGCTGCCCTATTGCACCGATGACCTGGTGCTGTGCCAGAAGCTGGTGGATGTCGGCTGCCAGGCCGTGATGCCCTGGGCCGCGCCGATTGGCACGGGCAAGGGCCCGATCAACCCCTACGCCTTGCGCAGCCTGCGCGACCGGCTGCAGGTGCCGCTGATTGTGGATGCCGGCCTGGGCCTGCCCTCGCACGCCTGCCAGGTGCTGGAGTGGGGCTACGACGCAGTGCTGCTCAACACCGCCGTGGCGCTGGCGCAAGATCCAGTGGCTATGGCCCTCGCCTTTGCCCAGGCCGTGAGCGCCGGCCGGCTGGCCTGGCGCGCTGGCGCCATGCAGGCGCACGACGAGGCGCAGGCCAGCACCCCCGTGTTGGGAACCCCTTTCTGGCACCAGACATGAGCACCCCCCCTACCCCCCTGCCCAACAATCTGGCCGAACTCGCAGCGCACATCGCCCAACAGCATGCCAGCCTTCAGCTTGGCGAGCCCGTTCCCTGGCCAAGCACGGTGCTGCCGACCGACGCCGCAGGGGATGAACACACCCAGGCCGTACTGAGCGCCTGCCGGCGCCTGGGCTTTGTCGAACATGATGCGCAGGCCGTGGCCCAGGCATGGGCGGCGCAAACCCGCAGGCTGGGCACACTCAACCCGGATCTGTGGCCGAGCGAGCCCGCCGACTTCGGCATGGCGCCCTTCCCGCGTGCCCAGAGCTTCCCGGCCTGCCCGCAGCGCCTGGGGCTGTATGCAGTTTTGCCCGATGCGGGCTGGGTCGGGCGCATGGCCCGGGCCGGGGTGCCCACCTTGCAACTGCGCTTCAAGTCGGATGACCCGGCAGCGGTCAGGCGCGAGGTGGCGGCGGCCGTGGAAGCCGTGCGTGGCACGGCAGCGCTGCTGTTCATCAACGACCACTGGCAGGTGGCTGCCGACTGCGGTGCCTATGGCGTTCACCTGGGGCAGGAAGACCTGGACGCCACCCGCCTGAGCGACCTGCAGGCCACAGGACTGCGCCTGGGCCTGAGCACCCACGGCTACGCCGAAATGCTGCGTGCCGATGCGGCCAGCCCCAGTTACATTGCCATGGGCGCCGTGTTTGCCACCACGCTCAAGCGCATGGCCACCGCACCGCAAGGTCCGGGCCGGCTGAGCGCCTATGCCGCACTGCTGCGCAACTACCCTAGGGTGGCGATTGGCGGCATTGACGAGGCTAGACTGCCCGAGGTGCTGGCCAGTGGCGTGGGCTCGGTGGCGGTGGTGCGCGCCATCACGGCGGCGGACAATCCCGAGCAGGCGGCGGACGCCCTGATGCGATCGATCGTAAGGTCTGCGGCGGTGTGACGTCCGTCGTGGTTTTGTGACCGCGATGGGCGCGGGTAGGTGCTCTCAGGGCGCCACCAGCGCCAGCCTGGGGAAGTAGCCTCGGTATCGGGCCGTGTCACGCGTGAGTAGTTGTAAACCTGCCACCAGGGCGTGGGCGCCGATGTAGAAGTCCGGCATGGGTGAGGTTTTGAGTCCCTGGGCCTGACGATAGACTTTGAAGGCCTGGCCGGCCAGAAACGCGGCATCCCAGGGCAGCGGCTGGCGCTGCAACGGCAGCTGTGCCAACGCAGCTTCCAGGTCGGACGCGCGCTCAAAACGCGGGCTGATTTCGGCCACGATCAGCGGATTGACGATGAGCGACCCCTGGCTACCGCAGCGGTCCAGCTGCTCCAGCGACCAGTCGGCCCAGGCGGGGTCATCGGCCAGCACGTCGATCAACACGCAGCTGTCCACCAGCGTGCCCTGCAGCGGGGCCGGCTGCAGATAACGAGCATCCGGTTCGCGCGCTGCCAAATCGTTCATGGTGGGGGCTTTCAGGCGCGCAAAAAAGCCATGAACTCGTCTGTGCCCATGCCCTTGAACTGGCTGGCGTTGGCACTGCCGCGCACCCGCTCAAAGGCCGCACGAACGCTGGCGGCCGGCGCAGCCACTGGGCGAATGACGACGTCGCCATTGGCGAGCACCTCAAACTCAACCTCGCTGTGCGGATGCAGGCCGGCCTGCTCGCGCACGGCCTGCGGGATGGTGACCTGGCCTTTGCTGGTGATCTTCATGACACACTCCTAACTCTTACTTTGAGCAGTAAGAATCTTACCCGATACCGTGCTGTGCCCAGAACCAGGCGGGGGTCACGATGGCGTGGTGCGGCGCCAGCACCAGCAGGTCCTTGTCGCCGGTCACCAGGTAGTCGGCGCCCGAAGCAATCAGGGTGCCGAGCACAGGGCCGTCCGCAGCAGAAGGCTCTACCAGATCGGCCAGCAGGGCCAAGGTGTCAACCATGTCCAGCATGTCTTCCTCGCGCCACTGCAGGCGGTGGTTCAGGCGGGGCAGGGCGCGCAGCAGCTCAGCCAAGATAAACCGGGACAGCAGCACGTCCAGGCGGCCACCACGCCATGCACCCACAATGCGACCCGGCACACTGGTGGGGTAGGCCAGGCCCGACACCAACACGTTGGTGTCTAGCACGATGCGCAGCCCCGCCATCAGCCGGCTTCGTGGTGCGTCATCGCCTGCCGCTCGGCAAACACTGCGGCGTCAATTTCTGCCAGCCCCTCGTCAGCCGGCACCGCGCTGTAAGCCTGAGCCAGGCGCTGCGACAACGCGTCAAAGCGCTCTTGCATTTGACGGATGCGGCCAAACAGCCGGGCATCGACCAAGGCCGCTACCGGCTTGCCATCTTTTTTTATCAGGATGCTGTCGTTACGGTACTGCACTAGGTTGAGCATTTCGCCCAGGTTTTGCCGAAACGCCACGGCGCTGGTTTCTGTGATCATGCTTTACTCCATATTGATCAATATGGTCATTATGATCGCATTGACCACTCTGTCAACCGGCTGGCTGCTGACAGGCCGCTAACCCACCACCCCCTGCGCCCGCAACCCAGCCACCGCGTCAGCCGCCAGCCCGAGACCGGCCAACACCTCGTCGGTGTGTTCGCCCAGCATGGGCGGGGCGCGGTGCAGCACCGGCGGCGTGGCACCCAAGCGCAGCGGGCTGGCCACACTTGCTATGGATTCAATAGCTGTATCATCAATAACGGTGGGGGCTAACGACTGATTTAGCTTTAAACCCCGGGCCTGTACCTGGGCGTCGGCAAAGGCCTGGCCGATGTCGTTGATGGCGCCGCAGGGCACGGCCTTGTCCTCCAGCAGCGCAATCCAGTCGGCCGTGCTGCGGGTGCGGGTGACGGCCTCCATGGCCGGGATCAGCGCGCTGCGATGTTGCACGCGCAGGGTGTTGCTGGCGTAACGGGCGTCAGTCGCCCACTCGGGATGGCCGGCGGCCTGGCAAAAGCGGGCAAATTGGCCGTCGTTGCCGATGGCCAGCAGCATGGCGCCGTCGGCGGTGGGAAAGTCCTGGTAGGGCGCCAGGCTGGGGTGGCTGTTGCCCATGCGTCCCGGCACGGCGCCAGTGTTCAAAAAACCAGCCGCCTGGTTGGCCAGGATCGCCATGCCCACATCCAGCAGCGCCATGTCAATGTGCTGGCCCTCGCCGGTGCGGTGCCGCACCTCGATCGCGGCCAAGATGGCGCTACAGGCGTACACCCCAGTGAACAGATCCGTCAGCGCCACGCCCACCCGCAATGGGCCGCCGCCGGGCGCCTCATCCGCACGGCCGGTGATGCTCATCATGCCGCTCATGGCCTGGATCATCAGGTCGTAGCCGGCGCGCGGCGCGTAAGGCCCGTCTTGCCCAAAGCCGGTGACCGAGCAGTAGATCAGGCGCGGGTTCAGGGCCTTCAGGCTGGCGTAGTCCAGCCCGTATTGGGCCAGGCCGCCGACCTTGAAGTTTTCCACCAGCACGTCGCTTTGCAGCGCCATCTGGCGGATCAGCGCCTGGCCTTCCGGTTGCGCCATGTCGATGGCGACCGAGCGTTTGTTGCGGTTGCAGGCGGTGAAATAGGTAGCCTGCTGGGTGTCTTGCCCCTGGGCGTCCTGCAAAAAGGGCGGACCCCAGTGCCGGGTGTCGTCCCCGGCGCCGGGCCGCTCGACCTTGACCACATCCGCTCCCAGATCGGCCAGCATCTGGGTGCACCAGGGGCCGGCGAGCACGCGGGACAGGTCCAACACCTTGATGTGGGGCAGGGCGCCTTGGTTAACGTTCATCGCGGTAGTCTCCTCAGTTGGTTAATCCGGCTCAGGCCTGGGTGTTGGTTGTTGTGCCCTGCGGAGTCCATGTCTTTCAGGGTTTGTGCCTGCTGGGGAGGGTGGGGCCGGGGGGCTCATACTGCCAAACGCGCAGAAATCGCCCCCCAGCCCCACCCTCCCCAGCGAGTGCGAGACGGTTTGCGCGCCCGAACAAACCGCAGATCCTTTGCGTGCCGGCTGGATGACTACAGGGTTTTGGCTTTTTCATCTACCCGGCCCACCCGCTCGAAGCGCTGCGGGGAGTGTCAGGCCCGCCGATTTCTGCGCATTTGGCAGTATGAGGCGGGCCTGACAATCCCCGTAGCGCCACCCACACCAAAGCACGGGCGCAAGAAAACATCAAAACGTCAGTTGGCAAACGCCGCAATCCCCGTCTGCGCCCGGCCCAGAATCAGGGCGTGGATGTCGTGCGTGCCCTCGTAGGTGTTGACCACCTCCAGGTTCACCAGATGGCGCGCCACGCCGTAAGAATCAGAAATACCGTTGCCGCCCATCATGTCGCGCGCCAGCCGGGCGATGTCCAGGGCCTTGCCGCAGCTGTTGCGCTTGAGGATGGAGGTGATCTCTACCGCCGCTGTGCCCTCGTCTTTCATGCGGCCCAGGCGCAGGCAGCCCTGCAGGCCTAGTGCGATCTCGGTTTGCATGTCGGCCAATTTTTTCTGGATCAGCTGGTTGGCGGCCAGGGGGCGGCCGAACTGCTTGCGGTCCAACGTGTACTGGCGCGAACGCAGCCAGCAGTCTTCCGCCGCGCCCAAGGCACCCCAGGCGATGCCGTAGCGCGCTGAATTGAGGCAGGTGAACGGGCCCTTGAGGCCCTGCACCTCGGGGAAGGCGTTCTCTTCGGGGCAAAACACCCCCTCCATCACGATCTCGCCGGTGATGCTGGCGCGCAGGCCCACCTTGCCGTGGATGGCCGGGGCTGACAGGCCAGCCATCCCTTTTTCCAGCACAAAGCCGCGAATCGGGCCGACTTGGCCGCCCTCGGACACCTCTTTGGCCCAGACCACGAACACATCAGCGATGGGGCTGTTGGAGATCCACATCTTGCTGCCTGAGAGCTTGTAGCCGCCGGCCACCTTGTGGGCTCGGGTGGCCATGGAATTGGGGTCGGAGCCGTGGTCGGGCTCGGTCAGGCCAAAGCAGCCGATCCACTCGCCGGTGGCCAGCTTGGGCAGGTATTTTTGGCGCTGGCCCTCGGTGCCGAACTCAAAAATGGGCAACATGACCAGCGAGCTCTGCACGCTCATCATCGAGCGGTAGCCGGAATCCACCCGCTCCACCTCGCGGGCAATCAGGCCGTAGGCCACATAGTTCAGGCCGGGGCCGCCATAGGCCTCGGGAATGGTGGGGCCGAGCAGGCCGAGCTCACCCATCTCGCGGAAGATGCTCACATCGGTCTTTTCAGCGCGGAATGCCTCGGTCACGCGCGGCAACAGCTTGTCCTGGCAGTAAGCGGCGGCGGCGTCGCGCAGCATGCGCTCCTCGTCGCTGAGCTGGCTCTCAAGCAGAAAAGGGTCTTGCCAGTTGAATGCGGCGTGGGCCATGCGGTTCTCCAAATCATGCACGGGGTGCGACTCGCCAAAACGGCGTATGCTGGATGGTAGTGGAGGACCGCTGCGCCGTGCAAACGAGTTATTGGCATCCAGATATGATTTTTTTACATTTCTTTGGCCTGCCAAGCGCCACAGCAGACGAGCTATCTTCAATATGAAATTGGCTTTATTGCCTCATATCTATTGGCGATATAGCTATAAAATCAGGAGTATTTTGCCATGCGCTACGTTTCAATGTTATGTGAAGTGGGCACCCTATGACCCCAACCCTGTACCGGCTGCTGAGTGCAGCCCTGCTTTTGACGGGACTGAACGCCATGGCCATTGAAGAACCCAAATTCACCGTACTGGCCAAAGACGGCGCGATAGAGCAGCGCCAGTACGCGCCATTTTTGGTCGCTGAAGCGGTGGTGGAGGGTGATATGGACGAGGCCTCCAACCGCGGGTTTCGGCTGATTGCCGATTTCATTTTTGGCAACAACCAGGCGCCCGACATCGCGGGTAAGGCCAGCAGCTCCGCCAAGATCGCTATGACGGCGCCGGTGACGGTGATGCCTGACGCGCCATCGCAAAAAATTGCGATGACAGCCCCGGTGACTGTTGCCCCAGCAGACCCGGGCGCCAGCCCGATGACCGGCAACCGCTGGCGCGTTCACTTTGTGATGCCCAGCCAGTACACCTTGGCCACCCTGCCCAAGCCCAAGAACCCCGCCGTCACGCTGCGCGAGGTGCCGGCCAAGCGCTACGCGGTGCTGACTTACAGCGGGTTCAACACCGAATCGCGCGTGCAGCAGCGTACCGAAGAGCTGCGGGCCTGGTTGCAGGCCAAGCAGCTGAGCCCGTTGGGGCCGGCGCAACTGGCACGCTACGACCCGCCCTGGACCTTGCCCATGTGGCGGCGCAACGAAATCATGTTTGAAATCGCCACCCCTGGATCGCCATGACGCAAGAAGCCTTGAACGTCCTGGGCACCGCATTGGTGCCCTGCTCCTTTGAACCACTAACCGGCTACTACCGCGACGGCTGCTGCAACACCGACCTGGAGGACCGCGGCAGCCATGTGGTGTGCGCGGTGGTCAGCGACGAGTTTTTGCAGTTCTCCAAGCTGCGGGGCAATGACCTGTCCACGCCGCGCCCCGAGTACCGCTTTGCCGGCCTGAAAGACGGCGACCGCTGGTGCCTGTGCGCCCTGCGCTGGAAAGAGGCTTTTTCGGCCGGGCTGGCGCCCGAGGTGGTGCTGGTCAGTACGCATGTCAAGGCGCTTGAGATCGTCACCCTTGAGCAGCTGCGGGAGTACGCGGCGCCTTGAGTCGCGCAGCGCCCCGCCCATGCGCCGCAAAATCCCGAGCCTGCAGGCCCTGGCCTGTTTTGATGCCGCCGCGCGGCACCAGAGCTACACCCGCGCGGCGCAAGAGCTGGCGCTGACACAAGGGGCGGTGTCGCGCCAGATCGGCGCGCTGGAGGCTTTTGTAGGTGTGGCGCTGTTCCAGCGCACCCGCCATGGCGTGGCCCTGACTGAGCGTGGTGCCGAGTACGCGCAGCAGGTGGCGGGGCGGCTGCAAGGGTTGGAGCAGGACACGCTGGAGGTGATGGCTGGCCCGGGGCGTGGCGGCAGCCTGCAACTGGCCGCTGTGCCCACCTTTGCCACACGCTGGCTGATCCCTCGGCTGCCGGCACTGGCCGTCGTCCACCCCGAGCTCACCGTCCACATCGAAACGCGCACCCGCCCTTTTTTGTTTGCCGACACCGCCTTTGACGCTGCGCTGTACGCTGGCACCGCCGAGCAGGTGGCCAACTGGGCGGGTACCCGGGCGGTGCGCCTGCTCGACGAGCAAATGGTGCCGGTGTGCAGCCCGGCATTGATCGCCGGCCTTGCGCAGTCGCCGCCACGCTCGTCACAGTCGCCTCTTTCACCGCTGCGGCCGCAGCTCATCGCCACGCTGCCGCTGCTGCAGCAAAGCACCCGACCCAGCGCCTGGCGCCAATGGTTTGACGCCGCCGGCGTGGCCGCACCCATGGCTCTGAGCGGTCCGCGCTACGAGTTGTTTTCTATGACCGCCGCCGCTGCTGCCCAGGGCCTGGGCCTCGCGCTGGTGCCGCGCCTGCTGGTAGCGCCCGAACTGGCCCGCGGCGAACTGATGGTGGCCTGCGACCAGGTGCTGCCCGGTGACCGGGCCTACTACCTGGTGCAGCCGGAGCGAGCTGAAGAGCGGCCGGCGCTGGCCGGGTTCAAGGCCTGGTTGGTGCAGGCGGTCCGGGCCGAGGCAGGTGCGGCCGCCGGCAACGGCGGCGCCATGGCGGGCCCGCCCCGCTAAGATTGCCCCAACTCCAGGAGCCTTGTCATGCCCCGTCGCTTTGTAGACCTCTCCATCTTTCTAGAAAACGATGTGATGAGTGACCCGCCGGCCTTTGCGCCCAAGATTCAGTACTTCAACCACGAAAACACCTTTGCGCAGATCGAGCCGTTTTTCCCCGGCCTGCAAAAGCAGGATCTGCCCGACGGCGAGGGCTGGGCGGTGGAGATGGTGCAGCTGTCCACCCACAACGGCACCCACCTGGACGCCCCCTACCACTTTCACTCCACCATGGACAAGGCACTGGGCGACAAGAAGCCGGCCATCGCCATCCATGAGGTGCCACTGGAGTGGTGCTTTCAGCCCGGCGTCAAGCTCGATTTCCGGCACCTGGCCGACGGCTACGTGGTCACTGCGGCCGATGTGGAACAAGAACTTGGGCGCATCGGCCATACCCTGAGCCCGCTGGAGATCGTGGTCGTCAACACCCGGGCCGGCTCCCGCTACGGCGCCAATGACTACGTGGCCAGCGGTTGCGGCATGGGTTACGAAGCCACCATGTACCTGCTGGAACGCGGCGTGCGCCTGACCGGCACCGACGCCTGGAGTTGGGACGCACCCTTTGTGCACACCGCCCAAAAGTACGGCGAGAGCGGCGACGCCGGGCTGATCTGGGAAGGCCACAAGGCCGGCCGCGACATTGGCTACTGCCATCTGGAAAAGCTGCACAACCTGGAAGTGCTGCCCCCCAGCGGCTTCTACATCAGCTGCTTTCCGCACAAGATCCGTGGTGCCTCGGCCGGCTGGACCCGGGCCGTGGCTATTTTTGACGATGCCCTGATGGCGTCAGGGCGGGCCTGAGCCATGGCCTCCCTCTGGTTTCAGCCGGCCCGCTGGCTGACGCTTACCTTGGTGCTGACCTGGCCCGCCAGTGCCTGGTTGCAAACGGCTGCTACGCCGGCCTGTGCGCTGGTGCTGATGCACGGCAAGTGGGGTGGGCCGCAAAGCCTGGCCTTGTTTGCCAACAAAGTGGAATCGACCTGCCACGTGGTGCTGCTGGAGATGCCCTGGTCAGGCCGACGCGCCTACGACCAGCCCTATTCGGTGGCACTCAAGGAGATCAGCGCCCAGGTGCAAGCGCTGCGCGGCAAAGGCTACCGGCCGGTGCTGGTGGGCGGGCAAAGCTTTGGCACCAATGCCGCCCTGGCCTACATGGCCGAGGTGGGCGACGCCGATGGCGTGCTGGCCTTGGCGCCCGGCCATTCGCCGCGTCAGATGTACCAGCAGGGCATGGACCGGGCCGAGGTGGACCAGGCCCGCACCATGGTAGCCGCCGGGCAGGGCGCGCAAGCGCTGACGATCAACGACATGAACCAGGGCCGCCGCCGCAACATGACCATGAGCGCCGAGACCCTGCTCAGCTACTTTGACCCGGATGGCCTGGGCCACATGCCCAAGACCAGCGCCGGCTTTAAAAAAGCCGTACCAGTGCTGTGGGTGATTGGCACACAAGACCCGCTGTACCCGGCCGGCGAGGCCTTTGCCTACGCCAAGCTCCCGCCGTACGCCAAGAGCCGCTATCTGGTGGTAGAGGCCGGACACGGCAACACGCCCGAGGTGGCCGCTGCCAGCGTGACGGAGTGGCTCAAGGCCTTGGACTGACACCCCGCCATGAACTGGAAGATGTCCGACAAGTCGCTGTTTGCGCTGCTGCTGCGCTCACCTTGGTGGATCAGCATCGCGGTGTTTGCGGGCTTTGCCTTGCTGGCCCGCGCCCTGCTGCCACCCGCTTATGTCTGGGCTGGTCTGTTTGGCGGTCTGCCGTTTCTGGTGATCGGTGTGATCGCGGCCCGGCGCCAGTGGCTGGCGCCCAAGCCGGCGTTGCTGGCACAGCAGATGGAGCTCGCCCGTGCCATGGCTTGGCGCGACTTTGCCCAAGCCCTGACCGAAGCCTACACCTGGCAAGGCTATGTGGTGATCCCCTTTGCGGGTGCGGGTGCCGACCTGCAACTGATCAAGGCCGGCCGCACCACGCTGGTCAGCTGCAAACGCTGGAAAGCAGCCAAGCTGGGCGTGGAGGTGTTGCGCGAGCTGGTGGCGGCGCGTCAGCGCCAGGACGCCTCGCTGTGCGCCTGCATCACATTGGGCCAGCTCTCCGACACCGCACGAGCCTATGCGAAAGCCGAAGGTGTGCAGGTGATCGAGGCGGCGGAGCTGGCAACCTTGATGCTCAAATAGCGATCATGCCGTCACAAGCTGCTAGTCTGTCGGCAGAAAACTTTCAAAGAAAGCCACCATGAACACCGTTGTTGCTGCAGCCCCCGCTACCCTTGCCGGTGTGCGCTCCTCCCAGGTCCTGGTGGCCTGCCACGAACTGGCACCCACCCTGGCCTTTTTTCAGCAGTTGGGGTTTGCCGTGGATGCGATCTTTCCGGCCGACAGCCCCACCACGGCGATGGTCAGCGCGCATGGCCTGAGCCTGCGCCTGGTCCAGGGCGCAAGCGGCGGCGCCACCGACATTGATTTGTTGTGCGACGACCCCGCCGCGGCCGGGGTGGCGCTGCTCACCTCGCCCGACGGCCTGCGGGTGCATTTTGTGGCGGCCGATCCACCGATGCGGGTGCCGCCAACGGCGCAGCGCCTGGTCCTGAGCCGGGGCACTGGCGCTGATGCCTGGGGTGTCGGCCGCGCCGGCATGCGCTACCGCGACCTGGTGCCCGACCGCTTGGGCGGCGCCTTCATTGCGTCCCACATCCGCATCCTGGAAGGTGGACCGGTGGCTGACTATGTGCACTTCCACAAAATTCGCTTCCAAACCATTTTCTGCCGCAAGGGTTGGGTGCGCGTGGCCTATGAGGGGCAGGGGGCACCCCTGCTGATGCAGGCCGGCGACTGCCTGCTGCAACCACCCTTGATCCGCCACCGCGTCATGGAGAGTTCGGCTGGCGCTGAGGTGGTGGAGATCTGTGGCCCGGCGCAACACATCACCATCGCCGACCGCGCCATGGCGCTGCCCAACGACGACCTGCAACCGGGGCGCGATTTTGACGGCCAGCAATTCGTTTTTCATGTGGCCGCTAACAGCCCCTGGACGCCTTGGCGCCTGCCGGGTTACGAGGTCCAGGAGACCGGTATTGGTACCGCCACCGCCGGACTGGCCGGGGTGCGGGTGGTGCGCCCAGTGGCAGAAGGAGCCACGGCCCAACAGGCCCATGCCAGCGAGTTTTGCTTTTATTTTGTGCTCTCGGGCACCGTCACTCTGACGGCGCTGGGCGAAACCTACCGACTCGCGAGTGACGACAGCATCACCCTGCCCGACGGTGCGCTCTATGCCTTGAGCGAGCCGAGCAGCGACCTCACCCTGCTTGAAGTGACGCTGCCCGCCGAGTTACACCTGAGCCCCGCCAGCAGGGCCTGAGCGCCCGCCGACTGCCTCAGGGCTGACGCACGATCACCGGCTGAATCTGGAACACGTTGGCCGATTTGACATCGACCGTCACGCGCGCCCAGTGCAGCGAAGGGCTACCGAAGGTTTGCAGGCGGGTGAAGTTGGGCAGCAGCTTGGTCGGGTTGTAGAGCGGCTTGTCGACCTTGAAGAAGTGCGTGTCGCCATGCACAAACAGCACCTGGCCGGCAAATTTTTCAGTCTGCGCTGTCAGGGCGGTCATGAAGTTGCGAAAGCCCAGAAACTCAGGCTGCGTGCTCTCATCAACGTCTTCGGTCTCGGGCAAGTCAAAACCCGGGTCGCCTTGCACCACCAGCACCAGGCCCGGGGCCTTGTCCTTGGCCGCCTGCTCGAAGGCCGCCTTCATCCACTCGATATTGGCCGCGTCCCGCTCCAGGTATTCGGCGTTGGCAGCATCGCACTGCGCTGCATTGCGCGCGCTCTTGGCTGTGCATTCTTTGGCGTTAAGAATCAGGTTGTTGTTGCTGCCGGGCATGTTGATGCCCACAAACACGACGCCACCGTGCTGAAAACGCGTATTCTCCACATACTTTTCACCGAGTTTGCCCTGGCGCTGCAGTGGCATGCGCGTCTGACCCAGGCTGTCGGTGGTGGGGAACATCACTTTGCGGATGTGGGCCAGGCGCTCCAGCGTGTCGTAACCACCGTTGTTGAGGCGGTGGCAATCGGTCCACTCGTTGTCGCCGGGCACATACACCACCGGTTTGACCATCTTGCCGAACATGGCCAGCGCGTCGGTGAACACGTCGTCAGTGCATTTGGAGCTGCCGTCCTTGATGTCGCCGTCGTAGATCGAGAACAAAATATCTGACTGGTTGATGCTTTGCAGCACCGCTGGCAGCTTGCTGTCGTCGCCAGCTTTTTTGTAGGGCATATCGCCCCACAGGCCGAAACTGAAGGTGGCCGCCCCGGAGGTCGAGGCGCCGGGTGACGTCGCGGCGCAGCCGATCAGACCAAAGAGCACAACACCGGTGGCCAAGCTTTTGAACAGCATCGTCGAATCCCCTAAAGATGAAAAACAATGACCTTACGTGCGGTGTGTGTCAAAACCGTGACAAGCACGCGACCCGGGATAAACCCTGATGACACGGTGGCACGTGGCTTGCTAGTATTTGGTCAATTAGTTGACTAAACGGTCAGTTTTTGACAGGAGCTGTTCTGGTGCCCATCACATCCGCCCCCGACATTCGCGCCGGCCGCCTGAGCGCGTCCGAGTATGCCCACAACTTTGCCGATGCCAGCCCGCGTCTGACGCCGGCCCAGGCCCTGCTGGAGGCCGAGCGCTGTCTGTACTGCTATGACGCGCCCTGCGCCACCGCCTGCCCCACCAGCATCGATGTGCCGTCCTTCATCAAGCGCATTGCCGACGGCAATTTGCGTGGCTCTGCCCGCGCCATTTTGGAGGCCAACCCGCTCGGCGGCATGTGCGCCCGGGTCTGCCCGACTGAGAACCTGTGTGAGGCCGTCTGCGTGCGCAATACCCAGGAGGGTAAGCCAGTGCAGATTGGCCGGCTGCAGCGCCATGCGGTCGACGCCCTGATGGAAAGCGCACAGCCCCAGTTGTTCAGCCGCGCTGCACCCACAGGCAAAACAGTGGCTGTGGTGGGGGCCGGCCCTGCCGGTCTGGCCTGTGCCCACACCCTGGCGCGGCTGGGCCACGAGGTGGTGGTGTACGACGCCAAGCCCAAGGCCGGTGGCCTGAACGAATACGGGCTGGCCAGCTACAAAACCCCGGATGACTTTGCCCAAAAAGAGATTGCCTGGCTGCTCGACATTGGCGGCATCACCCTGCGTCAGGGATGGCGGCTGGAGACCGGGACCCAGCTGGATGCACTGCGCCAAGACCACGATGCGCTGTTTCTGGGCATGGGCCTGCAGCAAACGCACCTGCTTGGTGTGCCTGGCGAACACCTGGACGGCGTGCATGATGCGGTGGACTTCATCGCCACCCTGCGCCAGACGCCCAACCTCGCCACCCTGCCGGTCGGGCGCCGGGTCGTCGTGATTGGCGGCGGCATGACGGCGGTGGACGCCTCGGTCCAGAGCAAACTCCTGGGCGCTGAAGAAGTGCACATGGTGTACCGACGCGGCCCCGAAAGCATGTCGGCTTCGGGCGCCGAGCAGGAGTGGGCGCAAACACACGGCGTCACCATTCACCACTGGCTGGCGCCAGAAGAGATTGTGGGCGCTGACGGCCAGGCCAGTGGCGTGCGCTTTGCCCGCCAAGCCCTGGTGGACGGCAAACTGCAAGCCACCGGCGAGACCCACACCCTGCGTGCCGACATGGTGCTCAAAGCGATTGGCCAATGGCTGGGCAACCCGGTGCTGGCGCAGTCCGGCCTGTTGCTGCAAGACGGGCGCGTTGCCACTGACACGGCCGGCCAAACCAACTTGCCCGGCGTCTGGGCCGGCGGCGACTGCCGTGCCGGTGGTCTGGACCTGACGGTGGAGGCGGTGGAGCACGGCAAACAGTCTGCGCGCGACATCCACCAGTACCTGTCGGCCTGAAGGCCAACAACCCTTTTCACGATTCGGAGACCCGCGTGGCCAATTTGCACACCACCTTTGCCGGCATCACCAGCCCCAACCCCTTCTGGCTGGCCTCGGCACCGCCCACCGACAAGGCCTACAACGTCAACCGAGCGTTCGAAGCCGGCTGGGGCGGCGTGGTCTGGAAAACGCTGGGCGAAGCCGGCCCGCCCATCGTCAACGTGAGCGGCCCGCGCTATGGCGCACTGCTCACCCCCGACCGACGCATGATGGGCTTCAACAACATTGAGCTCATCACCGACCGCGACCTGCAGCTGAACCTCGACGAGATCGCCCAGGTCAAGCGCGACTGGCCGGACCGCGCCATGGTGGTGTCGCTGATGGTGCCCTGCGAGGAGTCGTCCTGGAAAGCCATCCTGCCGCGCGTGGCCGACACCGGCGCCGACGGCATTGAGCTCAATTTTGGCTGCCCTCACGGCATGAGCGAGCGCGGCATGGGCGCGGCCGTAGGCCAGGTGCCGGAATACATTGAGATGGTCACCGCCTGGTGCAAGCAGTATTCCAAATTGCCGGTGATCGTCAAGCTCACGCCCAACATCACCGACATCAGGCACCCTGCGCGCGCGGCCAAAAAGGGTGGCGCCGATGCGGTGTCGCTGATCAACACCATCAGCTCCATCATGGGCGTGGACCCCAAAACCCTGACCATGAGCCCGTCTACCGGCGGCCATGGCTCGCACGGCGGCTACTGCGGCCCGGCGGTGAAGCCGATCGCGCTCAACATGGTGGCCCAGATCGGCCAGGACCCGCTCACCGCCGGGCTGCCCATCTCGGGCATCGGTGGCGTGGGTAACTGGCGCGATGCACTGGACTACATCGCCCTCGGTGCCGGAACGGTGCAGGTGTGCACGGCGGCCATGGTGTACGGCTTCAAGATCGTGCAGGAAATGAGCGACGGCCTGTCCAATTACATGGACGAGATGGGTTTTGCGTCCATCGACGATTTCCGTGGCCGGGCCCTGCCCACCGTGACCGAATGGCGGCACCTCAACCTGAACCACATCACCAAGGCCGTGATCAACCAGGACAGCTGCATCCAATGCGGACGCTGCCACATTGCCTGTGAAGACACCTCGCACCAGGCCATCACCGCCATCAAAGACGGCAAGCGCCACTTTGAGGTGAAAGAGGACGAGTGCGTGGGCTGCAACCTGTGCGTCGTCGTCTGCCCGGTACCCGAGTGCATCACCCTGCGCGACCTGCGCCCGGGCGAAGTCGACCAGCGCACCGGCCGCACGGTCAGTGCCAGCCATGGCGACTGGAACACGCATCCCAACAACCCGGGCCGAGTGGCGGCCTGAGCATTCGGCGTAACATCTTTGGCAGTCTTAGCCCTTTCAGGAGATCCTTCATGAGCGCTGTTTTGATTCGTGGTGGCACTGTGGTCAATGCCGACCGCGCCTTTCGTGCCGATGTGCTGTGCCAGGACGGCCGCATTGTGGCCGTGGGCGAGGGCCTGAGTGCGCCGGCCGGCGCTACGGTGGTGGACGCGGGCGGCCAGTATGTGATGCCGGGCGGCATTGACCCCCATACCCACATGCAGCTGCCCTTCATGGGCACCGTCACCATGGACGACTTTTTCACTGGCACAGCCGCCGGTCTGGCAGGCGGCACCACGTCCATCATCGACTTCGTGATCCCCGACCCGCAAGAAAACATTCTGGACGCCTATAAAAAGTGGCGTGGCTGGGCCGAGAAGTCAGCGTCGGATTACTCCTTCCACGTCGCAATAACCTGGTGGAGTGAGCAAGTGCGCCAAGACATGGGCACGCTGGTCAACGACGAAGGCATCAACAGCTTCAAGCACTTTATGGCTTACAAGAACGCCATCATGTGCGACGACGAAACGCTGGTGAACAGTTTCAAGCGCGCGTTGGAGCTGGGTGCCATGCCCACAGTGCACGCAGAGAACGGCGAACTGGTTTACTTGCTGCAGAAAACCGTTTCCGAGATGGGTATCAAGGGCCCTGAGGGCCACCCCTTGTCGCGTCCGCCCATGGTGGAGGCCGAAGCCGCCAACCGGGCCATCGCCATCGCCGATGTGCTGGGCGTGCCGATCTATGTGGTGCATGTGTCCTGCGTCGAGTCGGCTGAGGCCATTGCCCGCGCCCGAGCGCGGGGCCAGCGGGTCTATGGCGAGGTGCTGGCCGGCCACCTGGTGTTGGACGACAGCGTCTACCGCCACCCAGACTTTGCCACCGCTGCCGCCCATGTCATGAGCCCGCCCTTCCGCCCCAAAGGCCATAGCGAGTTCCTGTGGCGCGGCCTGCAAAGCGGCAACCTGCACACCACCGCCACAGACCACTGCACCTTCTGCGCGGCGCAAAAGGCCGCCGGCCGCGACGACTTCAGCAAGATCCCCAACGGCTGCGGCGGCGTGGAAGAGCGCCTGGCCGTCATCTGGGACGAAGGTGTGAACACTGGCCGTCTCACGCCCAGTGAGTTTGTCGCGGTGACCTCTGCCAATACGGCCAAGCTGTTCAACATCTACCCGCAAAAGGGCAGTGTGAGCGTAGGCGCCGATGCTGACCTGGTGGTGTGGGACCCCGCAGGCAGCAAAACGCTGTCGGTCAAGACCCAGCACAGCAAAGGCGACTTCAACATCTTTGAGGGCCGCACGGTCAAGGGCATCCCCAGCCACACCGTGAGCCAGGGTGAACTGGTCTATGTACAAGGCGACCTGCGTGCCGTGAAGGGCAAGGGCCGCTACATCAAGCGTCCGGCCTTTGGTCCGGACTTTGGCGCGGTGCAGCAACGGGCACAGACGCAAAAGCCAACAGCCGTGACGCGGTAGGCACGCAACCCTCTTTTTGGAGAAACCCCATGACCACAGCCACCACAGTTGACATCAGCAGCCTGCGCATCAACGGCGAGCGCCTCTGGGCTTCGCTGATGGAACTGGCGCAAATAGGCGCCACGCCCAAGGGCGGCGTCTGCCGCCTGACCCTGACCGACCTGGACAAACAGGGTCGCGACCTGGTGACGCGCTGGGCGCGCGAGGCCGGCATGAGCGTCACCATCGACAAGATCGGCAACGGTTTCATGCGCCGGCCCGGGCGCAACAACAGCCTGCCGCCCATCATGACCGGCAGCC
>JBAXMQ010000057.1:0-19992 GCA_037134215.1 Betaproteobacteria bacterium
GAAAACAGCCGGCGCGCCAGCGCCGAGCCGGCGCCAAGCTCGCGCTCGGCCAACGTGGCATACAACTGCGACAGGTCAGCCGCAATCTGGTCCATCTCGGCGGTGCCCAGTGGCACGCCGCTGTGGTCCATCAGCATGCCGTCCATGCTGTCGGCCAGCACCATGGCCACCTCGCGCATGCGCTCAAAGGGACGCTCGTCGGGGTCCACCTGCGGCACATCCAGGCTGAGGGTCAGGTCGCGGATGGCGGACTGGGCGGGGTCTTCCGAGAGGGCGGCCTGGGTGTCAAAGCTCAGGCCTAGGATGGGCGGTAAACCGGGCGTGTTGGCGGCGATAACCATGCGGCCAGGCAGCGCGCCAGCGACAAAACCCAGCCGCGCCGCGCTCTGATGCACATAGCCCGGGCTCCAGGCCGCATTGCGGGCACGCAGCAAAAAACCCAGCTGGGCGTCGTGGTCGCCCGCAAACTGGTCCAGCTCTCGGGCGCGCGCCACTTCTTCGAGCATGTCGGGGAAATCGGGCGTGCCGTTGACGGCGTCGGCAAAAGCCTGTGTCTTCATGACGAACTCGGAGTACTCGATCTCATTGAGCGCGCCGGCCCGGTTGGCCAGTTGCACCCCGGCCTGAAAAGCGCTGTAGCGCTGGCCCGGCAGCGGTGTCTCCCAGCGTTGGGTGGCGGCGTTGTAGCCTTCAATGGCAAAGGGCTTGCTGCCGGCACGGCGGGTGGCCGGCATGGCCGCCAGCGCGGCATCGCCCGACACCGGGCCCTCCAGCGCCAGCGGGGCAATGATGTCAATCAAGGGGTCGAGCGAGGGCTTTTTATCGGGCAGCGGCAGGGGAAAGCGGGACAGCTCGAATGCCGCGTCATCCAGCGTAGGCTCCACACCTTCACCCCCCTGCTGCGCCGGCTCGGCCGCCGGGCCGACAACAGGCTGACGCGGCGCGTTGCGGCGTGACACCCAAACGCCGTGCAGGGCCACCGCCAGCACCACCAGCACGCCGGTCAGGGCCAGGCCGGCCTGAAGCGGGCTGACCGTGATCAAACCGCCCCCGCCAGCGACACCGCCGCGTCCATGTCCACCGCCACGATGCGTGACACACCCTGCTCCTGCATGGTGACGCCAATCAGCTGCTCGGCCATTTCCATGGCGATCTTGTTGTGGCTGATGAACAAGAATTGGGTCTCACGGCTCATGCGGGTCACCAACCGGGCATAGCGCTCGGTGTTGGCATCGTCGAGCGGAGCGTCCACCTCGTCGAGCAGGCAGAACGGCGCCGGGTTGAGCTGAAAAATGGCAAACACCAACGCAATGGCGGTCAAGGCCTTTTCGCCGCCAGAGAGCAGGTGAATGGTCTGGTTCTTTTTCCCGGGTGGTTGGGCGATCACCTGCACGCCAGAGTCCAGAATTTCGTCGCCGGTGATGACCAGACGCGCGTTGCCGCCGCCAAACAGCTCGGGGAACATCTTGCCGAAGTGCTGGTTGACGGTGTTGAAGGTGCCCGACAGCAGCTCGCGGGTCTCGCCGTCGATCTTGCGGATGGCGTCTTCCAGGGTGGTCATGGCCTCGTTCAGGTCGGCCGACTGGGCATTCAGGAACTGCTGGCGCTCGCGGGCCACCGTCAGTTCGTCCAGCGCGGCCAGGTTCACGGCGCCTAAAGCGGCGATTTCGCGGTTGAGCCGGTCAATTTCGCTTTGCAGGCCCGTCAGCCGCACCGCGCCCGCCTCGACCGAGGCGGCCAGCGCTGCCAGGTCGGCCTGGGCGTCGGCCAGCAGCTGGCTGTACTGCTCAAAGCCTAGGCGGGCCGCCTGCTCACGCAGCTGGACCTCGGTGATGCGCTGGCGCAGGGGTTCCAGCGCACGTTCGAGCTGGAGCCGGGCTTCGTCGCTGGCGCGCAGCCGGGCGGTCAGGTCGTCGTACTCACTGCGGCGGGCACCCAGCGCCTGCTCGCAGGCCAGCTTGGCAGCCAGCGCATCCTGCAGGCCACCCTGCGCTGCGGCGTCCGTCAGGCGGGTCAGCTCTTCATGGGCTTTTTCTGTCTCAAGCCGCACCAGTTCTGCCTGTTGCGCTGCAGTTTCGATAGCACGGGCGAGCTCGGCCCGGCGCGCCTCCAGGCTGCGCAGGGCGAAGGCGGCCTCCTGCGCGTCGCGCTCCAGGCCGCGTTGCTGCTCGCGCCCCTCGGCCAGTCGGCGCTGCGACTGCACCACCCGCTCGTCGAGCTGGGCGTGGCGCTCCTGGGTGTCGGCGAGCTGCATGTCCAGCTCGTCAAAACGGGCTTCAGCGGTCACCCGGCGCTCTTGCAAGTCATCGAGCTGGGCGTCCACTTCAGCCCGGTCAGCAGCGATTTGTGCGCTGCGGGCGCGGGCTTGCTCGGCCAGTTGGTTTTGCCTCAGGGTCTCCACCTGCAGGTCGTGCGCCCGGCTTTGGCTCTCGGAGGCTTCGCGGCGCAGCAGCAGCAAGCGCTGTGAGGCGTCGGCGTAGGCGGCCTCCGCGCGCACCAGACTGGCTCGGGTCTCGTCCGCAATCATGGCCTGGGCCCGTAACTGCTTCTCCAGGTTCTCGATCTCCTGGGCCCGGGCCAGCAGGCCGGCCTGCTCGGAATCGGGTGCGTAAAAGCTCACGCTGTGGGCCCCGACCGCATGGCCAGCGCGCACCAACAGCAGCTCGCCCGGGGCCAGCTCAGCCCGACGAGCCAGCGCCTGCTCCAGACTGTCGGCCGTGTAGCAGCCCTGCAGCCAGTCGGTCAACAGGGCGCGCTGGCTGGCATCGTGCAGCCGCAGCAGGTCAGTCAGCCGCGGCAGGCCCGCTGCCACTGCGGGTGCTGCCGCCGGCGGCGGGCTGAAAAAAGTCAGTTTGACGGGCGGCGCGTCGTCCGCCAGGGCGCGCACCATGTCCAGCCGCGACACCTCCAGGGCGCCCAGCCGCTCGCGCAGGGCCGCCTCCAGGGCGCTTTCCCAGCCGGGCTCGATGTGGATGCTGCGCCACAGGCCCTGCAAATGGGTCAGGCCGTGCCGCTCCAGCCAGGGCTGCAGGCGGCCGTCGGTCCGCACCTTCTCCTGCAGGGCCCGCAGGGCGTCCAGCCGCGCCGACAGATCGGCCTGGCGCGCTGATTCTTGGTTCACCTCTTGCTGCTGCCTGCGCCGCGCCTCGTCGAGCTGGGGCACGGTGTCCTGCAACTCGTGCAAGCGGGCCTGGGCTACCTCGGCGGTCTCCTGCGCCAAGGCCAGCTGCTCCTGCAACTGCTGCAGACGCGTGTCGTCGGGGGCACTCAGGGCCTGACGGTCGGTGTTCAGACGCTCGGCGCGGCTCCGCAACTGGCGCGACTGCTCCTCAATGCTGCGCTGCTCCGCGGCCAGCACCTGAATCTGCTGCTGCACCTGGGTCACGCGGGCGCGCTGCTCATTGGCAGCCTGCTCCGCCAAACGCAGCGCGTCTTCGAGCTCAGGCAGCTGGTCAGCCTGCTCGGCCACGCGGGCGGCCAGCAGCTCAGCCTGTTCGCTACCGCTGAGCGACTGCGACGCCAGCGCATCCAGTTCTTGCGCTGCCGTGTCGCGCCGGGTGGCCCACTGCACCGACTGCTCGCCCAGCGCCACCAGGCGCTGCTCCACGCGGCGGCGGCCTTCCACCACGAAGCGGATTTCTGCCTCCAGGCGGCCGACTTCGGTGCTGGCCTCATACAGGCGGCCCTGCGCCTGGTTGACCTGGTCGCCCGCTGCATAGTGGGCCTGCCGCACGGTCTCCAGCCCACTTTCGACCTCGCGCAGCTTGGCCAACTGGCCGTCCAGTGCCAAGGTGGCGGCCTGGGCCTCCGTGCGCACCCGGGTCTGGTCGGCCTCTGATTCGGAGCGCCGCAAAAACCACAGCTGCTGCTGCTTCAGCGTGGCCTGCGCAGACAGTGCGTTGTAACGCTGCGCCACCTCGGCCTGCTTTTCGAGCTTGTCCAGGTTGGCGTTGAGTTCGCGCAGAATGTCGTCGACGCGGGTCAGGTTCTCACGCGTGTCAGCCAGGCGGTTTTCAGTCTCGCGCCGGCGCTCCTTGTACTTGGAGACGCCGGCGGCTTCTTCGAGGAACAAGCGCAGCTCTTCGGGCCGGCTTTCGATGATGCGGCTGATGGTACCCTGGCCGATGATGGCGTAGGCCCTTGGGCCCAGCCCGGTGCCCAAAAACACGTCCTGCACGTCACGCCGGCGCACCGGCTGGCCGTTGATGAAGTAGCTGCTGGTGCCGTCGCGCGTGAGCACGCGCCGCACCGCAATCTCGCCAAACTGGCTCCACTGGCCGCCGGCGCGGTGGTCGGCGTTGTCAAACACCAGCTCCACGCTGGCGCGGCTGGCGGGCTTGCGCGTGGTGGTGCCGTTGAAGATGACGTCCTGCATGGACTCGCCGCGCAGCTCTGAGGCGCGCGATTCGCCCAGTACCCAGCGCACCGCGTCCATGATGTTCGACTTGCCGCAGCCATTGGGCCCCACCACCCCCACCAACTGCCCGGGCAGCAGGAAGTTGGTCGGTTCAACAAAGGACTTGAAGCCCGCTAATTTGATGGAGTTAAGACGCACGGGAGACTGGGGCTGCTAAGGCGGTCGAAAGATCGGGGCCTGCCACGCCCTCATGATAACCGGCCACCGGCGCCCACAGCAGGGCCAGGGCCTGGCGTTGCCGCAGCTCAGGCGTGGGCAAGACGCTCGTCCCGGGCCAAGGCCATCACCTCGCGCGGGTCATGGGCCTTGAGCCGGTGGTCGCTCCAGACCTGGCGCCAGCGCCGGGCACCGGGCAGCCCGTGGCGCAGGCCGAGCATGTGGCGGGCAATCGGGTACCAGGGCGTGCCGTTTACTGCCGCCTCGCGCAGCATGTAGGCCACCATGTCGGCCTCGACCTGCTCGCGGGTGCGCTCGGGCGCTGCCGTATCGCCCAGCAGCGCATCCCATTGGCTCAGCCACCAGGGGTTGTGGTAGGCCTCGCGCCCGATCATCACGCCATCCACCTGCTGCAGCTGGGCCAGCACCTGCTCAGTGGTGGTGAGGCCGCCGTTGAGCACGATGGTGCAGTCGGGAAAATCAAGTTTGAGCTGGTGCACCAGACCATAGCGCAGCGGCGGCACATCGCGGTTTTGCTTGGGGCTCAGGCCCTGCAGCCAGGCATTGCGCGCATGCACGATGAAAGTTCGGCAGCCGGCCTGGTGCAGCGCACCAACAAAATCACGCACAAAGTCGTAGCGCTCGGTGCGGTCAATGCCGATGCGGTGCTTGACCGTGACCGGGATACCCACCACATCCAGCATGGCTTTGACGCAGTCCGCCACCAAAGCCGGCTCGGCCATCAGGCAGGCGCCAAACGCACCGCGCTGCACCCGCTCGCTGGGGCAGCCGCAGTTAAGATTGACCTCGTCATAGCCCCACTGCTCACCCAGGCGCGCACAGTGTGCCAAATCGGCCGGCTCGCTGCCACCCAGCTGCAGCGCCAGCGGATGTTCCTCGGGGTTGTAACGCAGGTGGCGCGGCACATCACCGTGCAGCAGCGCGCCGGTGGTCACCATCTCGGTGTACAAAAGCGTGCGCCGGCTCAGCAGCCGGTGAAAGTAGCGGCAATGGCGGTCAGTCCAGTCCATCATGGGGGCGACGGAAATTCGCCATGGGTTGGACTGCAATATCATTTTTAGAATCGATAAGGTACGCAATTTTCGCAGGTTACGGTCAGTCCTATTCCTCAAGCAAAGCGATCAAGCGCGCATTGTCTGATCGAAGTGCTTCGAGGGAATCAGGGGGATCGAGCTGATTTTCCAATTCGGCCTCAGGCTTTCACTTCCAGAAAAATGAAGGCCAGGGCATCTCGCAAATACTGCACGGTAACGCTCAAAGGTTCAGCTGTCAGTTTGTTTCGCTTGACAAATGCAGTCCACTGGGTCGTTTTCTGCCCGTCTGCAGCGAACTGTTCACTCAGCCCGACCGGAAAGCCTTTAGGCTTGCTCGTTCCCCGACGATTCAGCGTGGCTGACACAGCCTGGGAAAGTATTTCTTGATCTGACTTTGCATCTCGCAGAATCACCCACAGATCGAAGTAGTCCTTCATACGGCTGTTGGCCATGCCCAATGAAATGATGGCTTCAAGCTTTTCCGCGACAACGGTGTACCTGGGGTAGACGCGCAAGCTCGGCACCGGCATATCATCGAACATCACCGGATACATCGCGGACTCAGGTTCTGGAGTGACTGCGTCTCCAAAGCCGACATCGACTTGGACAGGACACCTGGCGCCATCAAGCGAACCTTCCAATGTCAGCCTTGTCCCCGAATAATTGGCCTCTTTGCGGATCTCTTCGGCCTTGACGGACTTCACATCAAAAGACATTCCGTCGTCCACCTCCAGCTCACAGAGCCCTTCAAAAACCGCTATCAGATGTGGGATTTCCGCAGACCCGAAGCCTAGCAAGTCGATGTCACGCGTCGGTCGCAATGGAACGTCGTACCAAAGATCAAAAAGCAAAGCGCCTTTCAAAAGAAACTGATCTTTCTCCGTTGAAATACTCAGTCGATAGAGCATCCGCTCCAACGCATACCGAGTGAGCAGCAGTTGGAAGTCCATGCCGTCGTTCTTAGCTTGATTGAGCAATCGCGCACGAACGGATGCAGCCCTGTTTCGCGTTGTCACACCAGGCTCTCCAGGTACGGGCGCATAACATTTGCCACCCTACAGGTCTGAGCAGACTCCCACAGCTCGTCCATGGTGACTTTTTTTTGTCTCCAGGCATCCCTGAGCGCTTCAAGTGCGATGTCTAGTCCGATCTTGTTTCGAAATTTGAAGCAATCTGCAACTGTTTTGGCTACCGATGTGACCGGGATGTGCACCACGCCATCGATCAATTTTTGTTCAACACCGAGCCCTGGATCGGAAAACCGCACGATGCGAAGCGGTGGATAGATCAGACTGGGAGCGCGTGCCTTGGACGAAATGGCAACCCAGACTTCATGGGGAGCCTGGGTTGTAAGTCCATGGATCTGGAGCGCGGTCAAAAGGCAAAAGACCATATGGGGGTACTTGATCGACAACTGCACCAGCTGATCGAGCTCCGTGAGCGCCCTGTCGGGGGTGGCATACAGGCCACGGCTGATCCGCACAAGCGCACCGCGGCGCAGCAACTGCTGCAACTTCTCCCCTGAGGCGCCCAGGTGCGCAAGCTCGCGTGCCCGCACCAAACCCTTGGCGTCAGCCAACTCAAGAGCAGGGTTGGTGACTTTGGGTTGCATGCTGCCATTTTACGAATATGTCGGAAAATGTAAACAAGTACATGCAATACCGTAATATTCGCAGCGCAGTAGGCACGAGGTGTGCAGCGTGACTAAAACTCCAAGGTGTTGGTAACTACCGGCCGGTGCAAGCCAGCCCCTACCAGTTACACAGCGTGCCGTCATGCGCCAGCCGGTTGACTGGCAGATAGGCGCGCTGGTAGGGGTACTTGGCTGCCAGGGCCTCATCGATTTCCACGCCGTGGCCGACGGCTTCACCGCTGTGCATGAAGCCAGCCTTGAAGGTGTAGGCGTGAGGGAACACCTCGTCGGTCAACTCGGTGTGACGCATGTACTCCTGGATGCCGAAGTTGGGCACCCAGGTGTCAAAGTGAAGCGCCGCCCCCATGCAGACCGGCGACAGGTCGGTGGCGCCATGGCAGCCGGTGCGCACCTGGTACAACGCCGCCAGGTCGGCGATGCGGCGCAGGTGCGTGATGCCGCCGGCATGGACCACGGTGGCGCGGATGTAGTCAATCAGCTGGTTCTGGATCAGGTCCTTGCAGTCCCAAATGGTGTTGAACACCTCGCCCACCGCCAGCGGCGTGGTGGTGTGCTGCCGGATGAGCTTGAAAGCCTCCTGGTTTTCGGCCGGGCTGGCATCTTCCATCCAGAACAGGTGGTAGGGCTCCAAGGCCTTGCCCAGGCGGGCGGCTTCAATCGGCGTCAGCCGGTGGTGCACGTCGTGCAGCAAATGGATGTCGGGGCCGACGGCTTGGCGCACCGCATCAAACAGCTTGGGCGTGTGCAGCAGGTACTTCTCGGACGACCAATCGTGCTCACTGGGCAGGTCCGCATCGGCGGGCTCATAAAACATATTGCCCTTGCCGACACCGTACACCCTGTCCAGGCCTGGCACGCCACTTTGCGCACGGATGGCCTGGTAACCCATCTCCTGGTAGCGCAGCACTTCCTCGACCGTCTGACTGATGTCTCGCCCATTGGCGTGGCCGTACACCATCACACCGGTGCGGCTGCGTCCGCCCAGCAACTGGTACAGCGGCATGTTGGCAGCCTTGGCCTTGATGTCCCACAGCGCGGTGTCCACCGCCGCAATGGCGCTCATGGTGACCGGGCCCCGGCGCCAGTAGGCGCCGCGGTACAAAAACTGCCAGATGTCCTCGATCTGGTGGGCATCGCGCCCGATCAGGCAGGGAATCACGTGATCCGTAAGGTAGCTCACCACCGACAGCTCGCGCCCATTCAGGGTGGCGTCGCCGATGCCGGTCAGCCCCTCGTCGGTCTCAATTTTGAGCGTGACAAAGTTGCGGCCGGGGCTGCAAACAATCACGCGGGCGTTGGTAATTTTCATGGTTTGAACTCTCTGGCCAGAGTGTGATGCAGTCTTCGACCACGGCAATCATAGACTGGCCTTCAAGGCCAACTCCACGGAATAGCCCAGAACGCTGAGCCGGAGCGGCTGCAGTCACGACTCAGCCCACCACGCACCAAGGTGCAGTGTCATGCGCCAGGGCCATCCACAGCGCCCAGGCGGAACTCGTGGCCAAGGCCAGTCCGGCCAGGCGCACGCCCCAGTCATCACCTGCCACGCCCTGCCCTGCGCCATTCCCCGAGCCTCGCAGGCGAAGCCAGAGCCAGGGCCCCAGCAGCATGGACATGCCGCTGCCTAAGGCAAACAGTGCCATTACGCCAGCCCCCTGCAGGGCCTGCCCGGTGAGCGCAGCCACCATCACAGCCGAATACAGTAAGCCACAGGGCAAGAAGGTCCACAAGGCCCCAACCACCAAAGGCAAGCCGCGGCCGCGCCCGGCTGCCAGTTGCCGGGCACGCCCCCACAACAGGCGACCCGAGCGCTCCAGCCACACCGGTTGCTGCGCTTTGAATAGCAAGAGAAGCCCGAGCACCAAGGCGCCAAGGTGAAAAAGGCTCCAAACCGGGCGCAGTGCGGCAGACTGGACGGTGAGCCAGCCCAAGCCCTGCATCGAGGCCGCAGCCACGCCGCCGAGTGCCGAGTAACCGAGCAAGCGGCCCAACTGGAAGCCCCACAGCGCCGACGCCCGTCGGGGGCCCGCAGCCTGCGCCATGCCCGCACAGGCGGCACCACACATGGCCACACAGTGTGGGCCACCGGCCAAACCCATCAGCAAGGCGGTCAAGGCCAGCGAACTCTGCATGGGGCTGGCATCAAATGTGTTTTTTGCCAGGGCCGGACCTTGACCTGGGTCACACAAGCCTGGCCTTCGGTGCCAAAATCAGTGTTATGAACCCACACACCATCAAAGTGGCCTGTTCCAACTGCAACCTGCGGGAACTGTGCATGCCCATGGACCTGAGCACCGAGGAACTCGACCGGATCGACGCGGTGGTGGGCGCGCGGCGCCGCGTCAAACGCGGCGCAACCTTGTTCCGCAACGGCGACAAATTCACCAGCCTGTATGCCATCCGCACCGGCTTCTTCAAGACCTGCCTGGTGGCGGAAGACGGCCGCGACCAGGTCACCGGCTTTCAAATGGCTGGCGAAGTGATTGGGCTCGACGGCATCGTGAACGACCGCCACGCCTGCGACGCGGTGGCGCTGGAAGACGCCGAGGTCTGCGTCATGCCGTTTGACCGGATCGAGGAACTGTCACGCGACATCAATGCCTTGCAGCACCATGTGCACAAGATCATGAGCCGCGAAATCGTGCGTGAACACGGGGTGATGCTGCTGCTGGGCAGCATGCGCGCCGAGGAGCGTCTGGCGGCCTTTCTGCTCAACCTGGTGCAGCGGCTGCACGCGCGGGGGTTTTCGCGCTCGGAACTCGTCTTGCGCATGACGCGCGAAGAAATCGGCAGCTACCTGGGCCTCAAACTGGAGACCGTGAGCCGCACCTTCTCCAAGTTTGCCGAGGAAGGCATCATCGAGGTGCAGCAGCGCCATGTGCGCATCCTCAACGCTGACGCCTTGAAAGACATCGTCAACCCCAAGGCCTGCCACTGAGCCGTGTCGACAACAGGGCGGTGAGCGCGCTCGACAGCATGGCCATTACCCAGAACACAAAGAAAGCCAGCGTGTAAACCGCCTCACGGGGCAGCGTCACCTGGTGGCCGACCCAGCGCACATCCTGCGGGTCCACCAAGGCGAACACCAGCAATTCCAGCAAACAGGCCACGAGGAAGCCGGGCCAGACCACGGTCATCAAATGGCGGGACAACATGCCAGGCTCGGGCGTGGTCTGCATTGATCGTACCCTCAGGGCTTGGGTGCCGGGCGGGCGTCCGGCACGCGTCCGGTGGCAGCATGGTTGCGCGCCTGCAGCGCCGGGGCCAGACTGGCGTCCTGGCCGGGCTGATGCTGCTGGTTGATGTGGATGCCCTGTTGGTAATAGTCCTCACTGACCACCGGATCGGGGCGCGTCACGGCCAGGTAGAGCGTGGCAAAGCTGGCCACCACCACCACCAGCGGGCCGGAAATCACCAGCCAGACATGACCGAATGTCCACCAGGGGGCTGCCGCCGGGGCGTTGATGTTGGGCTGGGTTGTCATGGTTGTGGCAGGCCTCAAGGTTGTGGCACCAGGAACACGGAGCGCTCGCTCAGATGCCCAACGGTGTCAAGGGAATCAATGTCGAAATGGACAGGGTGCGAACCGGGCGTGGCTGCTCCCGGTGGTAACTGCACACGCACCGCCACCCAGCGGGACTGGGTGGCCCCCACCGCCACCTCCGGCTCCGAACTGATCGCCAGGCCGGGCAGACCGCTGACGGCGAGGCGGTAGCGCTGGGCAGACTCGGTGGCGTTCATCACCTGCAGCCGGTAGACGTTCTCGATCCGGCCGGCGCCGACGATGCGCGCCGTCACGCCGCTGTCGTGCACCACATCGACCTTGAAGGGCGTACGCAGGGACAGGCTGACCAGCATGGCGACCACGATGGCGCCCAGAACCGAGGCATAGACCAGAACGCGCGGCCGAAACACATGGCGCAGCGTCTGCGCCCAGGTCCAGCCCTGCTGGATGGCGTTCTCGGTGGTGTACTTGACCAGGCCCCGGGCATAGCCCATCTTGTCCATCACCGTGTCGCACACATCGGCACAGGCGCCGCAACCAATGCACTCGTACTGCAGGCCCTGCCGGATGTCGATGCCCGTGGGGCAGACCTGCACACACAGGCTGCAGTCCACGCAGGCCCCCAACTTGAGCGACACAGGGTCCGCCTGACGTGAGCGGGCACCGCGTGGCTCGCCACGGGCCTGGTCATAGGTCACGATCAAGGTGTCGCGGTCGAACATGGCACTTTGAAACCGGGCATAGGGGCACATGTGCTTGCACACCTGCTCGCGCATGAAGCCGGCGTTGCCATAGGTGGCAAAGCCGTAAAACAGGGTCCAGAACAGTTCCCAGGTGCTTAGGCTCAGTTGCAGCGATTCGCGCGCAAGTTCGCGCACTGGTGTGAAGTAGCCGACAAAAGTGAAGCCGGTCCACAAGGCCACCAGCAGCCACAGCCCGTGCTTGGCGCTTTTGCGCCACAGCCGGTCCAGCGACCAGGACTGGCTGTCGCGGCGCATGCGCGCCGACCGGTCACCCTCAACCCGTTTTTCGATCCACAAAAAGATCTCTGTGTAGACCGTTTGCGGACAGGCATAGCCACACCACAGGCGCCCGGCCACGGCCGTGAACAGAAACAGCGACAGCGCAGAGATCACCAGCAAACCGGTGAGGTAGATGAAATCCTGCGGGTACAGCACCAACCCGAAGATGTAGAAACGCCGGGCGCCGAGGTCAAACAGCACCGCCTGGCGCTGGCCCCATTCCAGCCACGGCAGGCCATAAAAGACCAGTTGGGTCAGCACCACCATGACCCAGCGCCAGCGCGAAAACAGGCCGGACACACTGCGCGGATAAATTTTTTCATGTGGCGCGTAGAGCGAGATCAACTCGCCATCCACACCGCGGGCACCCTCGCCTGCCGGCACAGCCGGGTCAGGCTGCGCCAAGATAGGGATCACCCTGGGGTTAGGCAACATCAGTTGGACGCAGCCACGCCCTTGTTGGACATGCCCCAGACGTAGGACGCCAGCACATGAATCTGGGCCTCGGTAAGCTTGTCAGCCTGGGCCGGCATTTGGTTGACCTTGCCATTGTTGATCATGGTCACAATGGCGGCCTCGCCATAGCCGTGCAGCCAGATATCGTCAGTCAGGTTGGGGGCGCCCAGTGCCGGATTGCCTTTGCCGTCAGTGCCATGGCAAGCCACACAGACCGCAAACTTGGGCTTGCCCAGGGCCGCCTGCAGGGCGTCATGCGGGCTGCCGGAGAGACTGAGCACATAATGCGCCACGTTGCGCACGTCTTCTAGACTGCCGACGGCCGCTGCCATCGGCGGCATATTGCCCATGCGACCCAGGGTCAGCGTTTCCTTGATCACGGCCGGGGCACCGCCGTAAAGCCAGTCCTTGTCCGTCAGGTTGGGAATGCCCTTGCTGCCGCGCGCGTCCGAGCCATGGCACTGCGCGCAGTTGTTCATGAACAGGCGCTCGCCAATGGCCATGGCCTGCGGGTCGGCGGCCACGGCCTCGGGCGCCATCGCCATGAACTTGGCATACAACGGCGCCACTTCGGCGTTGCCCTTGTCCAATTCAGCCTGGTGCTGCCCGGTTGAGGTCCAGCCCAGTTGGCCGGCATAGTTGCCCAGGCCGGGGTACAGGGCCAGGTAGCCCAGCGCAAAAATCACCGTCAGCACAAACAGCCAAGCCCACCAGCGCGGCAGGGGGTTGTTCATTTCGCGCAGGTCGCCGTCCCAGACATGGCCGGTGGTGTTGTCATTGGCAGTCATGTGCCTGGCCTTGCCGGTGTACCACAGCAGCAGCAGGCAGGCCGCCATACTGACCAGGGTGATCACGGCGACAAAGACCGACCAAAAATTGTTTGTGAAATCGCTCATGGGGGGTTCCTTTCGCTGGCGCGGCCTCAGTCCTGCTCGAAGGGCAGTCGGGCTGCCTCGTCAAAATCGGCCGCGTTGCGGCGCGAGCAGGCCCACACCACAATGCCGATGAAGGTGGCAAAGCTGACCACGGTGGCCAGGGCGCGCAGGGTGTTGACATCGAGGTCCATCATGGGTGACTCCGGTTTACCTGACCAAGGTGCCGAGCACCTGCAGGTAGGCAATCACCGCGTCGATTTCGGTCTTGCCTTGCAGCTCAGCCACTGACCTGCTGATCTGCTCGTCGCTGTAGGGCACACCCACTGTGCGCAGCGCCTTCATGTGGGCCGGCATGGTGTCGGCATCCACCGCGTTTTTCAGCAGCCAGGGATACGCCGGCATATTGGATTCGGGCACCAGGTCGCGCGGGTTGTTCAGGTGATCGCGGTGCCACTGGTCGCTGTATTTACCGCCGACCCGGTGCAGGTCCGGGCCGGTGCGCTTGCTGCCCCACTGGAAGGGGTGGTCGTACACAAACTCACCCGCCACCGAGTAGTGGCCGTAGCGCAGGGTCTCGGCGCGGAACGGCCGGATCATCTGCGAGTGGCAGTTGTAGCAGCCTTCGCGGGTGTAGATGTCACGCCCGGCGAGCTGCAGCGCGCTGTAAGGCTGCAGCCCCTGCACCGGCTCGGTGGTGGACTTCTGGAAGAACAGCGGCACGATCTCCACCAGGCCGCCCACCAGCAAAACCAGCAGGATCAGCACAATCATCAGAAAGTTGCTGGTCTCGATTCTTTCATGCGACAAACCGCCGCCCGTGTTGTTGGCCATGCTTGTTTCTCCTTCAGGCGTGGGCCACGGCGGCCGGGATGTTCACAATGACCGAGCGGCCCTGGGTGGCAGTCTTGAGGACATTCCACAGCATCAGCACCATGCCGCCAAGGTACAGCAAGCCGCCGAGCAGGCGCAGCACGTAAAACGGGTAGCTGGCCTTGACCGACTCCACAAAGGTATAGGTCAAGGTGCCGTCCGCATTGATGGCGCGCCACATCAGGCCCTGCATCACGCCGGCAATCCACATGGCCGCGATGTAGATGACGATCCCGATCGTCGCAATCCAGAAATGAAGCTCAACCGCTTTCATGCTGTACATCTGCTTCTGGCCGAACAGGCGCGGGATCAGGTAATACATGCTGCCCATGGTGACCAGGCCCACCCAACCCAGTGCGCCGGAGTGCACATGGCCGATGGTCCAGTCGGTGTAATGGCTCAGCGCATTGACGGTCTTGATCGACATCATCGGGCCTTCAAAGGTGCTCATGCCATAGAAGGACAGCGACACGATCAAAAAGCGCAGGATCGGGTCGTCACGCAGCTTGTGCCAGGCGCCCGACAGCGTCATGATGCCGTTGATCATGCCGCCCCAGCTGGGCGCCAGCAGGACCAGCGAAAACACCATGCCCAGGGATTGGGTCCAGTCGGGCAAAGCGGTGTAGTGCAGGTGGTGCGGGCCGGCCCACATGTAGGTGAAAATCAGCGCCCAAAAGTGCACGATGGACAGGCGGTAGCTGTAGACCGGGCGCTCCGCCTGCTTGGGGATGAAGTAATACATCATGCCCAGGAAGCCGGCTGTCAGAAAGAAGCCGACCGCGTTGTGGCCATACCACCACTGCACCATGGCATCCTGCACCCCGGCATAGGCCGAGTAAGACTTCATGAAACCGGCCGGAATGGCCGCGCTGTTGACCAGGTGCAGCAGTGCCACCGCAATGATGAAGGCGCCGAAAAACCAGTTGGCTACATAAATGTGGCGCACCTTGCGCGTGCCCAGTGTGCCAAAGAACACCACGGCAAACGAGACCCAGACGACGGTGATCAGGATGTCGATGGGCCACTCCAGTTCGGCGTATTCCTTGCCCTGCGTGTAGCCCAGCGGCAGCGACACGGCAGCCGCCAGAATGACCAGCTGCCAGCCCCAGAAGGTGAACGAGGCCAGCGTGTCGCTGAACAGGCGCACATGGCAGGTGCGTTGCACCACGTAGTAGGCCGAAGCGAACAGGCCGCAACCGCCAAAAGCAAAGATCACCGCATTGGTGTGCAGCGGTCGCAAGCGCCCGTAACTGAGCCAGGGGACACCGAAATTGAGCTCGGGCCAGGCCAGCTGGGCCGCGATGATCACGCCAACCAGCATGCCCACCACCCCCCAGACCACGGTCATGATGGCAAATTGCCGCACCACCTGATCGTTGTAGCTGCTCGCCTGCGCGTTGGGAAACACCATGATGACCTCACCTTGATTTGCTTGACCTCAGTGTCTTGGGTAAGCAGTTGTTTTGGTTTGACGCAGGTCAAGCTCAGGCCACAAACATCAGCTGTCTCTGAGGATGCGTTCGCCCTCGGCTTCGATATCGTCAAACTGACCGCGGTCGATGGCCCACCACAGGCCGCCAAGAATGAAGAAGACCAGAATCACCGAGAGTGGGATCAGCAAATACAAAATGTCCATCAAGCCACCCCGGGTGCCCGCGATTGGCCTGCCAGCCGCAGGGCATTCAGCACCACCAGCAAGGAGCTGGCCGCCATGCCCAGTCCGGCTGCCCAGGCGCTGAGATGGCCGCTGACCGCCAGCGGCACGCAGACTGCGTTGTAGAGCATGGCCCAGGCCAGGTTCTGCTTGACGATGCGCACCGTACGTCGCGCCAGCAGCAGGCCCTGGGTCACGGCGCCCAGTTGCCCGCCGGGCACCACAAAGTCCGCATGGGCCTGGGCCAAGGGCACGGCCTGGCCCAGGGCAAAGGAGACCTGGGCGGCAGCGAGCACCGGGCCGTCATTGAGGCCATCGCCCACCATCGCCACGCATTGACCCGCCTGCTGGGCCTGCCGCAACGCGTCAAGCTTGTCCTGCGGCGAGCAGCCCCCGCGGTGAACGGTGATGCCCAGTGCCGCTGCCATGCCGGCCACCAGCTCGGGGCGGTCACCCGACAGCAGCTGCACGGTGACACCGGCTGCCTGCAGCGCCTGCACTGTGACCAGCGCATCAGGACGCAGGTCCTCCTGCAGCTCAAAGGTGGCCAGCCAGCCCTGGGTGTCGGTCAGGAACACCTGTCGCACGCCAGTGGCCACCTGGGTCAGCTGACAAAATGCCGCCGAGCCTAGGCGCAGCGGCCTGGCGTCACGCCCGTCAGGGCACGGTCCCACCCGGGCTGCCACGCCACCACCCGCTGTTTCGGTGGCGCCAAACGCCAGCCAGCCAGAGAAGGAGGCCTGGTCCGTCTGACTGGCCGCGGCAGCCACCAGCGCGCGCGAGACCGGATGCAGTGAGTGCTGCGCCAGCGCTGCCGCCTGGGCGAGCGCCTGCGCGGGAGGGGTACCAACGCGGACCTGGGTCGCCGCCAGCACCAGGCCGTCACGCGTGAGGGTACCGGTCTTGTCCAAGATCACCGTGTCCACGTTGGCAAGTGCCTCCAGGGCATCGAGGCGTCGCACGAGGACGCCGCGCCGCGCCAAAGCGCCCGCAGCGGCCAGCATGGCGGCCGGCGTGGCCAAGGACAAGGCACAGGGGCAGGTCACCACCAGCACCGCCACCGCCACCATCAGCGCGTGGCCCGGGTCTTGCCGCCACCAGTAGGCACAGGCCAAGGCAGCCGCCGCCAGCACCGCCAACAAAAAAGGTCGCGCCAGGCGATCGGCCAGCCGCGCCAAACGGGGCCGGCTGGCACTGGCGCTGTCCATCAAGGCCACGATGCGGGCAAAGCGCGTGTCCTCCCCCACCCGGGTCACGCGCACCAATACCACCGCGAGCAGGTTGTGGCTGCCAGCCACGACGTTGGCACCGGGCCCGCGCAGCACCGGGTAGGACTCGCCGGTCAGCAGGGCTTCATCGACCCGGGTCTGCCCCTGCAGCAGTTCCCCGTCAGCCGCAAAGGCCTCGCCCGGCAGCACCTGGATCACATCCCCGGGCTGCAGGCGCCGCGCGGATACCCGTTCAAAGCTGCCCTGCGCGGTGCGGCGCGCCACACTGTCAGGCAGCCGGTTCATCAAGGCCTCCAGCGCGCCAGCGGTGCGGTCGCGCAGGCGCAGCTCCAGCCAGCGCCCAAACAGCAAAAAGAAAACAAACATCGTCAGGGAATCGAAATAGACCTCGCGGCCAAACACCCCCTGAGGCTCAAAGGTGCCGGCGCTGCTGACCGCGAAGGTGATTAACATGCCGAGCGCCACCGGCAGGTCCATGCTGATGCGGCGCTGGGTCAGGTCACGCAGCGCAGCGCTGAAGAACGGGCCGCATGAAAAAAGCATCACCGGCAGGGTCAAGACCCAAGAGGCCCAGCGCAGCAGCTGCGCCATCTCGGCCGACAGGTCGCCCGGCGCGGCCACGTAGGCCGGGTAGGCGTACATCATGACCTGCATCATGCACAGGGCCGCCACCAGCAGCCGCCACAGTGCCTTGCGAGACTCCCCCAGACGACGGGCCCGGGCCAGCGCGTCGTTGCCCGGCAGCGCCCGATAGCCGGCGGCCTGCACGGCCTGCATCCAGCGCGAGGGCAGCACCTGGTCAGCCGCCCACCTCACCCGCGCCCGCTGGCTACCGGCGCTGACCTCGGCCTGCAGCACGCCCGGCACAGCCCGCAGCGCCTCCTCTACGGTCAGTGCGCAGGCCGCGCAGCGCATGCCCTCGATCACCACGCTGGATTCCCAGCCAGATGTCTGGCCAATCAAAGGCCGGCTGAACGCCGACCACGCCTGAGGGTCGTCGAGCAAGCCCAACGCAGGCAGCAAAAAAGTCGGGTGGGTCATGGGCCTGAGCGTAGCCCGACATGCCCGCGCTTTTCTTGACGAAGATCAATTGAAGGGCTGGGCCGGCGCCCTAAGCTCGGGCCTTCCCAACATCCTAAAATCCGGAGAACACACCATGTACAAAAGAATCCTCGTCGCCACGGATGGCTCCACCCTGTCCAAGAAGGCGGTCGGCCATGCCATCGCGCTGGCGGCATTGGCCGGCGCCGAGCTGGTGGCGCTGAAGGTGGTGGCCCGCTACCCCCAGAGCTATTTCGAGGGTGGCCTGGCCTTGCAGGTGGCCGAAGTCGACCGGGTGGAGAAGCAATGGGCCGAAGCGGCCCAAATGGTTGTGGATGCCGTCAAAAAAACGGCAGACACGAAAGGCGTCAAGGCCCGCGCCATCACCGTCAAGTCAGACCTCGTGTCGGACGCCATCATTGCCGCAGCAAAGAAGCAGAAATGCGACCTGATCGTCATGGCCTCACATGGCCGGCGCGGTGTCAAACGCCTGTTGTTGGGCAGCGAAACCCTGCAGGTGCTGACGCACTCGCACGTGCCGGTGCTGGTTCTGCGCTAAACCCGAGGCTGCCTCAAGCGACGCCGTATTGGGCCCGCAGCAGGTTTTTCTGGACCTTGCCCATGGCGTTGCGTGGCAACTCTGGCACCAGCAGGCACTGCTTGGGCACCTTGAAATTGGCCAGGCGCGCCTTGAGGGTGGCGAGAATCACCGCCGGGTCGGGTGCCGCACCCGGCTTGGCGATCACCAGGGCTAAGCCCACCTCACCGAAATCGGCGTGCGGCACGCCGATCACGGCGCTTTCGGCCACGCCAGCCAGCTCGTTGATGTAGCCCTCGATTTCCGCCGGATAAACGTTGTAGCCGCCGCTGATGATCAGGTCCTTGCTGCGGCCGACAATCGTCACGTAGCCGTCGGCATCGATCCGGCCCACATCGCCAGTTTTAAAGAAACCGTCAGCACTGAATTCTTCGGCGGTTTTCTCTGGCATGCGCCAGTAGCCCTTGAACACATTGGGGCCGGCCACTTCAATGCCGCCAGTGTCGCCCACCGGCGCCAATTGGCCCTGCTCACCCACCACGCGCAGGCGCACACCCGGCAGCGGCCGGCCCACCGTGCCACCCCGGCGAGAGCCCTCGCTGGCCAGGTATGGGTTGGAGGTGAGCATGACCGTCTCACTCATGCCGTAGCGCTCCAAAATGGTGTGGCCGGTGCGGCGCTGCCAGTCGGTGAAGGTCTCCATCAGCAGCGGCGCCGAGCCGGCGATGAACAGACGCATATTGCGCGCCACCTCGGGGGTGAGGCCGGGCTCGGCCAGCAGGCGCACATACAGGGTGGGCACCCCCATGAACACGGTGGCACGGGGCATGGCGGCCAGCACCTGGCGCGGGTCGAATTTGGCCAGCCAGATCATCTTGCTGCCGTTGAGCAGTGCCGCATGGATGGCCACAAACAGGCCGTGCACATGAAAAATCGGCAGGGCATGGATCAGTACGTCGCCGCCCTCTGCGGCGCTGCGCCAGCCCCAGCTGGTCTTGAGCACCCGCGCATTGCTGAGCAGGTTGCCGTGCGTCAGCATAGCGCCCTTGCTGCGCCCGGTGGTGCCGCTGGTGTAGAGGATGGCGGCCACATCATCCGTGCCGCGCACCACCACGGTTTGCTGGTCGGCGCAATGGGCCGCGCGCGTCAGCAGCGAGCCAGTGCGGTCATCGTTGAGGGTAAACACATGCCGGGTGCCCGCCTGGAAAGCGATTTTGCTGACCCAGCCAAAGTTTTTGCCGGTACAGACCACCACCGCCGGCTCGGCGTTGCCAATAAAGTACTGGATTTCAGCACTTTGGTAAGCCGTGTTGAGCGGCAGAAACACCAGACCCGCCCGCAACGTGGCCAGGTACAGCAACAGCGCCTCGACCGATTTTTCGACCTGCACCGCCACCCGGGCGCCCTCGGGCAGTTGCAAGGACATCAGCAAATTGGCCAGCATGGCACTGGCGCGGTCCAGGTCGCGCCAGCTGTAGTGCAGGCCGAGGTCAGTTTCCACGGCGATGCTGTCCAGATCG
>JBAXMQ010000058.1:0-19871 GCA_037134215.1 Betaproteobacteria bacterium
TTGGCCCGGCGCCGCCTTGACTGGCGCACCAGACACATCCACCACCCCACGCATTTGGCTTTTTCAGTTCGAAATCGATAGCAGCCAAGTCAATAGCGACGTGGCTCCCAGCCCTTTTAGACCTGAGACTTTGCCGATCAGCCGACGATCAGCCGCCAACCAGTTGTTCTTGCTGCATCTGCTCGGCGATGGTTTCCCGGCGGCGGATCAGGTGGGTTTGGTCGCCGTCCACCAGCACCTCGGGCGCCCGGCCGCGCGAGTTGTAGTTGCTGGCCATGCTCATGCAGTAGGCGCCGGCTGACAGTACCGCCAGCAGGTCGCCCTGGCGCGGTGACAGGGTGCGATCGTGGCCAAGCCAGTCGCCGCTCTCGCAAATCGGCCCAACCACCTCCCAGACTTCTGGTGCTTCGTCACGTGGCTGCAGCGGCACGATCTGGTGGTAGGCCTGGTACATGGCCGGGCGGGGTAGGTCGTTCATGGCGGCGTCCACGATGCAGAAATTCTTCTGCTCGCCGGGCTTGAGGTAAAGCACCTCGGTCACGCAAACGCCGGCGTTGCCAACCAGCGAGCGGCCGGGCTCGATCATCAGCTGGCGTTGGCCAAAGCCGCGCGCATCGAGTTTGGCCAGCAGCAGGGCCCAGAGTTGGGCTGCGTCGGGCGGGGTGTCGCCGTTGTAGTCGATGCCCAGGCCGCCACCGAAGTCGATGTGGTGGATCGGGATGCCGGCGGCTTCAATGGCTTCGACCAGGTCGAGCATGCGGTCCATCGCGTCCAAGTAGGGTTCGGTTTGGGTGATCTGCGAGCCGATGTGGCAGTCAATGCCCACCACCCGGATGCCGCTCAGGCCGGCCGCGTGCAGGTAGGTGGGCAGCACCCGCTCATGCGCAATGCCGAACTTGTTGCCCTTGAGGCCGGTGGAGATGTAAGGGTGGGTCTTGGGGTCCACATTGGGATTGACGCGGATGCTCACCGGTGCCCGCAGGCCCATGCCCGTGGCCACCTCGCTCAGCACGTCGAGCTCGGCCTCGCTCTCGACATTGAAGCAGCCGATGCCAGCCTGCAAGGCCCGGCGCATCTCGGCGCGCGTTTTGCCCACACCCGAGAAGATGATGTTGTCTGCTGTGCCACCCGCAGCCAGCACCCGGTCCATGTCACCCCCTGAGACGACGTCAAAGCCGCAGCCGGCCCGCGCAAACAGCTCGATCACGCCCAGCGCCGGGTTGGCCTTCATGGCGTAGCAGATCTGAACCCGGCGTCCAGCAAAGCCACGCTGGTAAGCGGCCAGCGCGGCCAGCATGGCGGCTTTGGAGTAGACAAACAGCGGTGTGCCGTGGGTTTGCGCCAGCGCGCTCAGACGGGTCGACTCCAGGCAGAGTTCGCCGTCGCGATAGGCCAGGTGGGGCTGGCCGGGCAGCGTGTGTGCGGTCATGGTGCGGGGCTGCTGGCGGTGGGGGCAGCTGGTTTGAGGAGGGATTGGGGCAGGGTGGCGCGCTGGGCCGCAGCCGGATCGGTGGGCAGGTAGAGCGGCCCGGGCTGACCGCAGGCAGTCAAAGCCGCCACGCTGATCGCAAGGACAAGGGGCCTGACTAGAATTCGGTGTTGCGACAACATGGTGAAATTGTAATGACCGACCCCGAATTCCTGGACCTGGCGGAAAACCTGCTCAAGACGGTGGAGGCTGCCTGCGACCGCATCAACGACGAGGGTTCGGCCGACATCGACAACCAGCGTGTGGGCGCCATGGTCACGCTGGTCTTCGCCAACCGCAGCCAAATCGTCATCAACCTGCAAAAGCCGCTGCACGAGGTGTGGCTGGCCGCTCGCTCCGGTGGATTTCATTTCAAATTTGATAGCAAACAATGGACGGATACCAAGGGCCAGGGCGAGTTTTTTGCCTGCCTGTCGCGCTTTGCCAGCGAGCAGGCGGGTAGCCCGCTGGTATTTGCCAGCTGATCAGTTTTTGAACAGGTCGAGGATTTTCTTCTTCTCGTCCGCCGCCGGCAGGGTCTGCGCCGGCGCGGCCGTCTGCCCGCCCTTGTCGTCCAGACCCAAGCTGTGCACCCCCGCACCTTTCACGTATTCGTCGTAGGACCACTCCCCGCCGGCAAAGACCACGCCCTCGGGCGCGCTGTACTCCATCACCGGCACGTTTTTCAGCGTCTGCTCCATGAAACGCACCCAGACCGGCAGGCTCAGGCCGCCGCCGGTTTCTTTGTCGCCGAGTTTGCGCGGCGTGTCGTAGCCGATCCAGGTGACCGCGGCCAGCGTGGGCTGGTAGCCGGCAAACCAGGTGTCCATCGAGTCGTTGGTGGTACCGGTCTTGCCGTACAGGTCGGGCCGCTTGAGTGTGGCCTGTGCCGATGCGGCGGTGCCGGTGCGGGTCACCTCCTGCAGCAGGCTGTTCATGATGAAGGCGTTGCGTGGCTCGATCGCGCGCACCGCGTCGTTCAGCGGCAGTGGCTTGGTTTCGGCCAGCACTTTGCCCTTCTGGTCGGTGACGCGGCTGATCAGCCAGGGATTGACGCGGAAGCCGCCATTGGCAAACACCGAGTAGGCCGAAGCCATCTGCATCGGCGTGACCGAGCCGGCGCCCAGCGCCATGGTCAGGTAGGCCGGGTGTTTGTCCTGCTCGAAACCAAAGCGGGTGATCCATTCCTGGGCGTAGTTGGCGCCTATGCTCTGAAGGATGCGGATGGAGATCATGTTCTTGGACTTGGCCAAGCCGCGGCGCAGGCTCATCGGGCCTTCAAACTTGCCGTCGTAATTTTTGGGCTCCCAGGGCTGGCTGCCCGTCACGCCCGAATCGAAAAACAGCGGCGCATCGTTGATGACGGTGGCTGGCGTGAAGCCTTTTTCAAGTGCGGCGGAGTAAATGAAAGGCTTGAAGCTCGAGCCCGGCTGACGCCAGGCCTGGGTCACGTGGTTGAACTTGTTTTTTTCATAATCGAAGCCGCCCACCAGGGCCTTGATGGCGCCGTCACGCGGGTCCATGGCGACGAAGGCGCCCTCGACCTCGGGCAACTGTGTAATCTCCCAACCGCCTTTGGGGGTCTTCACGATGCGGATCACGGCGCCGCGCCGTATCTTGATGTTGGGCGCCGCCTTCTCCGACAGGCCAGACTGCACCGGCCGCAAGCCTTCGCCCGTGATCTCTGCGGTTTCTCCGTTCAAACGCCTGGCCAGCACCCGCTTGGCATCGGCCTCCAGAACCACGGCAGAGAGCACATCGCCATTGTCCGGGTGGTCTTCCAGCGCATCGTCAATCGCGTCGTCCAGTTCCTGGCCGCCAGCGGGCAGCGTGGCGAACTTCTCCGGGCCGCGATAGATTTGGCGCCGTTCAAAGTCCATGATGCCCCGGCGCAGGGCTTGGTAAGCCACGTCCTGGTCGGCCGCGCGCAAGGTGGTGTAAACGTTAAGGCCGCGGGTGTAGGTGGCCTCGCCATACTGCGCAAACATCAGCTGGCGCACGGTTTCGGCCACATACTCCGCGTGCACCCGGGTGTTGTCGGAGTTGGACTTGACCTTGAGTTCTTCTTTTTTGGCGGCGGCGGCCTGTGCTTCGGTGATGAAACCGTTCTCCAGCATGCGGTCAATGATGTGCAGCTGCCGGGAGCGGGCCCGCTTCGGGTTGGCAATCGGGTTATAGGCGGACGGCGCCTTGGGCAGGCCGGCCAGCATGGCGGCCTCGGCGATGGTGATGTTCTTCAAGTCCTTGCCGAAATAGGCTTCGGCCGCCGAGGCAAAGCCGTAAGCGCGGTTACCCAGAAAGATCTGGTTCATGTAGATCTCCAGAATCTGGTCTTTGCGCAGCAGGTGCTCGAGCTTGAAGGTCAGCAAAATCTCGTAGATCTTGCGGGTGTAGGTTTTTTCAGACGACAGGTACACATTGCGTGCCACCTGCATGGTGATGGTGGAGGCGCCCTGGCTCTTGAACCGCCCCAGATTGGCCAATGCGGCCCGCAGCACGCCCTTGTAGTCCACGCCGCCGTGCTCGTAAAAGCGAGCGTCTTCGATCGCCAGCACCGCGTTGGTCATCACTTTGGGGATCTGCTTGATCGGCGTCAACTGCCGCCGTTCCTCACCGAACTCGCCGATCAGGGCCCCCTCGGTGGAAAACACCCGCAGCGGCAGCTTGGGGCTGTAGTCGGACAGATCCGAAACATCCGGCAGGTTGGGAAAGGCGACTGCCAAGGCGATGGCCACCATCGCCAGCACCGACAGCGCACCGGCCAGCAACAGCCCGCCGCTCCACAAGGCCGCCCGCAACAGCCAGCGCAGCAGGGGCGAGCGGGGCGGCGCTGGGGGGGGTGGCGTGCCGGACGGCTTGTTGGGAGGCATAGAAAACCTTGTAGAGAAGCCGACTGATTATAAAAATGATGTGCTGGGCCCGCAGGACGGACAGCCTGCTTTGGTCGCAGAAAGTAACAATTTCCGCAAACGCTGGCATGCTGCTAGCATGTTGGCAGCTTCATCACTTTTTCTGTTCACGCTACGCCGGCGAGTTTAAGGGGTTGACAGTGCGTTTCCCGGGGTTCTGGTTCAAGCGCGAACCCGCGCCGCTGATGGGGCTGGACATCCGGTCCTCCAGCGTCAAGCTGGTGGAACTGGCCCACACGCGGTCGGGGCCGTTGCGGGTGTTGCATGTCGGCATTGAGCAATTGCAGCCCGGCTGGGTTGCCGATGACCAGATCAACGATTTTGAACAGGTGGCTCAGGGGCTGCGCCGCCTGGTCCGGCGCTGCGGCACCAAAACGCGCTTGGCCGCCATGGCCCTGCCCGGCGCAGCGGTGATCACCCGCAACATCAAGCTACCGGCGGGGCTCAGTGACGCCGAGTTGGCGGTCCAGGTCGAATCCGAGGCCAACCAGTACATCCCCTTCCCGATGGACGAGGCCAACCTCGATTTCTGCAGCATCGGCCCCACTGACCCTGCAGCGCAAGACATTGACGTGATGATTGCAGCCTCCCGCAAGGAGCGCGTGCAGGACATGTTGGGGCTGGCCGAGGCTGCCGGGCTCAAGCTGGCCATTCTGGACATCCGCTCCTACGCGTCGCGTCGGGCGGCGGCGCGGATCCTGGGGCAGTTGCCCGGAACAGAGGAGGCCCGCCCCATCGTGGCCCTGTTTGAAATGGGAGGCCAGTCCACCAGCCTGCAGGTGATGCAGGGCGAAATCCTGCTCTACGAGCGGGAACAGGCTTTCGGCGGTGCCAAACTGACGCGCCTGCTGGCGGAACACTACGGCTGGACGACCGAAGTTGCGGAGGCCCGCAAGCGCAGTGGCGAATTGCCGCCGGCCGACGCTCAGCAGATCTTGCGAGCCTTCGCCCAGGACGCGGCGCAGGAAATCGGGCGGGCCATGCAGTTCTTCTTCAGCAGCACGCCGCACACCCAAGTCCAGCATATCTTGTTGGCCGGCGGCTCGGCCGCCGTGCCCGGGTTGGCCGAGGCCGTAGCCGCTCACAACGGCGTCGCCTGCAGCCTGGCTGACCCGTTCCGGGGAATGCTGTCGGATCCGGGCCTGGCCGGCGAAGCGCCCTCCTACCTGGTCGCCTGTGGCCTGGCGCTGCGGAGGTTCGTGACGTGATCCGCATCAACCTGTTGCCGCACCGTGAACTCGCGCGCAAGCTGCGCCGGGACCGCTTCAAGTTCGGCGTCGGTGTGGCTGCGCTGCTCGGCCTGCTGCTGGCCCTGCTGGTGTTTCTGGTGTTGCAAGTGCGCATTGCAGAGCAAGCACAGCGCAACCAGCAGCTGCAGACGGAAATCAGTCGCCTCGACGGCCAGATCAAGGACATTGCCGGCCTGCAGACCGAGATCACCGCGCTGCTCGCGCGCCAACAGGCCGTGGAAGACCTGCAGGCGGATCGCAATCTGCCGGTCATGCTGATGTCCGAGCTGGCCCGACAGCTGCCCGAGGGTTTGTTTTTGTCCAGCGTCCGTCAGGATGCGCAAAACCTCACCTTGAGTGGCACCGCCCAATCGAATGAGCGAGTCTCTGAGTTGTTGCGCAACCTCGGCAACAACTCGCCCGCTCTGTCGCGCCCTGAGCTCATTGAGATCGTGGCCGGTACGCTGGCCCTGTCGCCGCGCGAACAGCGCCGGGTGGCCAACTTCACCATCCGTGTGCACCTGGTCAGGTCCAGCGATGCCGCTGTCATCCAGCCTGCGCCGGGCGTGGTCCTGCCCGCTGCACCGGCCAGCGCGCCCAAGTCTGGCAAAACCTAGCCCACAGCTGCCATGTTCGGACTCTCCTCCCGACGACTGTCTCTGGCCAAACTGGCCACTCAGGGTGCCCGCTTGGCCGCCGGGATGCGCGGCCTGGACCCGCGCGATCCGTCCTCCTGGCCGACCCTGCCCCGGCTGACGGTGCTGGCAGGGGTCAGTGCAGCGGTGGCGCTGGCACTGTGGTTCGGCGTGGTCCAGGGCTACCAGCGCACCCTGGCTGCGGAACAGCTGCGCGAGCAGCAGCTGCGTGAGGAATTCCGGCTCAAGCTGGGCCGCGCTGTCAACCTGGAGGGCCTCAAGCAGCAGCGCGAGCAGGTGCGCCGCCATGTCGCGCTCTTGGAGACCCAGTTGCCCAGCAAGGCCGAGATGGATGGTCTGCTGTCGGACATCAACCAGGCCGGCTTGGGGCGCAGTCTGCAGTTTGACCTGTTCCGTCCAGGGCAGGTGGCGGTGAAAGAGTATTACGCCGAGCTGCCAATTGCCGTGCGCGTCACCGGCCGTTACCATGACATCGGCGCTTTTGTGGCCGATGTGGCCAAGCTCTCGCGCATCGTGACCCTGAACAACCTCAGCATCCAGCCGCAGCCGCAGCGTGACGGCGTGCTGGCCATGGAGGCCACCGCCAAAACCTTTCGCTACCTCGATGCCTCCGAGGTGGCGGCCCAGCGCCAGGCGGCGGCAGCAGCCGCGAAGGCGGCCAAGAAATGACCGTCCGTCTGTCCCTGCTGTTCTGGCTGGCTGCTCTGCTCTCGGCTTGCAGCCCACCTGGCCAGGACGACGTCAGGCAATGGATGGCGCTGCAAAGGAGCCAAAGTCGTCCGGGCTTGTTGCCCATCGCCGAACCCCAACAGTTTCAGCCGCAGGCCTATCTGGCTCAGGCAGCTGTCGATCCATTCAGCAACTTGCAGCTCAGCCAGGTGTTGCGACGGGACAGTGGCCAAGCTTCTGGCGCCGCCCTGCTGGCGCCAGAACTGGCACGGCGCAAGGAGGCCCTGGAGTCGGTGCCGCTGGACGCCATGGCGCTGGTAGGCACCCTGATGCAGGCTGGGCGGCCCGTGGCTTTGGTCCGGGTCAACAGCACGCTCTACCAGGTGCGCCCGGGTCATCACCTGGGGCAGAACTACGGCCGGGTGGAACGGATCAGCGACACCGAACTGGTGCTGCGTGAGCTGGTGCAGGACGTCGGCGGTGATTGGGTGGAACGCGCTGCATCGCTGCAGTTGCAGGAGAAAACAAAATGAATATGCCTCAAACCGACCTCGGACGCCGCGCCGGCCGAGCCCTCCGTGCCCTGGCGCTGTGCCTGGGTTGGTGGATGGCGGCTTCTCTGGCGCTGGCGCAGAACAGCATCGAGGCCGTCACGGCCAGCGGGCCAGAAGGTCAGGAGACGGTCCGGGTTGATTTTGCGCAGGGGCTCGAGGCCCTGCCTGGCGGCTTTGTGTTGCAGACGCCCGCCCGCATTGCGTTGGACCTGCCCCGGCTCAGCAACGCCACGGGCCGCAGCAACTTTGAGTTCGGCCTGGGCAACCTGCAGTCGGCGGCCCTGGTGCAGGCGGGCGACCGGTTGCGCCTGGTGCTCAACCTTAAGCAGGCCAGCAGCTACAGCACCCGCCTGGTCGGACGCTCGCTGCTGGTGCTGCTGGGCAGGCCGGCCCCGGTCGCTGGGGCTACTGCCAGCCCGGACGCTGCCGAGCGCAAAGCGCCGCAGCCCATCAAGGACCTGGATTTCCGGCTTGGTCCAGATGGCGCCGGGCGCATTGTCGTGAGTTTGCCGAGCGACCAGGTGGCGGTGGATGTGCGGCAGCAGGGCCAGGCGCTGGTGGCCGACTTTTTGCAGTCCAGCCTGCCCGAGGGCCTGCGCCGCCGTCTGGACGTGACCGACTTCGCCACGCCGGTCCAGACCGTCACCCTGTCCCAGGTGGGCGACCGGGTGCGCCTGCTGGTGGAGGCCAAGGGGCAGTGGCTGCACTCGGCCTACCAGAGCGACCGGCAGTTTGTGGTGGACCTGCGGCCGGTGCGCGTTGAGGCCAGCAAGGCCGGCTCGGAACCCGCCTTCACCGGCCAGAAGCTGTCGCTGAACTTCCAGAACATTGACGTGCGGGCCCTGCTGCAGGTGATCGCCGACTTCTCCAACTTCAATGTGGTGGCTTCAGACTCGGTGGCCGGCGCGGTCACCCTGCGCTTGCAGGACGTGCCCTGGGACCAGGCGCTCGACATCATTTTGCAGACCAAGAGCCTGGGCATGCGCAAGACCGGCAACGTGCTGTGGATTGCGCCCCGCGAGGAAATCAGTGCCCGCGAAAAGCTGGAGCTGGAGGCCTCGGCGGCCCTGCAAAGCCTGGAGCCTCTGCGCACCCAGTCGTTCCAGATGAACTACACCAAAGCGGCTGAAGTGGCAGCGCAACTCACGGGCAGCGGCGCTGCGGCGGGCACCACTGTCTCGCGCCTGCTCAGCCCGCGTGGGAGCGCCATCTCGGAGGCCCGCACCAACCAGTTGTTCGTGACCGACGTGCCCGCCAAGCTCGAACAGGTGCAACAGTTGGTCACCAAGCTGGATATCCCGGTGCGCCAGGTGCTGATTGAGGCGCGCATTGTGGAGGCTTCGGACACCTTTGGCAAATCGCTCGGCGTGCGGCTGGGTGGCAGTGATTTGCGGGCTCAGCGCGGCGCCGATGCGGGTTTTTCGCTGGGTGGCGACAACCGGATCGCCTTCGGTACCAGCTACAGCAATGTTGTGGCCAGTACCGGGGCCGGCGGCGTGATGGACCTGAGCAGCAACTTTGTCAACCTGCCCGCCCTGGGCCAGGGCGGCTACAGCCCGGCCACCTTTGCCGTATCGATTTTCAGCTCGGCGGCCAACCGCTTTTTGAACCTGGAACTCTCGGCGCTGGAGGCCGATGGCAAGGGCAAGGTGGTGTCCAGCCCGCGCGTGGTCACCGCCGACCAGATCAAGGCCTTGATTGAGCAGGGCACCGAGTTGCCCTACCAGGTGGCCTCGTCCAGCGGCGCCACCTCGATTGCCTTCCGAAAGGCCAACCTCAAGCTGGAGGTGACGCCCCAAATCACCCCCGAGGGCAACATCATCCTGGACCTGGACGTCAACAAAGACAGTGTGGGCCTGTCCACACCGGCCGGTTTTGCCATCAACACCAAGCACATCAAGACCCAGGTGCTGGTGGAAAGCGGCGGCACCGTGGTGATCGGCGGTATCTTCGAGCTGACCGAGTCCGACGCCGAAACCAAAGTGCCGCTGCTGGGCGATTTACCCGGCATCGGCAATCTGTTCAAAAACCGTTCCCGCGTCTCCAACAAACAGGAGTTGCTGGTCTTCATCACGCCCAAGGTGGTGGCGGATAGGGCGGTTTTACGGTAACCTATACTTTGGCCATCTTTCGGGGTGGCGACGATGAATATTTTGCGATATGTCTGGTATGTTGCGCTGGCGCTGTGTTTGGCGGCCTGTGGCGGGGGTGGCGGGCCGGACACCAGTGTCAAAGTTCCCACGCTGACCATCACGTTGGTGGATTCGACAGAAACCGTTGTCGCCGACAAATCCTTGTCCGCCACCGAAGCGCGTTACCTGAAGGTTGTCGCGCGGACCAAAGAAGGTGCTGCTGCGGCTTTCACACCCGTCAATGTCACTTTGGGTGAAGCCAAGGCGGTATTGCTGCCGGTGGACGGCCAAAAACTGACCGATGCCAATGGCGTTGCGTTGATCAAGATCAGCCCTGCAGATCCCTCGCAGGGGTTTGTACTCCAGGTGACGGCCGCGGCTTCGGTCCAGTCGACGTCCTTGAGCGCGTCCATGTTCCTGCAATTCAGCGGTGGCGGTACGGTCATCACCGGGTCGCCCACTATGGACATCAGCCTGGTGGATGCCAACGGTGTCACCATCACCAGCAAAGCTTTGTCGCAGACGGCTCCCAGATTCCTCAAGGTGGTACTCAAAACCAAGGCCGGCGTCGCTGCGCCGTACACCCGCGTGACGGTGGCCTTGGATGCACCGGACGCGGTGCTGGTGCCGGCTTCGGGCATTGCTTTTACCGACGACACGGGCGTGATGCTGATTCGGGTGTCACCAGCTTCAGTCGCTGCGGCAGGTGGCGTGGTGGCCACCGCCACCGCCTCGGTGGAGAGCGTGGCCCTGTCCAAGGCGCTGGATTTGGCCATCACATCAGGCACAGTCGCCTTGTCGGACTTCACGGTCTCGCCAGCCAGTGTCCAACAGGGGCAATCACTCACGGTCAGTGTGGCCGTTCAGGTCAATGGCGTGACCGCGCCATCCAACTCGGTGCCAGTGACTTTCACCTCGCCCTGCGGCGCGGCAACCCCCTCACCTGCGCTGGTGGACAGCACCGGGCGGGCCAGCGCGGTGCTGCAAACCACGGCCACCGGCACCTGTGCCGTGACGGCCGGCACCACGGGCAGCGTCTCGTTGGCGGGCAGCTTCGCGGTCACAGCCCCTCCCACCACCGGCTTGGTCTTTGTCAGCGCCACGCCGGCCCTGATCTACCAATCCGGCTCGGTGGGCGTCAATCAGTCCAGCGTCAAGTTCAAAGTGGTCAATTCGAACAATGACCCTGTCGCCGGCACCGCGGTGGCGGCGACCTTGACCAACACCAATGACGGCATCACCTTTTGTGGCGCCCCGACGACCGTGACGTCCGGCGCCGATGGCACAGTGACCTTCTCGGTCTGCGGGGGTACGGTCCCTGCCACGGTACAGGTGCGTGCGGCCTTGGTGAGCGCTCCCGCCATTTTTACCGTCTCTAATATTTTGACGGTTCAGACCGGTCTCCCAACGCAACGTTTCTTTGGCCTGTCCTCAAGCCAGCCCAACTTCCTGGCAGGCGGCTACTTCACGGCCAAGTCCAACGGCTACAGCACCACGATCACGGCCTATGCGGCAGACCGCTTGGGCAACCCGGTGCCGCAGGGCACCACCATTGTTTTTGTGACATCCGGGGGCTTGATCAGCTCGGACACCGGTTCCAGTAGCTGCGTGGTGTCAGGCACCACGGGTCGCTGCAGCGTGACGCTGTATGGCCAGGAGTACCGACCCTTGGGCTCGGCATCGACACTGGGGACATCGCCCACTGGCGCAGGGGGTGATCCACGCCCGGGACGGGTGACCGTGTTGGCGTATACCGATGGCGAAGAGCATTTCTTTGATGCCAACAACAACAATCGGTACGATCCTGCCGTGTTGGCTCCAGACGGCGTTACAGTTCTGGTTCCCGCAGAGAAGTTTGAAGACTTGGGGCGAATCTACTTGGATAGAGACAACAACAAGGTCTTTGAGGGCGCCTACACCAATTTGCAGACCGGCTCCCTGGAGAGCGACAACGCCTTGTCGATGCCAGCAGGGTCCATAGGTGGATTGACGTGCAGCGATCCGTCTCTCTTCGCAAATCCCGGTCTGTCGGTGGAGGGCACGTGCAATGGCACCTGGGACGGATTCACCAAGGTTCGGCGCAGCATCGTGGTCGTGTTTTCGGGGGATGCCATCGGACAGCCCGCCGCTTACAGCACCACCATCCCGGTGACCAAGCGGACCCAGACGGTTTCGGCCAGTGCAAGTGCCGTGACAGCATTGCTGGCCGATCTGGATGGCAACCCCCTGCCCGCTGACGCCACGATTGCGGTTGAGGTGATCCTGGCCAATGACACCAGCACCTGCAGCGCACTCCTGGCCGATACGACCATCGGCAACGCCTCAGAGCCGACGCAACACACCGCAGCCCTGACCACCTGCGGGACCGGCGACCGGATCAAGTTCGTGGTGACGGCCCCGAACGGCCGGGCGAGCTCTTACACCGTTGCTGTGCCCTGACCCTGGCCGAGCGGCCCAAGGTGTGACGGACCAGCATCGCGTTGCCTTGGTCGGCCTGCCCGGCTCCGGTAAGACCACCGTGGGCCGCCAGCTCGCGCGCCGGCTCGGGCTGGACTATGTGGATTCTGACCATGTGATCGAGCAGCGGCTGGGCTGCTCGATCCGCACCTATTTCGAGCTGGAGGGCGAGGACAGCTTTCGTGAGGTGGAATCGGTGGTGCTGGACGAGCTGACGCAAAAAACCGGCGCGGTCATTTCCACCGGCGGCGGCTCGGTGATGCGCGAGATCAACCGGCAGCGGCTGCACGCGCGCTGCCAGGTGGTGTACCTCAACGCCCACCCCGATGAGTTGTTTCGCCGCCTGCGCCATGATGTGAACCGGCCCCTGCTGCAGGTGGCGGACCCACTGACCCGCTTGCGTGACCTGCATGCGCTGCGCGACCCGCTGTACAGGGCCACGGCGCATTTCATCATCGAGACGGGTCGACCTTCCTTGGCCATGCTGGTCAACATGATCGTGATGCAGCTCGAACTCGCTGGCGTGCTGCCCTCAAGCTGAGTGCCTGTGGCCCCTTGTTGTGGATGTCGTGGGTGTCGCAGATACCCCGGCGGCGGTCATCGCAACTCATTAAACTCACCGCCATGCATGCATCCCAGCCTCAGACCGTTCCCATCTCGCTGGGCGAGCGCAGTTACCCCATCCTCATCGGCAGTGGTCTGCTGGACCAGCCAAACACCTATGCCGACCTGCCCAACGCCAGCCAGGCGCTGATCGTCACCAACAGCACTGTGGCGCCGCTGTATCTGCAGCGCCTGCGCGGGGCCCTGCAGAGCAAATACCGTCAGGTGCTGGCGGTGGTGTTGCCTGACGGTGAAGAGCACAAGACCTGGCAGACCCTGAACCTGGTGTTTGATGCGCTGCTGGGCGCGGGCTGCGACCGCAAGACACTGCTCTTTGCCCTGGGCGGCGGCGTGGTGGGGGACATGACGGGCTTTGCCGCCGCCAGCTTCATGCGCGGCGTGCCCTTTGTGCAGGTGCCCACCACCCTGCTGGCGCAGGTGGACTCGTCGGTGGGCGGCAAAACCGCCATCAACCACCCGTTGGGCAAGAACATGATCGGCGCCTTTTACCAGCCGCAATTGGTGGTGTGTGACCTGGACACGCTGCGCACCCTGCCGCCGCGCGAACTCAGCGCTGGTTTGGCCGAGGTCATCAAGTACGGGCCGATTGCCGACCTGGCCTTTTTGGACTGGATCGAGGCGCACATGGATGCGCTGTTGGCGAGCGACCCGGCGGCGCTGGCCCATGCCGTTAAACGCAGCTGCGAGATCAAGGCCTGGGTGGTGGGGCAGGATGAGCGGGAGGCGGGCCTGCGCGCCATTCTGAACTTTGGCCATACCTTCGGCCATGCCATCGAGGCCGGACTGGGCTACGGCGAATGGCTGCACGGCGAGGCCGTGGGCTGTGGCATGGTGATGGCGGCCGAGCTCTCTTGCCGACTGGGCCTGGTGGACCAACCTTTTGTGGAGCGGCTCAGGGCGCTGATTGCCCGCGCCGGTTTGCCGGTACGTGGTCCGCAGCTGGCGGCCGATGACAACGCCGGGCGCTACCTGGCGCTGATGCGGCTGGACAAAAAATCTGAAGCCGGCGAGATCCGTTTTGTGCTGATCGACGGGCCAGGCCGGGCGGCGGTGCGTCCAGCGCCCGATGCGCTGGTGCGCGAGGTGATCGATGCCTGCTGCGCCTGAAGCAGCGCTGGCCCCCTACGCCTGCCACCCCGACCACTCCCGAGGCCGGCGCTTCGCGCAGGCGCCGGCGCCCACGCGCACCGAGTTTCAGCGCGACCGCGATCGCATCGTTCACAGCACGGGTTTTCGTCGGCTGGTTTACAAGACGCAGGTCTTTCTGAACCACGAGGGCGATTTGTTCCGCACCCGGCTCACCCACTCGTTGGAGGTGGCGCAACTTGGCCGATCGATGGCGCGGTCGCTGGCGCTCAACGAAGACCTGGTGGAGGCGATTGCGCTGGCGCATGACCTGGGCCACACGCCCTTTGGCCACGCGGGGCAGGACGCGCTCAATACCTGCATGCAGCCCTTTGGTGGCTTCGAGCACAACCTGCAAAGCCTGCGGGTCGTTGATACGCTGGAGGAGCGCTACCCCGAGTTCGACGGCCTGAACCTGAGCTTTGAGACACGCGAGGGCATCCTCAAGCATTGCTCAGCAAGCAACGCGCAGGCCCTGGAGCAGCTTGAGCCGGGCGGGGTAGGGCGGCGCTTTCTGGACCGCACCCAGCCCAGTCTGGAGGCCCAGTTGTGCAATCTGGCCGATGAGATTGCCTACAACGCGCACGACATTGACGACGGCGTGCGCTCCGGTTTGATCACCCTGGCGCAGTTGCAGCAGGTGCCGCTGGTGGATGATTTTCGGCGGCAGATTTTGACTGAGTTCCCGACGCTGGGTGACCGCAGCCAGGGCCGGCGCCTGCTGTACGAGACCATCCGCCGCATGCTGAGCGCCCAGGTGTATGACGTGATGGCCGCCAGTGGTCAGGCGCTGCAGCAGGCGGCACCAGCCGATGTGGCGGCGGTGCGCCACTTGCCTGCCCTGATCGGCTTCAGCAGCAGCATGGCCGAGCGTTCGCAGCAGCTGAAAAGCTTTTTGCTGCGCCATCTGTACCGCCACCCCCAGGTTATGGCGACCACCGGTCTGGCGCAGCAGGTGGTGCAGGAGCTGTTTGCTTTTTACCAGGCACAACCCACCGAGATGGCCGAAGGTTTTGCCGCCCGCAGCGCCGCCCTGGCCGGCACGCCCGAGGAGGCCACCGCCCGGGCCCGTGTGGTGGCGGACTACATTGCTGGCATGACCGACCGTTTTGCCACGCGCGAGCACGAGCGTCTGAGCGGCCGGCGCCTGCTGCCATGACGCTGACCCAGCCCCACCCCGAGGCCGACCAGGTGCAGCAGCGCATGCAGCGCTGGCTGGAGCGGGCGGTGATCGGCCTGAACCTGTGCCCCTTTGCCAAGGCGGTGCACGTCAAGCAGCAGATTCATTACGCGGTTAGCGCCGCCACCGATGCCGGCGAGCTGATGGCCGACTTGCGCCACGAATTACTCGATCTAGCGCAGGCTGACCCGACCGAGCGCGACACCACGTTGCTTGTGGCGCCGGATGCCCTGGCCGATTTTCTGGACTTCAACGATGGCCTGGGGCGAGCCGACCGATTGCTGCGCAAGCTGGGGCTGGATGGCGTGCTGCAAATTGCCAGTTTCCACCCCAATTACCAGTTTGCCGATGCCGGTCCGGACGACGTGACCAACTGCAGCAACCGAGCGCCTTACCCGACGCTGCACCTGCTGCGCGAAGAGAGCATCGCCCGCGCCGTGCAGTCGGTGCCCGACGCGGCCGACATTTATGAACGCAACCGGCAGACCCTGAAAACGCTTGGTTTTGCCGGTTGGACCGCACTGGCATTGGATACCTAGCTATGAAAAAAGTAGCGTCAGACTTAGGTGCATTGCCGCCCGAGGTCCGTCCCGGCCAGTCGGTGGAACTGCTGCAGGCGCTGCACATCCTCACCCGTGACGGCAAGCTGAACCAGGATTCGCGCCGCAAGCTCAAGCAGGTGTACCACCTGTTCCAGTTCATCGAGCCCCTGTTGCTGGCACTGCCAGACAAGCCCGGTGGCATCACGCTGGCCGACCATGGCGCGGGCAAGTCCTACTTGGGCTTCATTCTGTACGACCTGTTTTTCAAGGCGCGCAGTCAGGGCCATGTTTATGGCATCGAGACCCGGCCGGAACTGGTGCAGAGCTCACGCGAGTTGGCCGTGCGCTTGGGTTTTACGCGCATGTCGTTTTTGAACCTGACCGTGGTTGAATCAACCCACGCCGAGCAATTGCCGGCGCAGATCGACGTGGTCACAGCGCTGCACGCTTGCGACACCGCCACCGACGACGCCATCGCCTTTGGCCTGGCCAAGCAGGCCGCGTTTATGGTGCTGGCGCCCTGCTGCCAGGCCGAGGTGGCTCGCGTGCTCAGCCAGCACAAAGCCCTGTCGCTGGCGCGCACCCCCCTGGCCGAGCTGTGGCGCCACCCCCTGCACACCCGTGAGCTGGGCAGCCAGCTCACCAATGTGTTGCGCTGCCTGTATTTGGAAGCGCGCGGCTACCAGGTCACCGTGACCGAACTGGTGGGTTGGGAGCACAGCCTGAAAAACGAACTCATCATCGCCCGCCACACCGGCCAGCCCAAACACAGCGCCGCCGAACGCCTGCGCGCTATTCTTGAAGAATTTGGCCTCAGCAGCCTGTTGACATCCCGCTTCCAGCTTTAATTGGGGTCAGATTCCAATTAACATCGGGTTTTCGCTTGCGACGGAGTGACCATGGCCCGATTGCCTCGACTCACGCTGCCCGGCTACCCGCACCATGTGATTCAGCGCGGCAACAACCGGCAAGCCATCTTCACCAAGACGGACGACTACCAGCGCCTGCTGGATTTGCTGGATGACAATGCGCGGCAGTTTGAGGTGGCCATCCATGCCTATGTGCTGATGAGCAACCACTTTCACCTGCTGCTGACGCCGCATACTGCCGATGGCCTGCCGCAGATGATGCAGGCGGTGGGCCGGCGTTATGTGCGGTATTTCAATGATGCCCAGCAGCGTAGCGGCACCCTCTGGGAAGGGCGCTACCGCTCCACCCTGATTCAGACCGAGCGCTACCTGCTGGCCTGCATGGCCTACATCGACCTCAATCCGGTGCGCGCCGGGTTGGTGGTGCAAGCGGCTGACTACCCCTGGTCCAGCCACAGCCATTACATCGGGCGGCGAACCGACAAACTGCTGTCGCCGCACCCGCTGGTGTGGGAACTGGGCAACACCCCATTTGCCCGTGAGGTGGCCTATGCCGAGATGGTGCAAGCGGGCATCAACCCGGTGCAGCAGTTGGCCTTGACCAAGGCCACCTTGAGCGGTTGGGCGCTGGGCGAGCCGGATTTTGTGGCGGATTTGCAAAAACGAACCCAACGGCGCGTCAGCAAAGGGCAGGCGGGGCGCCCACCAACTGCCAACGAAATTTAACTTCATACAGCCCTAGCCCATGTGGTTGTAAGGAGAGCTGCTCTACTTTTTGATACGTCCCCAATTTAAGCCCAGTCTCAAAGATGCTGAATTAATTGGAATCTGACCCCAATTAAAGGGCTTGGCACTTTTGTTGCGATGCAGTATTCTCCAACCCCCGTGCCAATTACAGGAGTGGGCCATGACGACGGCTACCGAAATCGACTATCTCAAAAAACATGGCCTGTACGCCAGTGAGCAGGAGCACGACGCCTGCGGCGTGGGGTTTGTGGCGCACATTCGCGGCGAGAAGAGCCATGACATCGTCAAGAACGCGCTCAAGATCCTGGAGAACCTGGACCACCGGGGCGCGGTTGGCGCTGACAAGCTCATGGGCGATGGCGCCGGCATCCTGATTCAGCTGCCCGACGCGCTCTACCGCGCAGAAATGGCGGCCCAAGGCGTGCCGCTGCCGCCACCCGGCGAATATGGCGTGGGCATGATCTTTTTGCCCAAGGAGCACGCCAGCCGTCTCGCCTGCGAGCAAGAGATGGAGCGGGCGATCCGCGCGGAGGGCCAAGAGCTGCTGGGCTGGCGCGACGTGCCGGTCAACCGCGAGATGCCGATGTCGCCCACCGTGCGCGACAAAGAGCCGGTGCTGCGCCAGGTGTTCATTGGCCGTGGCAACGACGTGATCGTGCAGGACGCGCTGGAGCGCAAGCTGTACGTGATCCGCAAGACGGCCAGCGCCGCCATCCAGAACCTGCAGCTCAAGCACAGCAAAGAGTACTACGTGCCCAGCATGTCCAGCCGTACCGTGGTCTACAAGGGCCTGCTGCTGGCCGATCAGGTGGGCGTCTACTTCCGCGACCTGGAAGACGAGCGTTGCGTTTCCGCCCTGGGCCTGGTGCACCAGCGCTTTTCCACCAACACATTCCCGGAGTGGCCGCTGGCCCACCCTTACCGCTATGTGGCGCACAACGGCGAGATCAACACCGTCAAGGGCAATTACAACTGGATGAAGGCGCGCGAAGGCGTGATGTCCTCGCCGGTGCTGGGCGCCGACCTGCAAAAGCTCTATCCCATCAGCTTTGCCGGCCAGTCGGACACCGCCACGTTTGACAATTGCCTGGAGCTGCTGACGATGGCCGGCTACCCGATCAGCCAGGCCGTGATGATGATGATTCCCGAGCCCTGGGAGCAGCACAGCACCATGGATGAGCGCCGCCGTGCCTTTTATGAGTACCACGCCGCCATGCTCGAGCCCTGGGACGGCCCGGCCAGCATCGTGTTCACCGATGGCCGCCAAATTGGCGCCACGCTGGACCGCAACGGCCTGCGTCCCTCGCGCTACTGCATCACCGACGACGACTTGGTGATCATGGGCTCCGAATCGGGCGTGTTGCCCGTGCCAGAGAACAAAATTGTGCGCAAGTGGCGCCTGCAGCCGGGCAAGATGTTCCTGATCGACCTGGAACAGGGTCGCATGATTGACGACGAGGAGCTCAAGGCCAGTCTGGCCAACAGCAAGCCCTACAAGCAGTGGATCGACAACCTGCGCATCAAGCTCGACGACGTGACCTTTGTCGAGCGCCGCAAAGACGCCAACCTGGCTGAAATCATGGCCACCCTGGAGCCCAAGCGGCTCGACGACACGGTCAGCCTGCTCGACCGCCAGCAGGCCTTCGGCTTCACCCAGGAAGACCTGAAGTTTCTGATTGCCCCGATGGCGACCGCCGGCGAGGAGGCCATTGGCTCCATGGGCAACGACAGCCCGCTGGCGGTGCTGTCCGACAAAAACAAGCCGCTCTACAACTACTTCAAGCAGTTGTTCGCCCAAGTGACCAACCCGCCGATCGATCCGATCCGTGAGGCCATCGTGATGAGCCTGGTGTCCTTCATTGGCCCCAAGCCCAACCTGCTGGACATCAACCAGGTGAACCCCCCGATGCGGCTGGAGGTGAGCCAGCCGGTGCTCAACTTTGACGACATGAGCAAGCTGCGCGACATCGAGCGCCACACCCAGGGTAAGTTCCGCAGCCAGACCATCGACATCACCTACCCGCTGGCCTGGGGCCACGAGGGCGTGGAGGCCAAGCTGGCCTCGCTCTGCGCCGAGGCGGTGGATGCGATCAAGGGCGGCAAAAACATCCTGATCATCAGCGACCGCGCTATCAGCGCCACGCAGGTCGCGATCCCCGCGCTGCTGGCGCTGTCCGCCATTCATCAGCACCTGGTGCAAGCCGGCCTGCGCACCTCGGCCGGCCTGGTGGTGGAGACCGGCACCGCGCGCGAGGTGCACCATTTCGGCGTGCTCGCCGGTTATGGCGCCGAGGCGGTCCACCCCTACCTGGCACTGGAAACCCTGGCCAGCATCCACAAGGACTTGCCCGGCGAGTTGAGCGCTGACAAAGCCATTTACAACTACATCAAGGCGGTGGGCAAAGGGCTGTCCAAGATCATGTCCAAAAGGGGTGTGTCCACTTACATGAGCTATTGCGGCGCCCAGTTGTTCGAGGCGATTGGCCTGTCCAGCGCCACCGTGGCCAAGTACTTCAGCGGCACGCCCAGCCGGGTCGAGGGCATTGGCGTGTTCGAGATCGCCGAAGAGGCCATCCGCATGCACCGCGCCGCTTTCAGCGCCGACCCGGTGCTGGCCAGCATGCTCGACACCGGTGGCGAGTACGCCTGGCGCGCGCGCGGCGAAGAGCACATGTGGACGCCGGATGCCATCGCCAAGCTGCAGCACAGC
>JBAXMQ010000059.1:0-19766 GCA_037134215.1 Betaproteobacteria bacterium
AGCTGCGCCAAGTTGTATGGTTGAGCGCTTTTTTGCCGCACAGGTCTGGCTGGACGGTGCCTGGGCGCGGGATGTGCTGTTGTCGGTGGGTGCGGATGGCAAATGGGCTGAGCTGCAGCCCGGTGCTTCGGCCGCTCAAGCGCAAGGGGCGACGCGTTTGGCCGGGCCGGTGTTGCCTGGCCTGGTCAACGCCCACAGCCATGCGTTTCAGCGTGCCATCGCTGGCCTGACTGAGCTTGCCGGCGCGGCCGGCAGCAGCGACGACTTCTGGAGCTGGCGCGACCGCATGTATTCGGCCGCCCGGCGCATCACGCCCGAACAGCTGGAGCACATCGCCGCCTGGCTGTATGCTGAATTGCTGGCCGGCGGCTACACCCAGGTCTGTGAGTTCCATTACCTGCACCAGCCCCAAGACACCGTCGGTGGCGACCCCCTGGTGATGTCCATGGCGCTGGTGCGTGCGGCCCAGCGGGTCGGCATGGGCCTGACCCTGCTGCCCACCTTGTACATGCGCTCCGGCTTTGGCGCGACCGGCCTGCGCGAGGACCAGCGCCGCTTTGCCTCCTCGCCCTATAGCTTGGTGCGGCTGGTCGGCGAGGTGCAAGCCGCTTGCAGAGATCTGCCAGGCGTCAACCTGGGCTTGGCGATCCACTCCCTGCGCGCAGCCGGCTTGCCAGCCATGACCGAGTTGGCGGCTTGGGCCGGCACGCAGCAACTGCCGGTGCACATCCACATCGCCGAGCAGACGCAAGAGGTACAGGATTGCCTGGCCCACACCGGGCAGCGCCCGATTCAATGGCTGCTGGAGAACCTGCCCGTCAACGCCCAGTGGAACCTGGTTCACGCCACCCACGCCAGCTCGGCCGAGCTGCAGGCGGTGGCCCAACGCGGCGCGGCCATCGTCATCTGCCCCAGCACCGAGGCCAACCTGGGCGATGGCGTATTCAATTACCCGGCCTATGCAGCCGCTGATGGCCATTGGTCGGTCGGCTCGGACAGCCATGTCACCCGCAGTTGGCCGCAGGAGCTCTGTCTGTTGGAATATTCGCAGCGTCTGACGCTGCGCCGGCGCAATGTGGCGGCCCAGCCAAGTGGCAGCTCTGCCGCGGCGCTGTTTGATGGCGCGCTGGCCGGCGGCCAAGCGGCCAGCGGCCTGCAGCTGGGACCGATCGCACTGGGTCACCGCGCCGATTTCGTGGTGCTGGACGCCCAGTCGCCCGCCTTGCTGGGCGTGCCCGACGCCCAGACCCTGGATGCCCTTGTGTTTTCCAGCCCGCACGCCCGAATAGCCCAGGTGTACCAGGGCGGACGACTGCGGCTCGACGGGGGCGAGTTGTGCCGGCCTGGGGCTGAGCCTGGGCTGCGGCAGCGTCTGGCGCAGGACTTTGCGAGGACGATGGGAGAGTTGTGGGGTTGAGTTGTTGCTGTGGCTTAAGGCCTGACGTCGGCGTTGGCTCTTTGCGTTGGCGGGGCTGGTGTGCCTGATTCCGCTCGTGTCCTCCGCCCTGCGGGCTCCCCCTTGACCTCGCTGAATCAGGCACACCAGCCCCTCCCTGGTCGGGCAAGACTGGATACCCGAATACCGGAATGCGGATGTCACGGTGCTTGCGCGCCAAGATCGTCAAGGTGGTGACGGGCCGAGCGGCGAAGCGAGGTAAAGGGGGAGCCCGAAGGGCGGAGGACACGAGCGCAGTCGCTTGGCTCGTCACCACCTTGACCGGAGAGAAGAAACCAGGGCAACTGCTTGGCCCGGCGCCGCCTTGATTGCTCAACGTGAAGCCGCGCCATGTCGCGACCCGGACATACTAGGCGCCCCGCCCTGGTACGGAGCCCAGCAATATCTTTATAGTCCGATGTTCCCACCCTGACACAAGCCGCCCATGAGCCAAACAGACCCCTTGCCCCCGTTTGACGACGTCGGGGTTCCTGTGAATGATGACATACCGGAGGGCTTTCGGCGCATCACGCTGGGTGGCGGCTTCATGGCTCATAACGGCCCGCTGTATGCGCGCTGGACGGGGGAGAGGGTGTTGGTCGGTTTTCGGGTGGAGGATCGCCACACCAACCCGCTCAAGATCTGCCACGGCGGCATGCTGGCCACCTTTGCTGACATGCTGGTGCCCTGCGCCAACATGTACCAGTCCACCTTGGAGCGCCGTTTTTTGCCCACCATCAGCCTGCAAATTGACTACATGAGCCCCGCGCGGCTGGGCGCCTGGGTGCAGGGGCAGGCCGATATTTTGCGCACCACCCGCAACATGCTGTTCGGCCAGGGTCTGGTCACGGCCGATGGCGAACCGGCACTGCGCATGAGTGGCATCTTCAAGATGGGGCCGCTGTTGACCCAGGGCTCTTCCACCGACCCGCTCGGGATCAAAAACTGATGAGTAACGCCATGCCCCTGACCTTACCCCTGGCGCAGCCCGTGCCCTTTCGCCAGGACGCCACTGTGGTGAGCTTGGTTGGACTGGCCCATGCCAGTTCGCACTTTTCCCATTTGCTCTTGCCGCTGATGTTCCCGGTGTTCATGGCCGAGTTTTCCCTGAGTTACTCGCAGGTCGGCTTGCTGATGACGGTGTTTTTTGTCGTCTCGGGCATTGGCCAGGCGGCCGCTGGCTTTGCGGTGGACCGCTTGGGCGCGCGGCCCCTGTTGTTTGCAGCCCAGGCGATCCTGGCCTTGGCCTGCGTGGCGGCGGCGCTGGCCAACGGCTACACGGCCCTGCTGCTGGTGGCGGCGCTGGCGGGCTTGGGCAATGCCACCTTCCACCCGGTCGATTTCACTATCCTGAACCAGCGCGTGTCGGCGCCTCGGCTGGGCCATGCCTTCAGTGCGCACGGCCTGACCGGCAACCTGGGCTGGGCGGCGGCGCCCTTGTTTTTGGTGGGCCTGACCCGGCTGAGCACCTGGCGCACGGCCTACCTGGCCGCGGCCGTGATGTACCTGGCCATCCTGGCGCTGCTCTGGCTGCAGCGGGACAAGCTCAGCACGCGCGCCGTGGTGCGACAGACCGGCGCGGTCGAGGAGCACAAGCTGGCCTTCATGAAGCTGCCGGTGGTGTGGTGGTGCTTCGGCTTCTTTCTGTTGTCGACCATGACACTGGCGGTGGTGCAGAGCTTTTCTGCCTCCATCCTCAAAGCGGTGCATGGGGTCAGCATCGAGGCGGCCACACTCACGCTCACGGCCTACATGTTGTGCGGCGCGGCTGGGATGCTGGCGGGTGGCTTCATCGCCGGCCGCGCGGCCAGCAGTGACCGGGTGGTGGCCGTGGCCATGACGGTGGCGGCCCTGTGCCTGGCGCTGTGCAGCACCGGCCTGCTGGGCGGCGCCGGCACCATGGTGGTGCTGGCGGCCACCGGTCTGGCGGTCGGTATTGGTGGGCCGTCACGCGACATGATGATCAAGCGGGCCACGCCGCGCGAGGCCACCGGGCGGGTTTATGGCATGGTGTATTCCGGGCTCGACGTTGGCTTTGCGCTGTCGCCCCTGGTTTTCGGTCTGTTCATGGACCGGGGCTGGTACGCCGCCACCTTGCTGGGTGCGTCCGGCACCCTGCTGCTGAGTGTGGCGGCGGCGCTGGCGGTGGGGCGGCAGACGGCTCATGAACACTGAAAAAATTGCTGGCCACCTGCTGGTCGAATGTCTGGTGGCGCAGGGTGTGACGCACGCCTTCGGGGTGCCTGGTGAGAGCTACCTGGCGGTGCTGGACGGTTTCCATCGCCATGCCGAGCAGATCAGTTTCATCATCAACCGGCAGGAGGGCGGTGCGGCCTTCATGGCGGAGGCGCATGGCAAGCTCACCGGCCGGCCCGGCGTCTGCTTTGTCACCCGGGGGCCGGGCGCCACCAACGCCTCGATTGGCGTGCACACCGCGTTTCAGGATTCCACGCCCATGGTGCTGTTTGTGGGCGATGTGGCTAGCGACACGCGTGACCGCGAAGCCTTTCAGGAGGTGGATTACCTGAGCTTTTTCGGCCCCAGCACCAAGGGCTTTGCCAAGCGGGTTGAGCGCATTGACGATGCGCGCCGCATCCCGGAGTACGTGGCGCGGGCCTTTGCCACCGCCATGAACGGTCGCCCTGGCCCGGTGGTGCTGGTGCTGCCGGAGGACATGCTGACCCAGCCCGTGGTGGCGCACCCGGCGACTGGCCTGGCGCCGCAGCCCTTGCCCCGGCTGGCCTCGGTTGAGGCCTGGAGCGACCCCGGCGCCTTGCGCAGCCTGCGTGAGCTGCTATTGAAATCAGAGCGCCCCATGGTCATAGCCGGTGGTGGCGGCTGGACGGTACAGGCGGCGCAGGCCCTGCAGCGCTTTGCCGAAAACTGGTGTTTGCCGGTGGGCAATGCCTTTCGCTTTCAGGACACTTTTGACAACCACCACCCCCAGTATGCGGGTGATGTGGGCATCGGCATCAACCCCAAACTGGCCGAGCGCATTCGCGCCAGCGACCTGGTGCTGGCCATCGGGCCGCGCCTGGGTGAGATGACCAGCGGCGGCTACACCCTGTTCGAGGTGCCGCGCCCGCGCCAGACCCTGGTGCACATCCACGCCAGTGCCGAGGAATTGCACCGTGTCTACCACGCTGACCTGGCCATCAACGCCACCATGAATGCCGCCGCCCGTTCGCTGGAGGTGCTGACCGCGCCGGTGACCCTGCCCTGGACGGCCTGGACAGAGGCTTGCCACGCCGACTACCTGGCCAACCTGGTGCCGCAACCCTTGCCGGGCGAGATCGACATGCCGGCCATCGTGGCCTGTCTGCAGGCCCATCTGCCGGTCGATGCGGTGCTGACCAATGGCGCGGGCAACTTTGCGAGTTGGGTTCACCGCTTTTACCGGCACCATGGCCTAGCCAAGGGCAGCAAGACCCAGCTGGCGCCGACCAATGGCGCCATGGGCTACGGCGTGCCTGCCGGCATCGCGGCGGCCATCACCACCGGCCGTTTGGCCCTGACCATGGCCGGCGACGGCGACTTTCTGATGACCGGGCAGGAACTGGCCACCGCCGTGCAGTACGGCGCCAAGACCATCATCGTGCTGCTCAACAACGGCATGTTCGGCACCATCCGCATGCACCAGGAGCGCGAATACCCGACCCACGTGGCCGGCACCGGCCTGCGCAACCCCGATTTCGTGGCGCTGGCCCAAGCCTATGGTTACGCGGCCCAGCGCATCACCCGCACTGCGGAATTTGAGCCGGCGCTGCTGGCGGCGCTGGCGCGGCCGCAGGGCAGCCTGATCGAGGTGATGCTGGACCCCGAGGTCATCAGCACCCGCGGCACCCTGTCGGCAATTCGGGACAAGGCCTTGTCGGCAGCGCTACCAAAAGAATAGCTACCAGGCCAAGTCTGTCAAGGGCCAGCGTGCTGTTTGACATAAAAAAAGCCCGCTTACGCGGGCCTTTTTACAGTGAGCAGCTGAGGCTTACTTGAGGTGCTTGCCGATCAGGCCAGCCATTTCGAACATGGTCACCTGCGCCTTGCCGAAGACTTCCTTCAGCTTGGCATCGGCGTTGATCATGCGCTTGTTGACGGCGTCTTGCAGCTTGTTTTTCTTGATGTAGGTCCACAGCTTGCTCACCACTTCGGTGCGCGGCAGCGCGCTGTTGCCCACCACGGCGGCGAGTGCGGCGCTGGGGGTCAGGGCTTTCATGAAAGCCGCATTAACGGCACGCTTTTTGGCGGGCGCCTTGGCAGCGGCCTTTTTGGCGGGTGCCTTTACAGCGGCCTTCTTGGCCGGTGCCGGCTTGGCGGCTACCTTTTTGGCTGGTGCAGCTTTTTTAGCTGGCGCAGCTGTCTTGGCCGGTGCTGCCTTTTTGGCGGGAGCAGCTTTTTTGGCTGGGGCTTTCTTCGCAGTTGCCATGATTGATGTACCTTCTAGAAGTTGATGAATCACCAGAAAAAAACTGCTTCTTCACTGGCAGTGCGGATGCTACTGGAGAAAGCCGGGGTTTCATAGGGGAATATCCCTTTTTTCATTGGAGAAAATGGTTTTTTTGGGGTATCTGGACTGCCTTGGTGCGCGAGCGGCGTCACCCAGTGCTCAGCCACGGTGTCCTGGTGCCGGCCAGGTGGCCAGCACGAGCCCTGCCAAAGCGAGGGCAAAGGCCAGCAATTGCTGCCCGCCCAAGGGCTCATCGAGCGCCAGCACACCCACCAAAGCCGCTGATATCGGCAGCATCACGGTGAAGACACCGGCTTTGGCCGCCTGCACGGTTTGCAGCCCTGTCATCCACAACCAGACTGTGCCAACGCTGGCCGCTAGCCCATAGAAAAGCACCAGCGCCCAGGTGGCCCAAGAAACGGCGCCGAAGTCGAAGCGCAGTGCCAGGTACAGGCCGACCGGGGTGGCCAAGGCCAGACCCCACAGGTTGATCAAGGCCGTGATCCGCTTCGGGCTCAGCACGCCAGTGAGCTTTTTGCCGATCACCGCATAGGAGGCCTCGCACAGCACGGCGCCAAACACCAGCAGGTTTCCCCATAAGCGCCTGTCAGGCATCAAATTGGCGTCCAGCCCTGGTGATGCTTGGCTGGTCAGCTCTGTTTTTGATAGCGAAAGCAGGGCAATGCCCAGCGCGGCGCAGACGACGCCCAAGGCCACGCGCAGGGTGATCCGCTCACCCAGCCACCACCAGCTCAGCAGTGCCACCACCGCTGGAATCGAGGCCAGGATGATGCCGGCTGACACAGCACTGGTCATGCTGACCCCGTAGAGCATGCAGATCGAGAACAGAAAGTTCCCCAGCAGCGATTCAACAAAGACCAGCCGACGCGTCTGCGCGCTCATGGGTGCCTCATCAACGGGTTTGCTCAGCCAGGCCATCATGGCAACCGCGCCGATACCAAAACGCAGCCAGGCGAGCAGCAGCACCGGCAGGGCTGCGGCCAAGGGCTTCGACAAAGCCACGTAGCTGCCCACCAGTGCCATGCTCGCGGCCAACATGAGGTAGGCGAGCAGCTGTCGGCTTTGGGGATGGGCCGCGCCGGGCTGAGGTGGACTGGGGTCGGGCAAGGGGAGGGGTGCGGGCGGCCGGTGTTGCAATGGCCCGCATCATGCCTGAGGCCGCATCAGACATCGTCACCGGTTGCCTGTGCGCGACTGAAATTGGTACCTGTGTCACCCGTCCAAATGGTGTAAGTTCAGGGTTTGACAACAACCAGAAGGTCATCCATGGGTATGGGTCAGTTCGCATACGCTAGCAACAGCAACCGTTTTCTGGCGGCCGAGGCCTTGACAACGCAGCACTTCGCGGTGGTCGGTGTGCCTTTTGATGGCGCCGTGACAAACCGCCCCGGCGCCCGATTCGGCCCTCAAGAGATCCGGCGCGCCAGCTTGATGCTCTGTGACGGCATTCATCCCTGGTTTGATGTCTCGCCGCTGGCGCACCTGGGTGACGCGCTCGACATGCGGCTGCCCAATGCCAGTGGCTTGGGGCTGGTGCGCGAGCATATCCAGGCTCAGGCCGCAGCGGTGATGGCGCGGCACCACTGTGTGTTTCTCGGTGGCGACCACGCCATCACCTTGCCGCTGCTGCGAGCGGCCCGCGCCCGCTATGGTGAACTGGCGCTGGTGCACTTTGACGCCCATTGCGACACCTGGCAGGACCACTTTGGTGAGCCGTCTGGCCACGGCACCTGGACCTACGAGGCGCTGACTGAGGGCTTGGTCAGCCCGGCGCACACGGTGCAGATCGGCCTGCGCTCCAGCGGCGAGCGTGCCGCGCGCGAGTATGTTCAGGACCAGGGAGGTCTGATTTTTACGGCACGGCAACTGCGGGGACTTGATGGCGCGGCCCTGGCGCCCGTGTTGGCCGCCGTGCTGGCCCGAATCGGGCAGCGCCCCTGCTACCTCACGCTCGACATTGACTGCTTGGACCCAGCCTTTGCGCCTGGTACCGGTACCCCCGAACCCGGCGGCCTGAGCAGCTCGCAACTCTTGGCCCTGCTCGAAGGCCTGGCGCCCTTGAACATGGTCGGCATGGATTGCGTGGAGGTGGCGCCGGCCTACGACCACGCTGAACTGACCAGCCAGGCTGCGGCCACTTGCGTCTGGACCTACCTGTGCGGCCAGGTCGCCAAACTCGCGAAATCCTAGAGCCACCATGCTGATTGACTCCTACACCCAACTGAACCGGCGCAGCTATTACGAGGCCAGCGTCACCCGCACGCCGCTGTTGCCGACCTTGCAGGGCGACCACAAGGCCGACGTGCTGGTGGTGGGCGCCGGCTTTGCCGGCCTGTCGGCGGCCATCGAGCTGGCACAGCGCGGGATGCGGGTGGTGGTGCTGGAGGCTGATCGAATCTGCAGCGGCGCCTCAGGGCGCAATGGTGGGCAAACGATTGTCGGTTTTGCCAGCGGGCAAGGCCCGTTTGAGCATCAGCTCGGACGAAGCGACGCCCGGCTGGCCTGGGACATGTCGCTGGAGGCGGTGCGCTTGATCGATGAGCGCATCGCCGACTTCGGCATCGACTGCGACCGCGTGCAAGGCTACCTCTACGTGGCTGAGACCGCGGCCAAGGCCCGCCGCCTCGAAGCTGAGATGGCGGTCCTGTCGCGCGACTACGGTTTTGCCACCGACTTTGTCAGCGGCACCCAGACCCGGCGGCTGATCGACAGCCCGCGCTACGAGGCTGCAGCCTTTGACAAGATATCGGGCCATCTGCATCCGCTCAAATATGGCCTCGGCTTAGCTGCGGCCGCCCAAAGCCTGGGGGTGACAATTTGCGAGCACTCGCCGGTGCTTGCGCTGCGCCGAGGTGCGCTGCTGCAGGCGCAAACGGCGGGCGGTTCGGTGAGCGCGCGCTTTGGTGTGCTGGCAGGCAATTGCACCCTGGCGGAGTATGGCCCTCAGGTGGCGCCCGACATCGCCCCGCGGGTCATGCCGGTGGGTACCTACATTGTGGGTACCCAGCCGCTGGAACCGGCGCTGTGTCGGCAGCTCATCCCGTCCAATGCTGCCGTCTGCGACACCAACTTTGTGTTGGATTATTTTCGCTTCAGCGCCGACCACCGACTGCTGTTCGGTGGCCGAGTGAGCTACACCACCAGAACCCCCGAGCGCCTGGAGGCTTTGATGGCTGCGCGCATGGCGCAGGTGTTTCCGCAGCTCGGCAACACGCCCATCGAGCATGTCTGGGGCGGCTTTGTGGACATCAGCATGAACCGGGCGCCTGATTTCGGCCGGCTCGGTGACAACCTGTACTACCTCCAGGGTTTCAGCGGCCATGGCGTGGCGCTGACCGGGCTGGCCGGACGCTTGGTGGCTGAGGCGGTGGCGGGACAGGCGGCACGCTTCGATGTGTTTGCCCGGCTCAGGCACCGGCCCTTCCCGGGCGGGCGCTTGCTGCGCATGCCAACCCTGGCGCTGGCAATGCTGTTTTACCGCTTGCGCGATGCGCTGTGAGCCTGTGCCAAGGCCGTCACAAGGGTTCGTGCCAGCAGCGGGCCACAGCGTTCAATATCGGCCAATGGGGTGTAGCCATAGCCAATCACCAGGCCCCGGGCGTCCTGCCGTCTCAGGCAGTAGGCCGACAGCGGCCGCACCGTCAGCCCGACCCGGGCCAACTGCGCGGCCAGCGCGCCGTCGTCCACATCGGCAGCCAGCCGCAGGCACAAGTGCAGGCCCTGTTCGGCGCCGGTGATGCGGGCATCTGGGCCCAGGCAGGGCTGCAATGCGGCCAACAGGCAGCGACGGCGTTCGGCATAACTTTGCCGGGCGCGGCGCAGGGCGCTGGCGAAATGCCCCATGTCGATGAATTCCGCCAGGGCCGCCTGCAGGGGCAATTGGCCCGGACGGTTCAAGTCGTAGTGGGCCTGCCGAAAACTGGCCACCAGCCCGGGCGGCACCACCAGGTAGCCCAATTTGAGTCCAGGGTACAGGACCTTGGAGAAGGAGCCCATGTAGAGCACCCGCTCATCACGGTCCAGCCCTGTCAGGGATGAAATCGGTGGGCCACTGAAGCGAAACTCGCTGTCATAGTCGTCCTCCAGCACCCAGGCCTGGTGTTGGCGGGCCAGCGCCAGAACCTGGTGGCGCCGGGCCAGGCTCATGACCGCGCCGGTGGGGTACTGGTGGGAGGGCGTGACGTAGACCAGCCGTGGCGGCGTCAACTCGTCAGCCGCTGCGGGCGCGATGCCCTCGTGGTCTACCGCCACCGGGTGAGCGTGCAGGCCGGCGGCCATGAACACCTTGGTGGCGCCCCAATAGGCCGGGTCCTCCAACCAGACGGTGTCGCCGTGGTCCGCGAGAAGGTGGGCGCACAGGGCCAGCGACTGCTGCGTGCCGCTGGTGATGATGACCTGTTCTGCCTGCAGTGGCACGCTGCGAGAAACCCTCAAGTAGTCGGCCAGGGCTCGCCGCAGCGGCGCATAGCCGCCAGAGTCGCTGTAATCCAGCATCTCGGGGTAGACCATCCGCCAGTGCTTGTTTTGCAGCCGCTGCCAGAGCGCCACCGGAAAGGCGCTGAAGTCGGCTGTGCCTGAACTGAAGGGCTGCACTTCGAGGTCTGCAGCACTGGCGCTGCCGGCCAAACGCTCACCGCGTACCGACAGACTTGATCCTGCCCAACCTTGGGCCGGCAGGACCATGGTGGTCACGCGTTGGGGGACTTGATCGGCCACAAAGGTACCGCTGCCCATCTGGCTGACCAGGTAGCCCTCCACGGTCAGCTGGCTGAGGGCCGCCATCACCGTGTTGCGGGACAGGGCCAAATCCTGACTCAGTTCCCGGCTGGAGGGCAAGCGCTCGCCGGCACCCACGCGGCCGTCCAGGATGGCGCGTCGAAGCGCTTCGTACAACTGGCGATGCAGCGGTAAGCGGCCCAGTTGGCTCAAACGGGCGATGTCGGTCAACAGCAGTTCGGACAGCATGACAATGTGAGCAAGCAACGGGTTGCGACAGATCCGGCCGGGCTTGTGGCAAAGTGGCACCAACCACTGGGCCAAACTGGCTCTAATTCTGCACCAATTCTCAGGCAGACTTATCCGGTCCGTGCTGATGGTGGCACTCCCCCGTTTGAGGATGGGGCCGCCCGGCGACCCCTGGAGACGGCGATGTATGAAAAAAATGTCCTGAATTTCAATGACCTGGAGCAATGGCTGAACGAACGCCGGGTGACCGAGGTCGAGTGCCTGGTCCCCGACTTGACGGGGGTGGCGCGCGGCAAGATCCTGCCGCGCACCAAGTTCACCGAGGATCGTGGCATGCGCTTGCCACAGGCCATTGTGGCCATGGGGGTCACAGGTGAATTTCCGGAAAGCGGCCCTTATTACGACGTGATCGACCCGACCGACCGCGACATGCAACTGCGTCCGGACCCGTCCACGGTGCGCATCGTGCCTTGGGCCACCGACCCGACCGCGCAGGTCATCCACGACTGCTTTGACCAGCGGGGCAACCTGGTGCCGTTTGCCCCGCGCTCGGTGCTGCGCCGGGTGTGCGACCTGTTCGCTGCCGAGGGCCTGCAGCCGATTGTGGCGCCCGAGGTGGAGTTCTACCTGACCGCCCGCAACACCGATCCGAACACGCTGCTGCGCGCGCCGGTCGGTCGCAGCGGCCGTGCCGAGACATCGCGTCAGGCCTACAGCATCGATGCCGTCAACGAGTTTGACCCGCTGTTTGAGGAGATCTACGACTACTGCGACAAGATGCAGCTGAACGTGGACACCCTGATCCATGAAGTGGGTGCCGGTCAGATGGAAATCAACTTTTTCCATGCCGAGCCGCTCGGGCTGGCCGATGAGGTGTTTTTCTTCAAGCGCACCGTGCGCGAGGCTGCCTTGCGCCACGACATGTACGCCACCTTCATGGCCAAGCCCATTGCTGGGGAGCCGGGCAGTGCCATGCACGTGCACCAGAGCATTCTCGACAAAGCCACTGGGCGAAACATCTTCAGCAACCCGGATGGCTCGCCGTCTGAGGCCTTCATGCATTACATCGGCGGCTTGCAGCGCTACATTCCTGCGGCCATGGTGCTGGTGGCACCTTACGTCAACAGCTACCGTCGCTTGTCACGCAACACGGCGGCCCCGATCAACATCGAGTGGGGCTATGACAACCGCACCGTGGGTATCCGCTCACCCATTTCCTCGCCCGAGGCCCGCCGGGTCGAGAACCGCGTGATTGGCGCAGACGCCAACCCCTATGTCGCCTTGGCCATGACGCTGGCCTGCGGTTATTTGGGCTTGAAGAACAAGATCAAGCCGAAGGCCGAGATGAAAGGCGACGCGTACCTGTCGGCCTATTCGCTGCCGCGCAGCCTGGGTGAGGCGCTGGACTGGCTGCGGCGCGAGTCGGATCTGCACGAGGTGCTGGGCAAGGAGTTCATCACCGTTTACGCCGAAATCAAGGAGCTGGAGTTCGACGAGTTCATGAAGGTCATCTCGCCCTGGGAGCGCGAGCATTTGTTGCTTCATGTCTGAGCGCCCACCCTCTCATTTCTAGGAGCTTTACCCATGAACCCAATGGTCGACACCGCCCTGATCCAAGCCCTGGACACGGCGCATTTTCTGCACCCTTTCACCGACTTCAAAGACCTTTCTGGCCGCGGCGCCCGGGTGATGGTGCGCAGCGAGGACATTTACCTCTGGGATTCGGAGGGCGCCCGACTGCTGGACGCCATGAGCGGCCTGTGGTGCGTCAACGTCGGCTACGGTCGGCGCGAACTGGCCGATGCCGCCCACCAGCAGATGATGACGCTGCCCTACTACAACAGTTTTTTCCAGACCACCAATGTGCCGGCGGTGCAACTCGCCGCCAAGCTGGCCAGCCTGGCGCCGAATGCGGGCGAGCGCAGCTTTGAGCACGTGTTCTATTCGTCCAGCGGCAGCGAGAGCAACGATTCCAACGTGAGAATGGTGCGCCGTTACTGGGACCTGCTGGGGCAACCACAGCGCAAGGTGATCATCAGCCGCGTCAATGCCTACCACGGCAGCACCATGGCGGGAGCCTCCCTGGGTGGCATGAGCGGCATGCATGCGCAAGGCGATTTGCCCATTCCCAACATCACGCACATCGAGCAGCCCTATTTCTTTGAAAACGGCCTGGCTGGCGAGACCGCGCAGGAGTTCGGCCTGCGCGCAGCGGGTTGGCTGGAGCAAAAAATCCTGGCGCTCGGTCCCGACAAGGTGGCTGCTTTCATTGCCGAGCCTATCCAGGGTGCCGGTGGCGTCATCATCCCGCCAGCCAGCTACTGGCCCGAAATTCAGCGCATTGTGGACAAATACGGCATCCTTTTGATCAGTGACGAGGTGATTTGCGCCTTTGGCCGCTTGGGGACCTGGTTTGCCTACGAAAAGTTTGGCTACAAGCCGGACCTGGTGACCTTTGCCAAGGCGGTGACCAGCGGCTATGTGCCTTTGGGTGGTGTGATGGTGGGCGATCGGGTGGCCAAGGTGCTGATTGAGCGCGGTGGCGAGTTCACCCACGGCTACACCTACAGCGGCCACCCGGTGGCCTGCGCAGTGGGCCTGGCCAACTTAGGCCTTATGGAGCGCGAGCAGTTGCCTCAGCGCGTGCGCGATGACATCGGGCCTTATCTGGCGCAGCGTTACGCCGAGATTTCAGAGCACCCTTTGGTCGGTCTGGCCGAAACCTGTGGCTTCATGGCGGGCCTGGTGCTCGTTAAAGGCAAATCGCCCGTGCAGCGTTTCACCGAGGCGCAGGCTGTGGGCATGATCTGCCGGGCCTATTGCTTCCAGCATGGCCTGATCATGCGCGCGGTGGGAGACCGAATGATCATTGCGCCGCCGCTGGTCATGACGCGCCAGCAAATTGACGAGATGGTCGCCTTGATCCTGAAATGTCTGGACCTGACCTACCGGGACGTTCAGCAGCGTGGCTGGCTGGCATAGGGATTGCATGGGGTTGCACGCACCTCTGGCGGGTTTAAGATGCCAAGCCCGAGGCATGTCGCATTGTTTTTCAGGAGAATCAATTGGTTACTGATAAAAAACCCAGTTTGAGGGGCAAGTTTTGGGCCGGTTTGGCGTTGGCGGGCGCGATGGCCTGTTTGGCCACTGCAGTCCTGGCGCAAGAGTCCAAGGTGCTCAACATCTACAACTGGTCGGACTACATCGCCGAAGACACGATCAAGAATTTTGAAAAAGAAACTGGCATCAAGGTGCGCTACGACACCTTTGACAACAATGAAATCCTGCACGCCAAGCTGGTCGCTGGCAAGACGGGTTACGACATTGTGGTGCCGTCTTCGAACTGGGCCCGGCTGCAGATGGACGGCGGCCTGTTGCGAAAGCTGGACAAATCGCTGCTGCCCAACCTGAAAAACCTCGATCCCGATATTCAGGCCCAGATCGCCAGCCTGGACCCCGGTAACCAGTACCTGGTCAATTGGCTCTGGGGCTACACCACGGTCGGCATCAACACCGCCAAGGTCAAGGCCGCCCTGGGTAGTGAGCCCCTTCCGGCCAACGCCTGGGAACTGGTGTTCAACCCAAAGTACGTGAGCAAGCTCAAAGGCTGCGGCGTGTCAGTGCTGGACAGCGCCTCCGAAATCCTGCCTGCAGCCCTGCACTACCTGGGCAAAGACCCGTTCAGCAAGAACGCGGCCGACTACCAGGAGGCTGGCGCCATGCTCAAGGCGGTGCGCCCTTACATCACCCTCTTCAGCAGTTCGGGCTACATCAATGATCTGGCTGGTGGCTCAATTTGCGTCTCGTTAGGCTGGAGCGGTGACATCAACATCGCCCGCCAGCGTGCCATCGATGGCAAATCCGGGCAGGACGTTCAGGCCCTGATTCCCAACAATGGCGGACTCCTGTTGTTTGACATGATGGCTATCCCTGCCGACGCGCCCAATGTGCAAAACGCCCATGCCTTCATCAACTACATCATGCGGCCCGAGGTACACGCCTCGCTCACCAACAAGGTGTTTTATGCCAACCCGAACAAGGAGTCGCGCAAATTCATCAAGCCCGAGGTCGCCAACAACCCCACGGTGTTCGTGAGCCCGGCAGAAATGGCCATGATGAAGCCGCCCAAGGCCCTGACCAATGACATCCGCCGTTTGGTGACCCGGGTCTACACCAGCTTCAAGTCAGGTCTGTGATGGTTTGTTGCCATCGGTCGTGAAGGATTTGGTTTGAGCATGGTCACAACGCCTGACGCGCAGCCAGCCGGGGAGGGCGCGCTCCCGTTTTTGCAGATCAAACGCATCATCAAACAGTATGACGATGTGTTTGCCGTCGACGATGTCTCCCTGAACATCCAGAAGGGCGAGATATTTGCCCTGCTGGGCTCGTCGGGCTGCGGCAAATCCACGCTGCTGCGCATGCTGGCTGGGTTCGAGGTGCCTACATCTGGCCAGATCGTGCTGGAGGGCCGTGACATCGTGGGACTGGCGCCCTATGAGCGGCCGATCAACATGATGTTCCAGAGCTATGCGCTGTTCCCCCACCTGAGCGTATGGGACAACGTCGCCTTTGGGCTGCGGCGCGACCATCTGCCCAAAGCAGAGATCGAAGAGCGGGTGGCGCGCATGCTGGATCTGGTGCAGCTCAAGGCCTTTGCCAAGCGCAAGCCGCACCAACTCTCCGGCGGCCAACAGCAGCGGGTGGCGCTGGCGCGCAGCCTGGCCAAGCGGCCGCGCCTGCTGTTGCTGGACGAGCCCTTGGGCGCCCTGGACAAAAAACTGCGGGAGCAAACCCAGTTGGAACTGGTGGGCATCATTGAACAGGTGGGTGTGACCTGTGTCATGGTGACCCATGACCAGGAGGAGGCCATGACCATGGCCACCCGCATCGGTGTGATGAGCGAGGGCAAGATCCTGCAGGTCGGCAAGCCGGCAGAAATCTATGAAACGCCGAACTGCCGTTTCGTGGCTGATTTCATTGGCAGCGTCAATTCATTCCGCGGCACGATCGAGGTCGATGAACCCGACCATGTGGTGGTGCGCTCGCCCGAGTGCCGGCATTTTGTCAGCCATGGCATCACGGGCACGCTCGGCATGGCGGTGCATGTGGCTGTGCGCCCCGAAAAAATGACGGTGCAGCTCACGCCGCCGCGTGACGACGAACGCGAGTCGCCAGAGCAGATTGGCTACAACGTGGTGCAGGGCGTCATCGAAGACTTGGCCTACCTCGGCAGCCTCACCACGTACCACGTCCGATTGGACGGCGGCACAGTCGTCAAGGTCACCCACACCAACTCGGCCCGGCATGACCAAGCGCCGCTCACCTGGGGTAGTCGCGTCTATGTCTGGTGGTGCGGCAGCGACGTCGTCGTCTTGACCCAGTGAGCCTGGTCATGCGCCTGAACCTCGCCTTGCCGGCGCTTTACGACCGTTTGACCGGCCCCTGGGGTCGCAAGGCCTTGATCGGTGTACCGCTGATTTTTCTGCTGATGTTCTTCCTGTTGCCCTTTTTAGTGGTGATGAAGATCAGCGTGTCCGACATGGAGAACGTGGTCTTCAAAGACCTGCTGGTCTGGTCGGACGGGGTGCTGCAGCTCAGGATCAAGCTTGCCAATTACCTGTTCATCGGTGAGGATGAGCTCTATCTGTCGGCCTACCTGAGCTCCCTGAAGTTCGCCGCCATCACCACGGTGTTGTGCCTGATCATTGCCTATCCCTTTGCCTACTTCATGGCGCGAAGCCCCGCTGACAAGCGGCCGGCCCTGCTGATGCTGGTGATGCTGCCGTTCTGGACTTCGTTCCTTCTGCGGGTTTACGCCTGGAAGATGCTGCTGGCCGACAACGGCGTGTTCAACAACCTGGCCCTGATGGCCGGCCTGTTGGACGAGCCGGTCAAGATGATGAACACGCCGTTTTCGCTGGTGCTGGGCATGGTGTACACCTACCTGCCCTTCATGATCCTGCCGCTCTATGCCAACCTGGTCAAGATGGATTTGCGGCTGCTGGAGGCTGCGCTGGATTTGGGCGCCACGCCCTGGCAGGCGTTCTGGCGCATCACCGTGCCGCTGTCCAAAAGCGGCATCATCGCCGGGGCCCTGCTGGTGTTCATCCCCTGCGTTGGCGAGTTTGTGATCCCCGAACTTCTGGGTGGGCCGCAGACGCTGATGATCGGGCGCGTGCTGTGGGATGAGTTCTTCAGCAACAACGATTGGCCCATGGCCGCCAGCGTGGCCGTGGTGATGGTGCTGCTGATCATCGTGCCCATTGCCCTGTTCAACAAATACCAGGCCGAAAATTCGGCAGGAGCCCGGGCATGAGCTTCAACGCTGGCCGCGTCACGTCGTTGGGCTGGATGGGCGCCGTTTTTGTTTTTTTGTACCTACCCATCTTTGCCCTGGTGATTTTGAGTTTCAACGCCAGCCCGATGGTGACCAGCTGGGGCGGCTGGTCGCTGCGCTGGTATGAGGCGCTGGCCAGTGATGCCGAGATCATCAGCGGCTTTGCCCTGTCGCTCAAAATTGCATTTTTTACCGCCTGCGCCTCGGTGGTGCTGGGCACACTCGCGGCACTGGCACTCACACGCTTCAAACGCTTTCCCGGCCGCACGCTGTTTGCCGGCATGGTCAATTCACCGCTGGTCATGCCCGAGGTCATCATTGGTTTGTCGCTGCTGCTGATGCTGGTGTCGGTGCAGCGCGCGCTGGGTTTCCCGGAGCGTGGCATGGTGACCATCTGGCTAGGCCACACCTTGTTGGGCATGGCCTATGCCACGGTGGTCGTGCAGTCCCGCTTGCAGGAAATGAGCCGTAGCCTGGAAGAAGCGGCGCAAGACTTGGGCTGCCGACCCTGGCAGGTGTTCTTCTTGGTCACCCTGCCGCTGATCTCGCAGGCCATTGCCTCGGCCTGGCTGTTGACATTCACCCTGTCATTGGACGATGTGGTGCTGTCAGCGTTTCTGAGCGGTCCCGGCTCTACCACCATGCCTATCACCATCTTCAGCCGGGCCCGATTGGGCTTGAGCCCCAGCGTCAACACGGTGGCCACCCTCACGGTGCTGGTGGTCGGCATCGGTGTGGTCATCGCCAGCCTGCTGATTGCGCGCAGCGAGCGCCGGCGCGCCCAGGAAATGGCGGCCGCCTACAAAGCCGGCGGCACCTAGGCGCCTTACACCGCACGCGAAAACCTGTCTTGCATGATTTAACTGAAACGGAGAACCTGATGAAACTCACCAAAAAAATTCTTGTCCTGGCCCTGGCCGCAGCGCTGCCCTGCTTCAGCGCCCATGCGCAGTCGGCGGCGGAGCTGCAAAAGGAGATTGAGGTGCTCAAGGCTCAGCTGAAAATGCTGTCCGACAAAATCGAGGCCATGGCCGCCAAGCCAGCGGCAGTGGACCCGCAGGAATTCAATCGCTTGGTGCAAAAAATCGATCTGGCCGAAGAAGAATCCATCAAGGCTGGCTTCAAGGGTATGAAGTTCAAGGGTGTGCTTGATGTCGGTTATTCCAACGACGAGATTTCTGCCAAGACCGGTTTTGACAAGGCCCGGGGCAATGGCGGTAATGGTGCTGCCATGTTTGAGATCAACAAGGAGCCCGATGAGGGCATTGGCTGGACGCTGCGCCTGACACCGCTGTCGAGCAGCAGCATCGTGCACGAAGCCAGCCTGTCGGTGCCCATCGGTTCTGGCAGCACCAAGATCATTGCCGGCCTGACGCCTGATTTTTCTGGCTACGAATTGTCTTGGGGCAACGTCAACCCGCTGATCAGCAACAACCTGCTCTACACGCACTCGGCGGCGACCAACTACATGGGTGCTGGTTTGTCGTATGCCATGGGCCCCTGGACGGCCAAGTGGATGGTGGGGCAGGTGGATGGTGTGACCACACGCAGCCTCCCCGGTATCGCTTACCGCGCAGACTACTCCGCCAGCGAGTACAGCGGTATTGGCTTTTCGGGTGTGCATGTGCGGACCAACAACGGGCCGGGCAACGTCGACTTGGTGGAGGTTGATGCTTACCATACGCGGGGTGATCTGACCCTGCAGGGGCAATTGAGTTTGGGACGCCTGATTGGCGGAACCAGCGGCACCAGCGATGATGCACGGTGGTGGGGCGTATCGGCCCTGGTCGGCTACAAGCTGACGCCGCGCCTGCAGGCCATTGCCCGCGCGGACTACATTGACAACCGGGCCAATGGCGGCGGCATGTACTACAACCCGGAGGATGCCAACAAAACCACGGTGTTTGGTCCAGAGTTGGACGAAACCGGCGTCGCCGCTGACCCAACCCGTGGCGCCAACCGTTACGCGCTGACGGCCGGCTTCAACTACGCTGTCAACACCAACACCCAGTGGAAGACCGAGCTTCGCCTCGACCGCTCCACCGGCTATAACTTCCTCGACAGCAACGGCCAGTACAAGCAGGGCAACACCACCATCGGTACGGCTCTGGTGGTCTCGTTCTAAGCCGGGCAGGCGGCTGACCATCGCCCGCTTTGCGTTGATGGAGGGGTATTCAATCAGTCCGGTCGAGGCATTGCGGGTCGGACGTGACAAAACGCTGCACGGCTGCGGCAAATACACTGATACTTGACTCGGTATAGCTCGACGGCCCGCTGCAGACCCACCGACTGGTTAGCCCTTGGAGCAAATGACATGAACGCCATCCTGAAGCCACAAAACACCCCCTCCAATGCCGATTGGCACCAGCGCCGTTTGGCTGTCACGCCGCGCGGTGTGGCCGTGATGGCCGATTTTTTCATCGACCACGCCAAGAACGCCGAGTTTTGGGACATCGAGGGGCGCCGCTTCATCGATTTTGCTGGTGGCATTGCGGTGCTAAACACCGGTCACTGCCACCCCAGGATTCAGGCCGCGATTGCGGCGCAGTTGCAGCGATTCACCC
>JBAXMQ010000060.1:0-19383 GCA_037134215.1 Betaproteobacteria bacterium
CCAGCATGGCCGCCGTCATGAGCACCATGCCCAAGGCAAAAGGCCGCGACAGCCACAGGTAGTAGCCCAGCGAGGCCAGCGCCATCAGGGCCGGCAGCAGCGGGTGCAAGGACCACATCAGCCCAAGCAGCGCAAACACGATGGCCGGCACACACAGGCAATGAATCGCTTCATTGACGGGATGCACATGGCTTTCAGAATAGGTGGCAAGCAAAGCGTCTATGGGCCGCGCCCGGGTGTCAACCATGGTCATACCTCCAATGCGAGCCGTCGATTAGCCGATTAGACAGCCCCAATAAAAAAGCCTGCTATCTTTTGAATAGCAGGCTTTCCATATGCCGTAAGGCTTATTTGGTGGGATGTGCGGGGGTCGAACCCACGACAAACGGATTAAAAGTCCGCTGCTCTACCAACTGAGCTAACATCCCGTCCGGTCTCCGCATCGCTGCTTTTGCAGCTCAGCGAAGCCCCGGATTATAGGGCGAATTTTCAGCCCGATCAGAGGTTGGCTCGCGATAATTGATCGAGCACCCAGCCGGCAGCGCATTGACCGAAGGTGGCTGTGACACTGACCACCGAGCCGAAACCATGGCAATTCAGACCGGTGTCTTGCTGCGGGGCGCAGGACGTGTCCGGCGCTGTGATAGCTTCCCGGCTGAAGACCACAGGCAGGCCTATTTTTTTGGCATCGCGCGCGGCGCCATGCTGTTTGCGCAGTTGGTAGCGCAACTGGGCCAACAGCGGGTCGTGGGTGGTGCGGGCCAGGTCGTCAATGTCAACCTGGTGGGCGAGCCGCTTGCCGCCAGCAGCACCCACCGCAATGAAAATGCTTCGGCTACGCAGGGCCCAGGCTGCCATGGCCGTCTTGGCCCTGACCTGATCACAGGCGTCAATCACAGCGTTCACGCCAGCCGGCAAAAGAGAAGGCCAATTGTCAGCGTCAACAAAGGCCTCGACACCATGCACCTGGCAGCCAGGATGAAAGGCATGGATTCGGTCCTGCATAGCCAGCACCTTGGCCTGACCTACCGTGGCATCGAGCGCATGAATCTGGCGGTTGATGTTGGATTCACTGACATGGTCCAGGTCAATCAAGGTCAGTTGGCCGACCCCGCTGCGGGCCAAGGCCTCGGCCGCCCATGAGCCAACGCCGCCGATGCCAATCACCGCCACATGAGCCCGGGTGATGCGCTCGGCACCGGCTTGGCCATAAAGACGGGCCAAACCCGCAAAGCGGCGCTCCATGCTCAGCTTGCGCGGTCAACGCGCCAGGCCTGGTAACTCAGCCCAGCGACGGCACCGGTCAGGATGCCCAGCACGGCGACAACGCTGGTGGCGTTCAGGGTGGACAAGCCGCTCAAGCCCTGTCCTATGGTGCAGCCCATCGCAGCAACACCACCCACACCCATCAGCACAGCGCCCACCAGGTGGTTGGCCAGATCCTCGGTGCTGCCAAAGCCTTCCCAGCGAAAGCTGCGGTTGGCCAGTGCCGCCAGCAAAGAACCCAACACCACGCCAGCCGTGGATGTGATGCCCATGGTTAGCAACTTGTTTTTGTCGCTGAAAAACAGCAGCCAATCCAGCAGGTAAGCGACAGGCGCAACAAAACTCAGCGCTTCGGCGCGGCCTGAGTTGGTCGCCAAAAAGGTTTCCTGCAGGGTTTCGGGATGCTCCGACACGTGGCCCAAATGCCCCGATACCCACCACATGGCCACCACGAGCCCACCAATACCCACGCCGGCCAGCAGATTGGCCGGGGAGCGGAAATCACGGTCGGCCAAGACCCAAACCACCAGACTGCCGCCCAAGGCCAGACCCAACACCAGCGCGGTCAGGGCCGGCGGCAATCCCCAGCGGCCAGCCACCCATTGCGCCAGACCGGTACCCATGGGCAGATCCACCACCACCCGATCGATCGTGGCCACCCGCAGCACCGCAGTGATGCCTTTGAGCGTTGCAAATGCCGCCAGCCCCAGCACCAGCAGCACGACCACGGATTTCAGACTGCCGCCGCCGATGCGCACCAGGGTTTTGCTGCCGCAGCCGGAAGCCAGCACCATGCCCAAACCGAACATGAGGCCGCCCAAAACAGCGGACAGCCAGAGCCAACGGTTGGACGCATAAAGCACCTGGGTCGGATCGACTTGACCCGCATAGACCAATCCGGCAAAACCAAGCATGGCGACCCCAAGCGCCAAACCCCATTGCCGCATGCGTGTCCAGTCGCCCATATTGAAGGCATCGCTGACCGCGCCCATGGTGCAAAAATGCGTGCGCTGAGCAATGGCGCCAAAGGCCGCGCCGATGCCAAAGGCCAGCAACAACAGCTGGGTATTGAGCGCGGAGAGGTCGTAAGCTTGCATGCCCGGATTTTACGGGCGGCGGGCTATTTCAAACGGGTGAGCCGGTCTTTGGCGGTTGCCGCCGCTTCGGACTGCGGGTAGGCCTTGATGAGATCCTCAAGGGTCTTGCGGGCAGCACGCACGTCCTTGAGTTCTACCTGGCAATTGGCCACCGACAAGACCGCCTCAGGGGTGCGAAGGTGGTCGGGTGACTTGGCGATCAATGCACGGAAGTTGATGATGGCCTCCTTGTAATCCCGCGTGGCATATTGCGCGTTGCCGAGCCAGAACAGAGCAGAAGGGCCATAACCGCTTTGGTTGTAGCGGGTGAGAAAGTCAACAAACGCGGTTTGCGCGCCGGCAAAGTCCGCCTTTCGAAACAGCGCCAGTGCCGTGTCAAACGCTTTTTTTTCTGCAGGTTCCGCCATGAACTCCACGCCATCGACGAGGACCTTGGCCGGCTCTAGCGCCCTGAAACGCTCATCGAGCGCCTGCGCCATGTCCTTTTGCCGGCGCTGGGACTCTGAGAGATCACGGGAGAGTTGCTCGTTGGCACCGCGCAGCGCTGCTGCCTCGCTGCGCGCCTGGGCCAATTGGTTTTGCAACTCAAGCAGGCTGCTGCGCAAGACAGTTGCCTCTTCGGCCGCACGCACACTGCCCTGCTTGATCTCCATGCGGTCGGTCTGCGCGCTCTGGCGCACTTGCTCCAGGTTTTGGCTGACGCCATCCACATTGCGCTGCACCGTGTCGACACTTTGCCGAACCTGCTCCACGCTTTGGCGTACGCTCTCCAACCGCTGGCGCAGGTCCAGAATGGCCTTGCGCGCCTCGTCATCATCAAACAAGCCGGCGTGCAAGGTTCCGCTGAAGATCACCAGGCCCACGGTGAGCGCCAGTGAGCGCAGCACAGGCGCTGGGTTGAGGCCCCGGCTCATCGGTAGCTGATCTCTGCGCGCCGATTCTTGGCCAGTGAGTCTTCGTCACTGCCCGACGCGGCCGGCTTCTCTTTACCGAAGCTCACAGCCTCGATCTGTGCGTCTGCCACCCCCAACAGGCCCAGTGCAGAGCGCACCGCCTCAGCCCGTTTTTGACCCAATGCAAGGTTGTACTCACGCCCGCCGCGTTCATCGGTGTGGCCTTCTATCGCGACCCGCCGAAGCTTGTCTGCCCGCAGGAAGCGGGCATGTGCCTCCAACACAGGCTGGAATTCCGGTCTGATGGCGATGCTGTCGTAATCGAAGTAAATCAATTTGGAGCCGGCTGGGGCCAGCGCTGCGGCGCCCTGCTGGCCCAGATCGACCGGCGCAACTGTGCTCTTTGCCACAAGATCGGGATTGGCGCCGGCGCCAGCTGTGCCAGAGGTGTTGCCTGCCACGGTGCCGCCAGGGACTGCAGTGGTCGCGGCCGGGGGTACAGCCACAGCGTTTTTGTCCTCCACAGGCACCGTGTCCAATTTGACCGAAGAGCCGCAGGCGCTCAACAGCAACGTTAGGGTAGCCAAGCTCAAAATATGTTTCATGAAATTGTTCCTATGACCATGCTTATTTTTGAAATGGGCCCCAATCGGGCTCTCGGATGTCGCCCGCCGCGCCGTTCAAGCGGGCTTTGATGCGGCCGTCAACCGTGGTGGTCATCAAGGCCTCGCGCCCTTGCTGCAGCGTGGCGTAGACGATGAGCCGGCTGTTGGGCGCAAAACTTGGGCTCTCGTCAGAAGACGTGTCCGTGATGGCGTTGACGGTGCCAGACGCTAGCTCCATCACATGAAGCCGAAACGCGCCGTTGATGCGCGACACATAGGCGAGCCAGCGACCGTCCGGGCTGAGGGCGGGCGAAATGTTGTAGGTACCGGTGAAGGTGACCCGTTCAACCGCGCCACCCAAGGCTGGCATTCGGTAGATCTGGGGGCCACCGCCCCGATCGCTGACGAAATACAGGCTTTTGCCATCAGGCGAATAGGCCGGCTCGGTATCAATGCTGCCCGACTGGGCCAGACGCCTGGGTTCACCACCGGCAACGGTGTCCAAGGCATACAGTTGAGATCCGCCCTCGCGACTCAGGGTGAGCGCCAAGGTGCGGCCATCGGGGGACCAGGCCGGGGCACTGTTTGAGCCCCGGAAATTGGCAAGCAGACGGCGCTTGCCGGAGCTGATGTCGTGTGTGTACACCACAGGCTTGCGCGACTCGAAGGACACGTAGGCCAACTGCGTTCCGTTGGGAGACCAGGCCGGGGAAATGATGGGCTCCACACTGGTCAGGGCAGACTGGGCGTTTTCACCGTCGGCGTCGGCGACCCAAAGCTGGTAGCGCTGGGCTGAACGGGTGACATAGGCGATACGGGTGGAAAACACACCCTTGTCACCGGTGAGCTTTTCATAGACGTAATCGGCAATGCGGTGGGAGGCCAGGCGCAAATCGCCAGCCGCCACCGCGTAACTTTGGCCACCCAGGTCTTGCGACCGCACGACATCCCACAGGCGAAACCGGATATCGAAACGCCCATCGGCCAGGCGGGTGATGCTGCCAGTCAGCAGGGCGTCAGCCCCCTTTTGTCGCCAGCCCGACAGATCGGGACGGGTCGCTTCGTCCAGTCCAGGGGCAGCAGCGTCGAGCCCACGGAACTGGCCACTTCGCTCCAGGTCGGCCTGCACGATGGCCCCCGGCTTTTGTGGCGCACTGTCCTCTCCGCGAAAGGGTGCCACGGCAATCGGCACCTGTTTCATGCCGATGCCCGAAACGTCAACCCTGAACTGGGCCTGGGCAACGGCGCAAGTCAACAGCCACAAGCCGGCGCAGACGACGCGCAGCAGCTCAAGGCCCTGTGGAGTTCGTCGAATGGTCATGTTTTTGATTCAAACAATACAAGGCAAAGTACTTTCCGAATGCGGCTTGCGCCTGCATGGCGCAAACCGCAAAGCCCATGGCTCCGTCAAGAAAACCAAGTCTGAAGACGTAACTGCGGATGAATGCTACCACCCCGGCCAGCGCGGCGCGCCACATGGTGGTTCGTTGACCCGCGAGGTGGCGCTGACTGGCCCAGGCCTGGCTGTAGCGCTCGAGTTTGCGCCAGTAATGGGTGGGTGTGGGGTAGCTGAAGTGCAACAACCTGCCTTGCAGCTGCGCTTTGCGTCCTTGCAGCAACACCACCCTTTCATGCACCAGGTCGTCGCTGAAACGGGCGCTTTCGCGACGGAACAGGCGCAACACAAGGTCGGGCGTCCAGCCGCAGTGATGAATCCAGCGACCACAGAACTGGGTCAGACGCGGGATGTCGTAAGCCTGCGCCGAGTCACGGCCCATGGCGGCCAGGATTTGTTCAGCAAGCTCCGGCGTGACCCGCTCATCGGCGTCCAGAGACAACACCCACGCCTGGCTGGCCAGCGCCAAGGCCCGGTTTTTTTGCGGACCAAAACCCGGCCAGTCGGAGGTTCCATGCACGGTCGCCCCCAAGGCCCGGGCCAGATCGGGTGTGCCATCGGTGCTGCCGGCGTCGAGCACGATGACTTCGTCCGCAAACGCCACGCTGTCCAGGCAGGCGGCCAGGTTGCCCGCTTCGTTGCGGGTAATGATGATGACGCTGAGTGACAAGGGCGCTGGCAGCAAATATATGGAACAGCGTCGAGCATAGCCGAGTCGCTGCCGCATTGGCAGCCAGCCGGCGCCCTGCTTCCTGGCCCGATAATGCCAACGTGATGATCGCCCTTGTCCTGTCATGACCGAGCTGCTCCAGCCCGATGGCACCGGCGTGCTGGCACGCCTGGCCCGTATCGGTCGTTACTTCAGCCGCCCTGGCTGGGCCTGGGTGGTGGCCTTTCTGGCCACCATCGCCATGTCGCTGACCGAGCCCCTGATACCGGCCCTGCTGCAACCCCTGCTGGACCGCGGATTCCAGCAGCGCAACCTGCCCGTGTGGATGGTTCCGGTGGCGCTGATTCTGCTGTTTGGCTTGCGTGGTCTAGCGGGTTTTTTGGCGCAGATCGCACTGGCCAAGGTCACCACCCAGGGTCTGCTTGGGCTCAGGACCGCCATGTTCGAACGCCTGCAGCAAGCCCGTCTGTCCTTGTTCGCCGAGCAATCGTCCAGCGCGTTGGCCAACACCATCGTCTACGAGGTCCAGACCGGCTCCGGCATGTTGGTGACAGCGCTCATGACCCTGACACGCGACAGCGTCACCTTGCTGGCCTTGTTGGGTTATTTGATGTTTCTCAATTGGAAGCTGACCCTGATCGTGGCAGCCCTGTTTCCAGCCGTTGCGATCGTGATGCGGGTGCTGTCGCGCCGTTTGTACCGACTGACCAAGGCCAGCCAGGACGCCACAGACGAACTGGCCTATGTTGTAGAGGAAAATGTGTTGGCGCATCGTGACGTGCGGGTCCAGGGCGCGCAACTGGCGCAATCGGAACGCTTTTTTGTGCTGGCCGACGGTCTGCGGCGCCTGTCCATGAAATCCACAGCCGCCGGCTCGGCCATGACGCCGCTGACACAGGTGCTGGCAGCCGTTGCCCTGTCGTCCGTCATCAGCGTGGCCTTGCTCCAAAGCGCCGACCAAAGCACGTCGGTAGGCAGTTTTGTGGCCTTCGTGACCGCCATGCTGATGCTGGTGGCACCACTCAAGCACCTGTCGGAGTTGGCAAGCCCGATCACGCGTGGCCTGGCGGCGGTAGAGCGTGGGCTGAGCCTGCTGGAGTCCATCCCCATAGAGTCCGGCGGCGACTATGCGCCCCAAAGGTCAAAGGGCCAGATCTGCTTTCGCGACGCGAGTGTGCGCTTCAAACCCGACGGTGCACCAGCGCTTGATCACGTCAACCTGACCGTGATGCCCGGCGAAATCGTGGCCCTGGTGGGCGCCTCGGGCGCTGGCAAAACCACGCTGGTCAACCTGCTGCCGCGCTTTGTGGAACTGAGCGATGGGACGTTGGAGATAGACGGCCACGACGTGCGGCACTGGTCGGTGGTGGCCCTTAGGCGGCAGTTTGCACTGGTTAGTCAGCACGTGATCATGCTCAGCGGCAGTGTGGCGGCCAATGTCGCCCTGGGCCAGCCGCTGGACCGGCAGCGGGTGCTGGACTGCCTGGCGGCGGCCAATCTGGCGCAATTTGTGGCCGACCTGCCAGCAGGTATCGACACCGAGGTGGGTCATAACGCGATGCAGCTCTCCGGAGGGCAGCGACAAAGGCTGGCGATTGCACGGGCCCTGTACAAGGACGCACCCATTCTGATCCTGGACGAAGCCACCTCGGCCTTGGACCAAGCGTCCGAAAAGGCCGTGCAGGATGCCCTCGACCGGCTGATGAAAAACAGGACCACGCTGGTGATCGCACACCGCTTGTCGACCGTGCAGCACGCCGACCGCATCCTCGTCATGGACGCCGGCCGCATCGTGGAGTCAGGAAGCCATGCCGAACTGCTGCAGCGGGATGCCCGCTATGCCCGCCTGTTCCGGGCGGGCGCCCAGTCGCCCAGTGAGCAGGCAGACCCTGGTTCTTCTGTCGCCGAAGAGCCATCAGTCGCATAAACGCCCACGCTGACCGATGAGGGTGAACTGTTCATGAAAACCGAACTCGCCATACTGACCCGTAATTTTTCCAAAATTGGCGGCGGCGCCGAAAGCCTGGCTGTTTCGCTGGCGACATCCATGCTGGGCGAATGCAACATCACCGTGGTATCGCAAGATTTTGACCAATCGCCGGCGGTGTTCAAGCATATTCGGGTGCCCAAGTTGGCTGTGAGAAGTCGCTGGCTCAACCAGCTTTGGTTTAGCTGGTACACCAAGCGTGTGACCCGTCAAGGCTTCGACCTTGTTCACTCCTATGAAAACGTGACCCATGGTGATGTCCAGACGGTCAGTGTGAAGACGGTGCACGCCAGCCTCAAGCAAAAAGGCATGAGTTCGTGGCGCATCGCCTTGAGTCCCAGATTGCTGGCCTACCTGTGGCTGGAACGAATGAGGTTGTGCAGCACCGGTCACCACTGCGTTTTTGTGTCTCAATTTGTTCACGACGAAACGCTGGAGGTGATGCCGCAGTTACCGGCAAGCAGCGTGATCCCGCCTGGTGTGGATATTCCTGAGCGCGCGTTCACCTTGACAGAAAAAACAGCGGCACGGGAGCGCCTGGGCTTGAGCCCTTCCATCTCGACTGTGGGCTTTGTCGGTCATGATTTTAAAAAGAAGGGCCTGGGTACCCTGCTCAAGGCAGCGGCCAAGGTGCCCTTTGACATACAAATCATGGTCATTGGCAATCCGGCTCAGGCTGACCAGTACACCGATCTGGTGGCGCAATTGGGTCAAGGCAAATCATGCCGCTTCATGGGTGTGGTGAGCGATATGCCCACTGCTTATGCCGCCATGGACTGTTTGGCACACCCGACAACTCAGGACGTTTTCCCCATGGTTTTGCTTGAAGCCATGGCGAAGCACGTTCCGGTCATCACCACCGCAGAGCCCTACAACAACATGGGCAGTTTGCTGCTGGACCATGTCGACGCCATCTTGTTGCCGACGCCTGACGATGTTCAGGGCATGGTGGCCGCCCTGAGCGACATTGTCCTGAGCAGCGATTTACGTCTGAAGCTGGCAGCCAACGGATTTCTGTTCGCCAGCAAATACAGCTGGGATGTTGCAAAGGCCAAGTATTACGAGATTTACCGAAACGTCGCCAAGATTCACAAGGGAGCGGTTGCCAGGTAAGGCTTCTGCGCCAATGCCTGACAAGCCCTCAACTCAGGCCTTTGGATCATTTGAGGCAGGCAAACGGTTTGACCGAGTCAATGACAGTTCATCGGCAAAGTCTTCAAGAATATAGTCTTCCACCCGAACGAAATTTCCACCCCAGTACTCACGCAGCCTGGTGGTATCGGCTCGTGAGTACTCTGCCTCCCGGGTCACGCCAGGTTGAATCACCAGCCCCGGAAATTGGGCGGCCACCATGTCCACCAGTTTGGATATTTTTGTGGCGATACCGGTCCCGATGTTCATGTGTGTGTATTTGATGTCGACTGTCGATAAACTGAGCACGATGGCAGCAACATCTCTCACATGGATAAAGTCTCGCTGCATTCGCCCTTCGTTGTTGAGCGTGAACACAGACCCACTGACCAGGGCCTGTTTCAGTTTACTGAAAATGGAAAATCTATCCTGCCCTCCATAGGTATTGAACACCCTCAAGATCTGGTATTCGATGCCATTGGCTTGACAAAATTCAGCGACCAGCTTTTCATTCAAATGCTTGGATATCCCGTTGATGGTGATCGGGCAACACAGACTGTCTTCCCCGGTGCGCATGTCTTCGCCATAAACCGCGCAACTGCTCAGGAAGACGAGACGTTTGACGCGTTGCCGCCGAGCAGATTCGAGCAAGGTGGCGGTTGACATCACATTGGAGTCAAGCAGGCGGTAGGGTTCCGCGTTGGCGGACGTGCGAAGGTCGCTGGCAGCATGAACAACGACTTCTGCAGACGCCATTTTTTGATCGATATCGTCCCAATCGCCCCGGCCCACCAAAGTCACTCGTCCGGCATTGTTGTCCCTGACCTGTTTGCAAAATTCTGAACCGAAGTTACCTTCGGCGCCTGTCAGCAAAATATTCATCTCTGAATTCCCGGTTGGATGAGCCCGTATGCTGTGTACCCGATGGGGCTTGTGGGCTAGGCGCCGGACACCCGGGCGCCCCGCCGGTCTTCATACCGGGTCAGGCACTTCAGCACCAGGTGCATACAGGAAGTTGTGCGGCTGACCAAGACCCGCGGCAAGGTCATCAAATCGCGACCTTGACCGTGACCCACCCGGCCGCGGATTGTGGTTGTTGCGGTGTCGTAGCCGGCCTCTTTCGCACTTCGAACAGACCCCGGATCAAACGCACCGTAGGGGTAGCAGAAATGACGCACGCCACCCGGTTGCCGGATCATGCCCTCCAGCACCCACCGCGCGTCCTCAATTTCACGCTGTTGCTGAGCTGCCACCAGGGTCGGTAGTTCGGGGTGCGTCAGGGTATGGGAGCCGATTTCCTGGCCAGCATCCACCCAGGCCTGCATCTGCGCCACCGACATCAGGGGCACTTGCGGGACGCCGCGCTGACGATCCCAGTCGTTGCACTGGCCGACCCGGTCTGCCACCACATAACAGGTGGCTGAAAAACCAAACCGCTGCAGCACCGGCAAGGCGCATCGCAGGTTGTTTTCATAACCATCGTCAAAGGTGATGCCAAAAACACGGCCCTGCTGCTGCCCCGAGAGATAGGGCAAGAGGTCCTTCATCGACAGGCCCTTGAATCCCAGGGCGCGCAAGCAGGCCATTTGCCGGGCGAATGCGGCAGGAGACACCACCAGCCCGCGCATGGGTGTGCCCTTGGGCGGCGGCTCATCCACCTGGTGGTACATCAGAATCGGGATTGGGGCCGGCATGGTCAAAGATCGTCTGTCAAAGCAGCACGATGTCGTATTGTTCTTGCCCCATGGCGCTCTCGCTTTGCAGCGACACGGGCTTACCGATGAATTCGCTCAGGCCCGCCAGGTGCTGGCTCTCCTCGTCCAGAAACAGTTCGATCACTTTGGGCGAGGCCACGATCCGGAACTCACGCGGGTTGAACTGGCGGGCTTCACGCAAAATTTCGCGCAGGATGTCATAGGCCACGCTGCGCGCTGTCTTGACGCTGCCCTTGCCCTGGCACACGGCGCAGGGTTCGCACAGCATGTGGGCCAGCGACTCGCGCGAGCGCTTACGCGTCATCTCCACCAGACCCAATTGCGAAAAGCCGCCGGCCATGGTCTTGACACGATCGCGCATGAGTTGTTTGCGGAACTCGGCAAGCACCGCACTGCGGTGGTCTTCGCGCACCATGTCGATGAAATCCACGATGATGATGCCGCCCAGGTTGCGCAGGCGCAATTGCCGGGCAATGGCCTGCGCCGCTTCCAGGTTGGTCTTGAAGATGGTGTCATCAAAATCACGCGCACCCACGAAGCCACCCGTGTTGACGTCAACCGTGGTCAAAGCCTCGGTCTGGTCCACGATCAGATAACCGCCTGACTTGAGTTCCACGCGGCGCCCGAGCGCGCGGGCAATTTCGTCGTCAATCGAAAACAGGTCAAAGATCGGCCGCTCGCCCTTGTAGTGCTGCAACTTGGCTGCAGCCGCTGGCATGAACTCAAGGCCGAAGGCTTGCAAGGCCTGAAACTGCTCCTCCGAATCGACCCGGATGGTTTGCGTGCCCTCCCCGACCAGATCACGCAACACACGCTGCAGCAGACTCAAGTCCTGGTGCAACAGCGACAGGGGCGGCAAGCGAAGCGACGCTTCCTTGATGCGGGCCCATGACTTTCGCAGGTAGGCAATGTCTTCCGACAGTTCGGCATCGTTGGCGTCCTCAGCATTGGTCCGCAGAATGAAGCCGCCACCCGTGGGCCCTATCAGTTGCACCAGCCGGGCACGCAGCTCGTCGCGCTGCGCCGACGGGATTTTTTGGGACACGCCGACATGGTCGTCCTGCGGCAAAAACACCAGCAGCCGCCCGGCCAAGCTGATCTGCGTTGACAGGCGCGCACCCTTGCTGCCAATCGGGTCCTTGATCACCTGAACCAGCAGGGTCTGTCCTTCGAACACCTGCTTTTCGATGGGGACTTGGGGCTGAGTGCTGCGCACAGCCCCAGGCGGCGCACCATCGGGCTGCCGGTGCCAGACGTCGGCCACATGCAGAAATGCCGCGCGCTCCAACCCAATGTCGATAAACGCCGACTGCATGCCCGGCAACACCCGCGCCACCTTGCCCAGATAGACATTGCCCACCAGTCCGCGTTCGAGCGTGCGCTCGACATGCAGTTCCTGCAGCACGCCGTTTTCCACAATGGCAACCCTCGTCTCCTGCGGTGCCCAGTTGATCAGAATGTCTTCTTGCATGGTTAAGCGTTGGTGGCAACCTCGAACCGGCGCAACAACTGCGCGGTCTCAAACAGCGGCAGGCCCATGATGCCAGAGTAACTGCCCGAGATATGGGCAATGAAGGCGGCCGCGCGGCCCTGCACGCCATAAGCACCCGCCTTGCCCATGGATTCGCCGGTGCTGACATAGTCGCGGATGGTGGCCGCATCAAGGCCAGCGAAGCGGACCTGGGAGCGGCTGATCACCTCCTCACGCTGCGCCCCCATGCCGAGGGCGACAGCCGTCAGAACGCGGTGGGTGCACCCGCCCAATTGCGCCAACATGGCGGCAGCCTCGTCGGAGTCTGCGGGCTTGCCGAAAATCAGGCGTCCGAGTGCCACCGTGGTGTCTGAACACAAAACCGGTGCCACGGGCAGACCACGCCGGGCCAATCGAGAGAGCGCAGCATCAAGCTTGAGCCGGGTGACCCGTCGCACGTAAGCGAGCGGCGCTTCACCGGCTCGCACCTGCTCAAGCGCTTCTGCATCCTCATCCGCATCGGGCAGCAGCAGTTGGTGGGACACACCGAGCTGCTCGAGCAGTTGACGCCGACGCGGGCTTTGAGAAGCCAGGTAAATGAAGTTATTCACGGTGGTAGGGGTGGTTGGCATTGATCGACCAGGCGCGATACAGCTGCTCAATCAGCAAAACGCGCACAAAGGCATGCGGCAAGGTCAGATCAGAGAGTCGGATGCGCTCGTGGGCCTCCTGCCGCAAGGCTGGCTGCAGGCCGTCCGGACCGCCAATGACCAAGGCCACGTCGTCGGCCTCAAGTTGCCAGTGGCGCAGTTTGTCGGCCAGCGCCATCGTGGTCAGTGTGCTGCCCCGCTCGTCCAGGGCGACCACACGGCAGCCCTTGGGCAGCGCGGCGTCAATGCGCGCCCGCTCGGCCGCCAGCAGCGTCTCCAAGCTGCGCGAACCACGCGGCTCGGTCTTGACGGCCCGAAGCTCCACCTTGAGCTCCGGCGGAAATCGTTTGGCATAGTCGGCCCAGGCGCTTTGCGCCCAGTCGGGCACACGCTGACCCACGGCAACAATCAGCAGCCGCACGCTTGGAGCGTCACGCTTTGCGCGTGGCGGTCTTTCTGGCTGCAGTCTTGACGCCAGCCTTGACCGCCGCAACCTTGACCGGCACTTTTTTGGCGGGCGCCGCCGCTGCGACGGCCTTGACCGCCACCCGGCTGGCAGATTGATCGGCGGTTTTGCCGGCCGGTCGCTTGGCAACCCCCTGGGCAGCTGTCAGGTTTTTCTTGATCTGCGCCTTGGAGGGGAAGGCCTCCTGCACCCCTTTTTTGGCCGCATTGGAGCGTCTCAGGCTGGTCGCAGGCTTGCTCACCTCGCCTTTGGCGGGCGCGGACTCGGCCTTGACCAGCGGTTTGGCTGCGCCGAGCTTGAGGCGCACAGCCTTGTCACCCCAAAGTTCCTCCAGGTTGTAGTATTGGCGGATGACCGGCTGCATCACATGCACAACCGCATGGCCACAGTCCACGATGATCCACTCGCCGTTGGCCTCCCCTTCTAGGCGTGGCTTGGGAAAGCCTGCGGCGCGCACGGCTTCTGACACACTGGACGCCAAAGCTTTGGTCTGCCGGTTGGACGTCCCCGAGGCCACAATCACCCGCTCAAACAAGGCCGACAGGTGCTCCGTATCGAACACCTTGATGTCCTGGGCTTTCACATCTTCGAGCCCATCGACGATGGCGCGTTGGAGTTTCTGGACGTCTTTTTTGGCGGGAGTGGCAGTAGTCATCAAGGTGTCTGATAAAGGTGATGGTGTTCAATATAACGCGCCACTGGTTCAAAGACCAGCGATTCAACGCTTTGGTGGGCGCCCAACCGGGCGCGAATCTCAGTGGCACTGACGTGCATGAGCGGCAAAGGCAGGCGCAACACATGCTTTTCCAGCGGTTGGGGCGGCACAAAAGCGCCGCCAAGCCGCGTCGAATCTTGGCGTTCAGCTACACATATTGTAGCGAACTCCGGAAGTCGCTGCCAGTCGCGCCACTGGGTCAAGGCTCGTGCCTGGTCTTCACCGATCAACAAAAACAGCTCGGCGCCCGGCCACGCTGCCTTGAGCTCGCGCAAAGTCTCAACCGTGTAGCTGGGGCCGGAACGCTCGATCTCAAGCGGGTCCACCTGCACCCGGGGCAGGTCACCAAAGCCTAAGCGGGCCATGGCCAGTCGGTGGTGAGCGGGCGTCAGGGTACGGGTCTTATGCCAAGCCTGACCGGTCGGAATGATCAACAGGCGGTCGAGCACCAAGTGGTCAAGTGCGGCGCGCGCCAAGGCTCGGTGGGCGCAATGCGGCGGGTCGAAAGCGCCGCCAAAGATGCCGATTCGCGCGGGTTGGTTCAAGTCAGGGCGCAGGTCTAGCCTGTCCTTCAGACCCAGTCCCTTGGCACCAAAAACCGGCTGTAGAGTTCAGCCTCCGGGGCGTCTGCCTCGGGCACCTGCTGGTAGGACCAACTGGCCAGTGGCGGCATCGAGAGCAGGATCGACTCGGTCCGCCCTCCGGACTGCAGACCGAAATGGGTACCCCGATCCCACACCAGGTTGAATTCCACATAGCGACCCCGACGGTACAACTGGAACGCCCGCTCACGCTCGCCGTAGGCCTGGTCCTTGCGCCTTTGCACGATGGGCATGTAGGCGGGCAGCAGGTTGTCCCCCACCGCCTGCATCATGGCCAGGCTGCGCTCAAAGCCAAGCTCGGAGAAGTCATCAAAAAACACGCCGCCCACGCCGCGCTGCTCGCCGCGATGCTTGAGCACAAAATACTCGTCACACCATGTCTTGAAGCGTGGGTATTTGTCGTCCCCAAAGGGTGCCAGCGCGGCTTGGCAGGTGGCGTGGAAGTGACGGGCATCCTCGTCGAAGCCATAGTAAGGTGTCAGGTCCATGCCGCCGCCAAACCAGCACACGGTCTTGCCATCGCCCGATTGCGCCGCGAGCATGCGGACGTTCATGTGCACCGTCGGCACATACGGGTTGCGGGGGTGGAACACCAGCGAAACGCCCATGGCTTCAAAGGGCGAACCGCTGAGCTCGGGTCGGTGCTGGGTGGCCGATGGCGGCAGTCGCGGCCCACGCACGTGGGAAAACCCGCAGCCGGCCCGCTCAAATACCGGGCCGCCCTCCAATATTTGCGTCACGCCATGGCCCTGCAGCATCTCGCCGGGCGGCTTTTCCCAAGCATCGACCAGAAAGGCGCCACCGTCAACAGCGGTCAATGCGGCGGTGATGCGTGTCTGCAGGCCCAACAAATAGTCGCGCACCGTCGCAACGTCGGGCTGGTCCAAACTTGGCATGGTCATTTCACTTTGGTTTGGGTTGATGGCAGGTCGCGGGTCAACCGGCCGCGGCAGGACTGGCCTTGAGCGCGCGGTGGCCAATGTCCGTGCGGTATTGCATGCCCTCAATACCCAGGCCCTGGATCAGCTCATAGGCTCGCTGCTGGGCCTGTCGCAGGTTGTCAGCCAGCGTGGTCACGCACAGGATGCGGCCACCACTGCTAAGCAATTGCCCCTCGCGCAGCACCGTGCCGGCTTGGAACACCATGGCATCGGCCGACGCGGGCGGCAAGCCGCCGATCAGGTCGCCTTGGCGCGGTTGCGAGGGATAGCCCTGCGCAGCGATCACCACGCCCAGCGCCGCGCGCCGGTCCCATTGCAGTTCGACCTGGTCCAGTCGGCCATACGGGCCAGGCTCGGTCGCCGCCAGCAGCACCTCCAGCAGGTCGGATTTCAGGCGCATCAGGATGGGCTGGGTCTCCGGGTCGCCCAGCCGGCAATTGAACTCCAGCGTCTTGGGTTGACCAGCCGCGTCGATCATCAGGCCGGCATACAAAAACCCGGTGTACGGGATGCCGTCTTTTTCCATGCCACGCACCGTGGGCAGGATGATTTCGCGCATGACACGCGCATGCACATCGGGCGTGACCACCGGTGCCGGCGAATAGGCGCCCATGCCGCCGGTGTTGGGCCCGGCATCGCCGTCCAAGAGCCGCTTGTGGTCCTGGCTGGTCGCCAGCGCCAACACGTTCCTGCCATCGCACATCACGATGAAACTGGCCTCTTCGCCCTGCAAAAACGCCTCGATCACCACCCGCGCGCCGCCGGCGTTGTGCACCACGCCCAGGCGATTGCCTTCGAGCATGAAGTCCACCGCCTCATGCGCCTGCGCCAGTGTGTCGGCCACCACCACGCCCTTGCCGGCAGCCAGGCCATCGGCCTTGACCACAATCGGCGCGCCCTGCTGATCAATGTACGCATGGGCCGCCACCGGGTCCGAAAAAGTCTCATAGGCGGCAGTCGGGATGCCGTGACGCTGCATGAAAGCCTTGGAGAAAGCCTTGGAACTTTCCAACTGCGCCGCCGCTCGGGTCGGGCCAAAGATGCGCAGGCCGTGCGCCCGAAACTCGTCCACCACGCCGGCTGCCAGCGGGGCTTCCGGGCCCACCACGGTCACCGCAATTTTTTTGTCGGCAGCCCAGGCACGCAAGGCCTGGATGTCGGTGATGGGCACATTCTCCAGCTGCGGATCGCAGGCTGTACCACCATTGCCGGGCGCGACATAGACCTTCTGCACCCGGGGCGATTGCGCCAGCTTCCAGGCCAGCGCATGTTCACGGCCGCCGCCGCCAATGACCAGAACATTCATGCGGACAGGCCGTCGAGCTGGGCGTTGTGATACACCTCTTGCACGTCATCGAGCTCTTCGATGATGTCCAGCAATTTCTGCATGCGCAGCGCTTCTTCGCCACTGAGTTCAATCATGTTTTCGGCTCGCATGGTGACGCCCGCCACTTCGGGTACAAAGCCGGCCGCCACCAGCGCATTACGCACCGCCTCAAAGTCCGCAGCGGCGGTCAGCACCTCGATCGCGCCGTCATCGTCAGTGACCACGTCATCGGCCCCAGCCTCCAAGGCAATGTCCATGATGCGGTCCTCGGGTGTGCCAGGGGCAAAGATCAGCTGACCGCAGTGCTTGAACTGAAACGCCACCGAGCCCTCGGTGCCCATATTGCCGCCATGCTTGCTGAAGGCATGACGCACTTCGGCCACGGTGCGCACCCGGTTGTCGGTCATGGTGTCAACAATGATCGCCGCGCCGCCAATGCCATAGCCCTCATAGCGGATTTCTTCGTAGTTCACGCCTTCCTGGTTGCCGGTGGCTTTGTCAATGTTGTACTTGATGCGGTCGGCCGGCATGTTGGCGGCCTTGGCCTTGTCCACCGCCAGCCGCAGCCGCGGGTTGGCGCTGAGGTCACCGCCGCCGGCGCGCGCCGCCACCGTGATCTCCCGGATGATGCGGGTCCAGATCTTGCCGCGCTTCTCGTCCTGACGACCCTTGCGGTGCTGGATATTGGCCCATTTGCTGTGTCCTGCCACGGGATTCTTTCTGAAATATTCGTTACGCTACGACCTGAATTGTACTTTTCAGGATTCTCATGACATTGATCCAGAACGAGGGCATCCTCATTGCCGAGCGCGCCAAGGGCAAGAGCCGTGTGCAATGTTTCCTGCGGCCCGACAAGGCCAACCGCCATGGCCTGATCACCGGCGCCACCGGCACCGGAAAGACCATCACCCTGCAGACGCTGGCCGAGGGATTCTCCGCGCGCGGGGTCCCGGTGTTCATGGCCGACGTCAAGGGCGACCTCACCGGCCTGTCGCAGCCCGGGCGTTTAGGCGAAAAACTGGCCAAAGTCATTGCTGAGCGTGGGTTTGATGCTCCTCAATTTGAAGCATACCCGACCACACTGTGGGATGTTTTCGGGCAGCAGGGCCACCCAGTGCGCGCCACGGTGAGCGATCTGGGGCCGCTGCTGCTGGCCCGGATGCTGAACCTGAACGAGACCCAGGCCGGCGTGCTGCAGCTGGTGTTCCGCATCGCCGACGACGACGGCCTGCTGCTGCTGGACATGAAGGATCTGCGCGCCATGTGCCAGCACGTGGGCGACAACGCCGCCAGTTACACCACCGCGTACGGCAACATCAGCGCAGCCAGCATCGGCGCGATCCAGCGCGGCCTGCTGCAAATCGAGGCGCAGGGCGGCGACCGCTTTTTTGGCGAGCCCATGCTCAATATCGCCGATTTCATGCAAACCGACGCCAGCGGCAAAGGCGTGATCAACATCCTGGCCGCTGACCAGCTGATGAACGCACCACGCCTGTACGCCACCTTTTTGCTATGGTTGCTGAGCGAGCTTTTCGAGACCCTGCCCGAGGTGGGCGACCTGGATGCCCCCAAGCTCGTGTTCCTTTTTGACGAGGCGCACCTGTTGTTCAATGACGCGCCCAAGGCGCTGATCGAGCGCATCGAGCTGGTGGTGCGGCTGGTGCGCTCCAAAGGCGTCGGCGTGTTTTTTGTGACACAAAACCCGCTGGATATTCCAGACAGCGTGCTGGCCCAGTTGGGCAACCGGGTGCAGCACGCGCTGCGCGCCTTCACCCCGCGCGACCAAAAGGCGGTCAAAGCCGCGGCCGACACCATGCGGGCCAACCCCGGGCTGGACGTGGCCACGGCCATCACCGAGCTCGGCGTGGGCGAGGCCTTGGTGAGCCTGTTGGACGAGAAAGGCCGGCCGGCGTTGACCGAGCGGGTGTACGTGCTGCCGCCGGCCAGCCAGATCGGCCCCATCACGCCATCGCAGCGTCAACAGCTGTTGGCCGACTCCCTGGTGGCCGGCGTCTACGAGCGGGCGGTGGACCGTGAATCAGCGTTCGAGGCGCTCAAGGGGCGGACCCAGAACCGAATGGCGACCCCATCCGCTCCGTCCCCCGCACCAGCCGGGACCGCCAGCCGCCGAACGCCTGCAACGACGCCGGAGACTGATGCACCCGCAGAACGCGGCCTGTTGGATGGCCTGGGCGATCTGCTGGGCGGCGGCACGCGTCGCACGCGCGCCAGTGTGGGCGAGCAACTGATCAAAAGCGCCGCCAGCTCCATCGGGCGCGAGGTGGGCCGCCAGATCATCCGGGGGGTGCTCGGCGGCATTTTTGGTGGGTCGCGTCGGTAGATTGCAGATTAAGGCCCGCCTTTGGTTTCTGGCTTTTGGCAGCCAAGGGGCAAGGGGCCAGCGGCAGCGCTTCACTGGTGCGGTCGGTGCGCTGCACCGACTGCCCTGCG